>CAJJPN010000009.1:0-28405 GCA_905193635.1 Coriobacteriaceae bacterium
CAGGCGCCTGGACCGACAACCGGCTCGGCATCCCTGTAGCGCTGAGGATAGTGCACGCGGTTCAGTCGCTCGCGCTCCTCGACAATCGAGGTAGCCTCAGCAGGTTCGCCCGCGGGTGCGCCTTTAAGCAGCGGCGCCACATAGGTATCCCAGAACTCGTGCTCGCGCGGCTTAGGGATAGGCTCGGGCTTTGCAAAGTGCGTAATACGGTACGGGATGGGATCGGCGATGCCAGGGACCATATAGCCCACGAAGATATCCGGAACCACGCAGCCAAACAAAAAGGCATTGCGGTCGCGCACGCTATCGGCAAGCACGCTAGCACGTGTCAGCAAGCGCTCCGTTTGAGCGATATGAATGTTCCAACTTGGCATAGCCACCCCCATAAAACCTGGTTAACTATACCATCACGGCAGAGTCGCACAGGCGGCCATACATACCCTACGCAGCAACTATTCCGCAGCACCGCTTTCGGTTCCATACGACGGCACGGGCGCCTCGACCACATGGTGATATCGATCGATATAGATGGCACGGGCCCCCAGGCGGCGCACCAAATCTTGATGGTGCGTACTCATCAAAACCGTCTTACCGGCAGCAACGTAGGCCAGCAAAAAGTTGACTACGATGTCGCACGAGTCCTCATCGAGCCCGTTGGTGGGCTCATCGAGCACTAGGATATCGGGGTTCAACGACACGACCGCAGCCAGCGCAACGCGCTTCTTTTGCCCGCCCGAAAGCTGATAGGGCGAGGCATCGACCAGATCGGCAACCTGGAACAGCTCCATGGCATCGCGGACGCGGCGCTCGAGCTCGTCTGTCGGCAGCCCCATCTGCGCGGGGCCAAAAGCAACTTCCTCGCCCACCGTAGCGCAGAACAGCTGGGCGTCGGCATTCTGGAACACAAAGCCCACGCGCTGATGGAACCGCTGAGCGGCTGCGGAATCCTTGAGATATGCCGCATCGATCACGTGCCCGTCAAACAGGTACGCACCCGCGTCCGCTAGTTCAAGACCGTTGATAAGGCGCATAATCGTCGTCTTACCGCAGCCGTTGGGACCGAGTAGGGCAACGAGTTCACCACGATCGACCTGCAGCGACACACCATCGACAACCGTATGCCCCGCATAGGAGAACACCACGTCGCGAAACTCGATGAGCGGCACGCTCTTGGCGCCAGTAGCACCGCTCGCGCCCATCACGCCATTCGTATCGTTTGCCAAAACGTCGCCCTTCCCTATCCACATCGACGGCTCGGCCGCCCGCGCTACAGCACCACGCACAACACGGCGAGCAGCACCACGACGGCCGCATAAACCGCATCGCGCCAGCCAAAGCCGCTCCGCCCGGGCGCCGGGTACGCACCGGCAAAGCCGCGGCAGAGCATAGCCTCGTCCATCGCGTGGCTACATTCCATCGCCTTGATAAACGTCATGCCCATGATACCCGCAACCGAGTCGGTGCGCGAAAACCCCTCAGGCGCGCGACCCACACTGCGCAGCATGACCGATTCGGTCAGATCGTGCGCCGTGCGTCCCAGCACCTCGATATGCTTGAGCGCCATATCAAACGTAAAGATGACCTCGTCGGGCAGATGCAGCGTCTTGAGCGCCGCCGACATGCGGCTCCAGGTAAGCGTCCATGAAACGCCCAACACAAGCGACACATTAATGAACGTCTTGAGCGCAATTTTGAGCATGGCGCCCGTAGCGGAAGCGCCCAGCAACAGGGCAGGCAGTGCCAAAACCACCGCGAGCCCCGCAGCGCCAAGTGCCGGCACAAAGGTTGCCCGCAGCCCGCGTACGGGGCGCACGGCAACGAGCACCAGCGCGATAGCCGCCATCAACATCAGATACAGCGGGCCTTGCGTCAGGCACACGCACAGAACGCAGACGAACATCCCCACCAGGCGCACCGGAGCCGAAACGCAAGAAAGGGCGCGGTCGACCATCGACCCGCCCTCGTGCGCGCCTCCACCCAGGCGAACCCGCTCAAGCAGGCTCGCCAGGTGCAGGACATTCTTTTGCATTACACGATGCCGAGCCCCCGCGGGCTCGTAACGCTGCTCGACCGCAAGCCAGCTAGGCAGCTCGGCTATTGCCATGAGCACCGCTTTCCTTGACCGTCAGCGAGACCAGGCGGAATGCGATGGTGAGCACCGCCACGCCAATCACGCCCGAAAGAATATACATCGCAGCCTGGCCGGCAAAGCCAAGGCCCTGTTCCTCGGAATAGGCCTGCAGATAATCGCCCGTGGGCAGGGCATCGGCAAAGGTCGGGGTGTCGAGGCCGACTGAAGCCTGCAGACTGTCGTCACCAGCCTCCTGAACGGCAGTCGCGGCGCCCTCTGCGTCCCACTCGCCCCATGCGTCACCCGTGGCCAGCAGGCCCAGCGGCGTGGCCACAACAAGCACGGCGACCAGGATGAGCGTGGGGACCAGCGAGGTCTTCTTGGCGGTTGTACCCTCGGCAGCAAGCTGGCCATCGACGGCCTCGTGCCCGACGATAACGCTCGGCGCCGTCTTCTTGATAAAGCCGTAGATCGCGGCAGTCGCCACGCCCTCGACCACGCCGGCAACCAACATATGCGGAATCATCATGGCCGGAATGGCAATGGACAGCGGGAAGGGGCAGTACAGCGGCGCGCCCGAAGCGTTAGTAAAGAGCATGGGCTGAATACCAAACTCGACCGCCGCGCACAGGGCCGCCAGGCACAGGCCGACCCAGCCGCTTACGATGGCCGAAACCGAGGTGCCCCAGCTCTTGTCGTGCAAACGGCTGTTGAGCGCACGGAACACGATAGCAGCGGCAAACGGCAGCACGAAAGCCATGTTAAAGCAGTTGGCGCCAAAGGACAGGATGCCGCCGTCGCCAAACAGCAGCGCCTGCAGCGCCAGCGCGACCGAAACCGCGATGGCAGCGGCCTCGGGACCCAACAGCAGTGCGATGAGCGCACCACCAACGGCGTGACCCGTGGTGCCACCGGGCAGCGGAACGTTAAACATCATGAGCAAGAAGGAGAATGCGGCGCAAATACCCAGAAAGGCCATATGCTCGCGATCGAGCGTGACGCGCACTTTCTTGATGCAGTGAACCCATACGGGCACCATCGCCACCGCCATAACGGCATCGGTCTGCGGGGACAGATAATTATCGGGAATATGCATGAGCCCTCTCAATCAGAACGTTGCGTGTTACGTTTCCAACAATCCGTAACACCGACTCTGCATACTAACAAAAAGGCGCACCGCCCACAACGCAGCACGCCCTTGCAATACGTACGTTATTAACCCAGGTCCACGCACCGCCCAATAAAGGCCCATGCACTCCCAACTTTCCGGTCACCCGGAAGAAGGTGCAGTCCGCTCGCAACAAGGTTAACGCAGGAACCCGCCCCCGAGAGGGGTTTTCTAAGGCAACATCCCGCAGCCGCAAAGCGGCGAGGTCGTTGCCGTGAAAACCCCGCAGGGGGCGGGTTCCGAACGGCAAAGATTACGAGCGGACCTCGCCGTTTACGCCCTTGCACACCTTGGTGATGATCTTCTGGTGCGCCTTCTCGACCTCTTCGCTGGTAAGCGTGTGGTCGTCGGAGCGATACGTAAGCGCAAAGGCCATGGACTTCTTGCCCGCACCGATGCGGACCGGATCGCGGTAGACATCGAACAGGCGCACGCCCTCGAGCAGCTTGCCGCCGGCACTGGTAATGCGACGCTCAAGATCCTCGCAGGTCACAGTGTTGTCGACCACAATGGCAAGGTCATGCTCAACAGCCGGGTACTGCGAGAACTCGCGATAGTTCTCCTGGTTGCGGGCGCCCTTGATCAGCTTGTCCAAATCGAGCTCAAAGGCAACGACGACCTCATCGATGCCCATCGCCTCGCGCGCCTCGGGGTGAATCTCGCCGACCCAGCCCAGCACGGTTCCGCCGGACAGAACCTCGGCCGCACGACCCGGCTGCAAGAAAGCGTAGCCCTCGCCCTCGACGGGACGGAAGCGAACCTTCTCGATGCGCAGCTGGGCGAGCAGCTCCTCGACAATGCCCTTGCCAAAGAAGAAGCGCAGCTTGCGGTACTTCATGTTCCAGGACTGCTCGCTCCACTGGCCCGAGAGCACACCCGCCACGGACTTGGTCTCCTTGGGCAGGCTGGCGTTCTCGCGACCGTGGAACAGGCTGCCGACCTCGTACAGATGCACGTTAGGCGTGCCGTGGGCCTCGTTGTAGGCCACAGACTGCAGCAGACCCGGCAGCAGCGAGCGGCGCATCTCGGTCTGCTCGGCCACCAGCGGGTTCATGAGAACCACGGGGCAGCCGCGGCCCTCGGTGGACATACCGATCTTCTCCAGGTCGCCCGGGGCGGCAAAGCCAAAGGTCGTGGTCTCGTTGAGGCCACAGGCGCGCAGGATCTCGCCGACCTTGCGGGTGAGCTTCTGCTCGCGGGTCAGGCCGCCGATGTGGTTCTTGGCAGCCGGGATGGTCGCCGTCACGCGGCCCATGCCCCACAGGCGCAGGACCTCCTCGATCAGGTCGATCTCACGCGGCAGGTCGGGACGGAAGCTCGGCGGCGTGACCATAAAGTCCTCGCCGTCGCGCTCGACGGTGCAGCCCAGACGGGTGAGCGAACGCTCGATAAAGTCGGGCTCGATGTCGGCACCGCAGATGGCATGCACGCGGGCCAGGCGCAGCCTAATGCTGTCGATGGTCTTGGGCGCGGGGAACACGTCCACATAGCCGGGGGCGACCTCGCCGCCGGCAATCTCCTCGATAAGCGCGCACGTCACATTGGCGACGTCCACGCAGCCGGTCTCGTCGACCTGGCGCTCAAAGCGGATGGAGGCGTCGGAGATCAGCGACAGGTCACGGCTGGTGTGCGAGGTGCGGCCGGCGTTGAAGCAGGCGCTCTCGACCATCACGTCAACGGTATCGTCCTCGATCTCGGAATCCATGCCGCCCATAACGCCGGCCAACGCCACGGGGCGCTCGCCGTCGGTGATAAGGCCCATGCCGGCGTCGAGCACGCGCTCCTCGCCATCGAGCGTCGTGAATTTCTCATCCTGCTGGGCGGCGCGAACCACCACGCGGCGGTGGCCATCGCGCTCGGCAAAGGTGTCCAGGTCAAAGGCGTGCAGCGGCTGACCGGTGAGCATCATCACGTAGTTGGTGATGTCGACGATGTTGTTGTGCGGACGCACGCCCAGGGCGTTAAGGCGCTTGACCATCCAGTCGGGCGACGGGCCGACCTTCACGTTGCGCACGATGCGGACGACATAGCGGTCGCACAGGCCCTCGTCGGCAATCTCGACGGAAAGCTCGTCGTCGGTCGCGCGGCCAGTCTCCGCCTTGATGGCGGGCAGCTCAACGTGGAAATCGCGATCGAAAATGGCGCCGGTCTCGCGGGCCATGCCGATCATGGACAGGCAGTCGGGGCGGTTGGGCGTGATCTCGCAGTCGAGCACAGTATCACTCGAGCCCACATACTCGGCAAACGGCATGCCGCAGGGCGTATCCTCGGGCAGGATCATAATGCCAGAGTGGTCGCCGCCCAGGCCGAGCTCGCGTGCGGAGCAGTTCATGCCCATGGACACGACGCCGCGAAGCTTGCTCTTCTTGATCTTGACGTCGCCGGGCAGAACTGCGCCGATCATGGCCGTGACGATGTGGTCGCCGGCCTCGAAGTTCTGCGCGCCGCAGACGATCTGCAGCGGAGCGGGGTTGCCATCGGCGTCGAGGTTCTTGTCGCCCACGTCGACCGAGCACACATACATGTGGTCGCTATCGGGGTGCGGGGTCTTGGTGAGTACCTTGGCAGTCACCACGTGGTCGAAGGACTCGCCCACGGTGTCGATCGCCTCGACCTCGGTGCCGGTACGGATATATTCGTCCGAAAGAGTCTTGGGATCCTCCGGAATATCGATCATGGTCTTGAGCCAGTCGTAAGAAACGCGCATCTAACTGGTCTCCTTTCATCTGTAACGCCTGCAATAAACAGTCGGAAAACTCCAGCTACGGAGACGGGTTTCCGAGGTGCCGCAGATTGCCTTGAAAGAGGAGGGCCGCGTACTTAGGTACGCAACCGACGATTGAAAGGCAAGGTGCGGTGGCTCGGGAAGCCGCCGGGACAGGTCGACTTAAAATTGGTTCAGGAAGCGCATATCGCCCGTCATGAGCGTTCTGAGGTCCGGCAGGTCGTAGCGCAGGGCCGCGACGCGCTCGGCGCCAATACCAAAGGCGAAGCCGGTGTACTTCTCGGGATCGATGCCACAGTTGATCAGGACGTTGGGGTCGACCATGCCGCAGCCCAGGATCTCGATCCAGCCGCTGTGCTTGCAGAAGTTGCAGCCCTTGCCGCCGCACACGTGGCAGCTCACGTCCACCTCGCAGCTGGGCTCGGTGAAGGGGAAGAAGTGCGGGCGGTAACGCGTCTTGCGATCCTCGCCAAACATGCACTTAACAAAGTAGTCGAGCGTGCCCTTCAGGTCGCCAAAGGTGATACCCTCGTCGACGACCAGGCCCTCGATCTGGTTGAACTGCGGCAGGTGGCAGGCGTCGGCCGTGTCGGGACGGTAGACGGTGCCCGGGCAGATCATGTAGATGGGCGGCTTCTGCGACTCCATAGTGTGGATCTGCACGCCCGAAGTCTGGGTGCGCAGCAGCACGTCGGACTCGCCGTGGGCGTGAGCCTCGGGGTGCGCGACGCTGCCGGGGTTGTTGTCGACCACGTAGAAGGTATCGCGGGCCGAGCGGCTCGGGTGATCCATGGGGGCGTTGAGCGCGGTGAAGTTGTAGTAGGAGGTGTCGACCATGGGGCCGGACTCGACGGTGTAGCCGATGCCGCAGAAGATGTCCTCGGCCTCCTCGATAATCTGCTTGATCAGGTGCTGGTGGCCGATCTGCGGACGGATGCCCGGCAGCGTGATGTCGACGGCGTCGTGCTCCAGTGCGCGCTTGAGGGCGGCGGCCTTCATCTCGGTGTTGCGCTCGTCGAGCATGCCCTCAATCAGCTGGCGCATCTCGTTGGCTCGCTTGCCCATCACGGGACGATCCTCGGGGGCGAGCTTGCCCATCATGCGCATCAGGCCGGTGATGCGGCCCTTGCGGCCGAGCAGCTCAACGCGCGCAGCCTCGAGCTTGGCTGCGTCGTCGGCGCCTGCGACGAGCTCCTTGGCCTCTTCCTCGAGTTTGACCAGATCATCAATCAGACTCATGTCTTCCCTTTCGTCTCTCGCGCATCCGCGCTCCGGGACGGCTGACGCCGCCCGATGCTGCGGATGCGCGGCCCGGTTCGGTAACAAAAAACCGTCCTCGGGCATGTGCATTGCCCAAGGACGGTTGAATTCCGCGGTACCACCTTGTTTGACCCAGCGGATGTCTGGCCCGCCGTGCCCACTCTGCACCCCTTATCGCGAGGCTCACGGCTTCCCTACTGGGGCTTCGCCGCCGCTAGCCGCGCGCCCGTTGAGGTCGCTGCTCGGGAGTGAACGCTTGGCCCTTGCCACCGCAGGAAGGCTTGCAGCCCATGACCTTCCCTCTCTTGCCGGCGACGCGGCGGGCAAAACCCTCTCCGTCAACGCATTGGGCTATAGGATAACACATTCTGCGAGCATATCGCCGCGTTCCGTTTTGTTCGCACTGGGTACAAGGTAGGTAGCTGTGCAAACTGGCCGTACGCCCACCCGTGGCGTCCGGTCTGCGAGATCAAGGATATAGGTATGGGAAAGAACAAGGATAAGATGGCCAAGCCCGCAGCGGATAAGACGCCCAAAGGCATGAAGGTCGATAAGGCTGTCAAAAAATTCCGTAAGCTCGAGGGCAAGCTGTGGACTCGCGAGTACCTGCTCAAGATTGCCGAGTTTGACGGCGCGACCATTGCTCCCGCCAACGGCGCCGCGGCCCGCGCCGATGCTATGGGCACCCTTGCTGGCGAGCATCACAAGCTGCTGACCAGCAAAAAGTCTGTCGAACTTGTGCGCTCGCTGGCACGAGAGACCGTCGCGGGCGGCAAGATCGACGACCCGCAGCTGCTCAACGAGATTCGCGTACTCGGCCGCGACCAGCGCGAGGCAAGCGTCATCCCCACCGAGGAAGCCGAGGCCTGGACCAGGCTCACCTGCGAGGCCGACGCCGTGTGGCACAAGGCCAAGACGGCCAATGACTGGGCGAGCTTTGAGCCCTATGTGGATAGAATCGTCGCCCAACTTAAGCATCAGGCCGAGCTCATGGACCCCAAGCGCGACCCATACGATGTTTGGCTCGACCAGTACGAGCGCGGCCTTTCCGCCAAGAGCTTCGACGCGTTTTGCGATGAGGTCAAGGCGACGGTCGTGCCGCTCGTGCACGCCATCGGCGAGCGCGGCCAGCAGCCGGCTGCCGACTTTTTGCACGCCCACGTGCCAGAGGCCGCCCAGCGTGCCATGAGCTTCGACCTTATGAAGCTTGTCGGCCTGGACCTGGACGACACCACGCTTGCCTTTACCGAGCACCCGTTTAGCGAGGGCTTTTCCGTGGGTGACGCGCGCATCGCGACGCACATCTACGAGGACGACTGCATCTCCAACGTCTACAGCATCATCCACGAGGCCGGTCACACCATGTACGAGCTGGGCGTGAACCCCGCCTACGCGCGCACCTGCCTGGAGGGCGGCACCTCCATGGGCATCCACGAGAGCCAGAGCCGCTTCTTTGAGAACACCGTGGGCCGCAGCCGCGCCTTTATGGGACCGCTGCTCGAAGTGCTGCGCCGCCACGTGCCCGAGGTCTACGGTAGCGTGGACGAGGATACGCTCTACCGCGCCGTGAACATCGCGCAGCCGTCGCTGATCCGCACCGAGGCGGACGAGCTCACCTACCCACTGCATATTATGGTGCGCTACCAGATCGAGCGCATGCTGTTTGCCGGCGAGGCCACGGCCAAGGACATCCCCGCGCTTTGGAATCGTTTTATGGACGAGTATCTGGGCATTCCCGTTCCCGACGACACGCGCGGCTGTCTGCAGGATACGCACTGGAGCGGCGGCTCGTTTGGCTACTTCCCCACGTATGCACTGGGTAGCGCCTACGACGCCATGTTTGTGCCGGCCATGTGCCGCGACGGTGTCGACCTCAACGGCGCCTGTGCGAGCGGCGACTTGGCACCCGTCCGCGCGTGGCTGGGCGAGCACATTTGGCAGTGGGGCCGCGCCAAGGACGCGCCGGAGCTCATCAAGGGCGCATGCGGCATGGCGTTCGATGCCCGCTACTACTGCAGCTACCTGCAGGACAAGTTCACCACGCTGTACGAGCTGTAAGGATTGACCAGCACGCCATCGCCAACGCCAACCATGTTGACGCCGATGTCTTGGCAACGACAGCGAAAACGGCCCCAAGCGAGCAAGGTGACGTGAAATCAGAACCACCCTTAAAAAGGGTGGTTTGCTCTTAGGGTATAACCCACGGGCCCCGGGCTCGCGTCTAAAGGCGCGGGCCCGGACTTCGTCCAGGCCTAGTGCATCTTGACCCGTGGCGCGCCGGTCGAACCGGCAGGATCACCTCCTCTTGAAGGGGTCCTCGTACTCCTTCACGCTCAGCTTGTCCAGCGCGATGTCGTGGGACTCCTGCTCCCTGATGTACTTGGCGATCGTCGCCTCGTTCAGGCCGACGGTGGACACGCAGTGGCCCTCCGCCCAGAACTTCCTGTTGCCGAACTTGTACTTGAGGCTGGCGTGCCTGTCGAATATCATCAGCAAGCTCTTCCCCTTCAGGTAGCCCATGACGCTCGCGACGCTGTACTTCGGCGGGATCGCCAGCAGCACGTGCACGTGGTCGGGCATCAGGTGCCCCTCGATTATCTCGATCCCCTTGTACTCGCACAGCTTCCTGAGGATCTCCCCTATGTCGCTCCTGATTTGGTTGTAGATCACTTTGCGCCTATACTTCGGCGTGAACACGATGTGGTACTTGCACATCCACTTCGTGTGGGAAAGGCTGTAGGCCTTCTGGGCCATGGCGACCACCCCTTCGACTCGAATTCTTGACGGCCTGAACAATCGTCAATATCGGTCGGAGGGGTGGCTTTGTAAAGCCGTTTGTCTCCACCCGCATAGCGGGTGGTTTAAAGCTGGCCGCTGCGCGGCCAGCAGACTAAAGTCTTGAAATGAAAGGGCGCTGACCTTCTGGTCGCGCCCTTGAAATTGAGCGTCAGATTGCCGCTTGGGGCCGTTTGCAGCGTCGAGCAGCTACGCGGTTTGGTAAAACCGCGTAGCTATAAAGCCTCGAGCGCGTTGGCAATGCGCTTCATGGCGGCATCGGCGGATGCTTGGTCGGGCGCCTCGGCCAGCACGCGGATAACCGACTCGGTTCCACTCTTGCGTACGAGCACGCGGCCCTCGCCTGCCAGCGCAGCCTCGGCCTCGGCGATGGCGTTCTGCACGCCCATGTTCTCGAGCGCGGCGTCCTTGTCCGCCACGCGCACGGCCACCTGCGCCTGCGGCAGCAGCTTGCACGGAGCCGTGAGCTGCGAGAGCGTCTCGCGCTCGGCACGAATCACTTCCATCACGCGCAGCGAGGTCATAATCCCGTCGCCCGTGCGCTCGATATCGCCAAAGATCGTATGGCCCGTCTGCTCGCCGCCTAGGCTGTAACCGCCCTCGCGCATCTTGGCATACACGTGACGGTCGCCCACACCGCTGGTCACGGCACTTAGGCCGGCAAGCTCCAACGACTTGATCAGGCCAAAGTTGCTGGCAATCGTCGGAACCACGGTACCGCCCGAAAGGCGACCGTGCTTGTTCAGGTACACGCCGCACACGTACAGGATCTGGTCGCCATCGACCACGCGCCCGCGCTCGTCCACGGCCAGGCAGCGGTCGGCATCGCCGTCATAGGCAAAGCCCACGTCCAGGCCCTGCTCCACCACGTGGCGCTGCAGACGCTCCATATGCGTGGAGCCGCAGTCGACGTTGATGTTAAAACCATCGGGCGCGGCATTGATCACGCGCACGTCGGCGCCCAGCGCGTCGAACACCGGCTTGGCCACCGAGGACGCCGAGCCGTTGGCGCAGTCGATGCCGATCTTGACGCCCTGCAGCGAAAAGTTCGCGCTGGCGATGAGCGAGGCAATGTAGCGGTTGCGGCCCTGCATGTAGTCCACCGTGGCGCCGATGTGGTTGCCCGTGGCCAGCGGCACCTCGCTCTTGCCATCGACGTAGTCCTCGATGAGCTCCAGTACGTCCTCGTCCATCTTAAAACCGTCGCTATTGACGAGCTTAATGCCGTTATCGCAAAACGGGTTGTGGCTCGCGCTGATCATGATGCCGCAATCGAAGCAGCCTTCCACGGTCTGATGCGCTACGCCCGGCGTGGGGATCACGTGCAGCATATAGGCGTCCGCACCGCTCGCGACCAAGCCACTCACCAGCGCCGCCTCGAACATATAGCTCGAGCGACGGGTGTCCTTGCCCACGATGACGCGCGCCTTGCGCTCGCGGTTGGCGCCGTAATACCAGCCCACAAAACGGCCAATCTTATAAGCGTGCTCTACCGTCAGCCCAACGTTGGCCTCACCGCGAAAGCCGTCGGTGCCAAAGTACTTCATATCTTACTTATCCTGTTCGAACGTTTGAGCGGTCGGCGTGGTACGAACCTTAAGCTCCTTGTGCCCAGAGTCCTTCGAAGTCGTGACCGTGTACTCAACCTTTATGTCTTGTCCAAGAAGCATGTGGACACCGCCCCATGCAACCTTCAAGCCATCGTGCGTCGCTTCGTTCATCTCGATAGAACCGGAGCCCGAAGTCTTAATGTCCGAAATGCTGCCTCCCGCAGGAGCATAGAGATAAAGCCTCAGTACCTCATCATCAATATCCTGGCTAATGCCGTTATGGCCCTGGAAATAACCAGGCATCTCGGCCTTCTCCTGGGGGGTCATCGTGTTCTTGAGCGAGGTGGTCACTCGATACGTCGTCGAGCCATCGGCATTTTCAACCGAAGAATCGATGGTGACTCGCTTATCGAGGAACCAATCCATCTTTGAATAACTGTAGTTGTTCACATAGACGCCCAAGATCGGAGCCTCCGACGTATCGGCTTGGAGGGCGCCCGATATTCCAAGGGCCTTCGCGGCCTTTTCCTCGTCATCGTTTCTCGAATACATGAGGATGCGACCCTCGGAAGCACCCTTTTCGATGGCTCCAGCAATCTTAGCAATATCGCTGGAGCCCAGTTCGTCCACGATCTTGTTAAAAGCCGATCCGGCAACCGCCGCAAAAATGGCGTCCTGTTCCTCTACCGGGTAATTCCAATAAATATCGTGCAGCAGCACCTTTGCAGCGTTGCTTCCATCAACGACGGTACCGTCAGGAAGCTGTGTGCCGCCTACAATGCCGAGCATATACTGCAAAAATACCGGATCGACTGCAAATACGCCGTCGATGTCATCTCCGACAATGGCCTTCTGCATATCGCTGGCAAGCTGAGCCGCACGCGGATAATCGGGCGTCATCGTAACGTCACCCATCGTGTATCCGAGCGTGTTGAATCCGGTCAGGCCCCATCCGGTCGTGAACAAGTTTGCTTCTTCATCGGTGATGGGAAGCGGGCTCAAAGGCTCTTTCATCATGTCGACTTTGACAAAATCGCCCAGTTCGAGCTTACCATCAGTCACCGACATCACGCCGCGAGAACCGGGAAAACCGCCACAGGCGCGGATCTCGACATTGCTCATCGCGAGCACAAGATAATGACGCGTCTGGCCGTTGGCGCCGAGCATCTGGGGAAGGACGGGGGCGACCTTCTCCGCCGCGTCAACCGCGCCGTTGAGGGTGGCAAAGCCGTCCTTGGCCTTATCGACCAGCTCGGTCACCTGGGAAATATGAGTATCGCCAATGCCCTGGATCTTTTCGTTGGCGCTCTTGAACACCTTCGAGCTGTTGGAAAGCGAATCGGCGACCGCCTGCAGCGCGGACACGTTAATCATGCCATCCTGGAACAGCTTGCCGGGCGTTGCCTGCGAGAGGTTGTCGGCCATGGGAATCAGCGCGCCGCTAGAGACATCGGACAGGGCGTCGATCATGGTGCGGGCAGCATTGATGTCACTGCCATACACCGGGATAAACGAAGCCGCCGTCCACAGCGGGCTCGAGGTCTCCGCCTTCATGCTGTCGCAGAGCTCATCGATCTTCTTCGCGTCGTCAGGCAGCGTCGAAAAATCGCCCGACGTGACCTTGTCCTTAAGGCCACCGACGATCTCGACAGCCTCCTTCGCTTCGCTCTTTACGGTCTTTGCCGAGTTAAGCAGCATAAAGCCGCTTGCGCCAAGCGTAACGAGAAGCACCGCGACTACAGCGGCAATAATGGCGCCAGTGTGACGCCTTTTGCGCTCGCCCTTGCGATGGCGATGACGGACCAGACCGTCAGAGGTCGAACTCGACGAAGCGTCGCTACCGTAGTTCAAGCCAAAATCGTAATAATCTTCCTTGGAACCCGAGCCCGCAAACTCGGCACCGCTATCATCCAGGCGGGCGAACGTGCCAGTCTCGGAGGCGCCGGTGTAAATCGTGCCAAGGTTACCCGTAAGCCCCGCGCCACCGGCAGAGGGAGTATTGTTGGCGGCCTTGCCGGCATTAACGTTGCCGGCGGTATTCGCGGCGTTGGCAGCACCTGCGTTGTTCGCAGGTATCGAAGGGGCCCCGCTCGGCTGCGACGTGGAGGTTGCACCGCCCGCAAAGACATTCCCTCTTGCACGGCCGGTCTTTTTTGCCTTTTGAGACTGCTCGTACAGAGCGGTAAACATCGCCGTCTCGCCCGGGGACACGCGCTTACCGGAACCGCCCTGCCCAGCGCCGCCCGGCGTGCCGGCCTTACCAGCCCCGTTCGGACGCGGCGGAACTGCAGGACGGCCGCTATCGCTGCCCTTAAAGTGATTACCAGCCATAAAGAAATCCTCGCAATTGAGTCGCAATGAAAAAGTCCATAACGTTACTAGTTTATGGCATTTTGAGCATCGACAGCTAAACTCCAGACACGGACATCAATTGGCGAAAATGTGGCACAACGCCTTTTCCGTCTTGGCGCCAGCTACACCGTCAAAAACACCATCGCGATAATCATGGCAAAGCCCGCCAGGTCGGTGGGCAAAAACACCGTTCCCAGCATAAGGGCGCTGGTGATGGTGGCCGAAACCGGCTCCATGGTTCCAAGGAGGCTCGCGCGCACCGAGCCAATCTCCTTAACGCCCTGCATGTAGAACATATAGGCGAAGAACGACCCCACCACAATAAATATCGCGAGCGCGCCGACACCCGAGGGGCCGAGCGCCGGCATATGCGCCCACGGCTGGGTAAAGATACTCATCACGATTCCCGCCGAAAGCATGGCCGAGCCCGTGACGACCGGGCTACCGTATTTGTTGAGGATTCCGGCAGGGATGATTGCTATGCAGGCACCGCCCACTGCGCACAAAAGGCCCGAGAGCAGGCCCATCGGCGAGATGTTGAGCGTACTGGGGTCGCCGCCCGTGGCGATCAAAAACGTTCCGCCCAATGCGAGCAAAATGCCAAGAGCCTCGCGCGTGCGCGGCAGTCGATGCGCGGTGACGCAGGCATACCCCATGACGACCACCAGCTGCAGGCACTGGAAGACAGTCGCGGTGCCCGCGTTGGTCAGGCGCACGGCTGACAGATAGCAAAGCTGGTTGAACAGCAGGCCAAAGATCGTAAACAGAATAAGCTGCTTGCGATCGGCGGGGGTAGTCCACAGCTCGATCAAGCGGTCGCGGTCTTTTCTGAGCACAACGAACATAAAGAGCAGGCCAGCGATAACTTGGCGCACGCTCATCAGCCAAAACGTCTCGATATGGCACACGTCAAAGAGGTAGCTGGCGCTGGTGCCAGAAAAACCCCAAAACGTACCGCCGGCAAACGCGGCGAGCGTACCCAGGGCCATCTTGCGCGCCTGGGCGTCGTTGAGGCGGTCGCGCCATGCGCGGCGGGTGCTGCGGCTCAGCTCGTCAGTCCCCTCGGGCACGATAAAATCAGACGCCGCCGTCATCGGTACCGAAGCCCTTTCACGTGCACACTGCGCCGAGCGCTTCTGTTCCATCCCACTCCCCAGAAATCAATTGGCAACAAAGCGCTCAAACTGTAGCACGAATATTGATACGGAAATGCGGGCGATTCGGAACATCTACGAGCATCCAAATTGCAGGGACGAAAGGCACCGAAGAGCTATGCCGAGCGGTTGGAATCGCCTGGGGCGCCGGGATCGGCTTCCGCACTTTCATCGGTATGGCCACCGTCGGCATCGCCCTCGTCACCGGCGTCGCCCTGCTCCTCCTGCTCGCGACGGCGCTTTTCGCGAATCTGCTCCACGGCTGCGCGCAGGGCGGCCTCGTCCTCGGCGCGTGCCACCTCTTGCGTTGTCTTGACCATATGGCGAATCTCGAGCACCAGCAGCACGATCAGCGGCACCACGATAAGCGGAAAGAACAGCAGCGGATTGGTGAGCAACGAGACCACCACGCCCAGCCCCGCCGAGACAAAGACCACGCGGCCCACCACGTCGGCGGCGGGCACGGGCGCGGCGTCCTCGACCGGATTGGCATCGCCCTTGGTGCGGTAGACCGGCGTGCCGTCGGCCGCGGCCTCCACGGCAACGATGCGGTGCGTGTTGAGTGAACCCTCCAGCGCGTCATCGGACGAATGGAAGGTGATGATGTCACCCACCTGGTAGGCCTGACTGTTGTCGGTATCGACGACGATAAACGAGTGCACGGGAATCGCCGGCTCCATAGAGCCGGTCAGCGTGCGCATAAAGCCATAGCCCATGATGGTGGGGATCTCGCCGGCGGGCGTGAACACCGTGCGCAGCAGCACCACAAAGGCGACCAGGATCACCACGGTCGCCAGCACGTTGATCACGCGGAGCACGTGCTTCATCACTTGTCGGCGTCCTTTGCGGAAGGCTCGACGTCAGTGGCGTCAGATGCCGAAACGTCGGTCTCATCTCCCTCAACGGTCGTGGCGACATCGCCCTCGGCGGCCTCTCCGCGCAAGCGAGCCAGCAGATAGCGCGACAGGCTGTTGCCCTCGGCACGGCGCTCGGCGCGGGCGCGATCGCGCTCGGCCTGTTCCAGCTCGTGCGCCAACGAGGCCAAGCGCTGCTGCATCTCCGCGCGGGCGGCCTCGAGCTCGCGCTCGTGCGCGGCCTTGGCGGCGGCGAGTTCCTGCTCAATACGCTCCCCTGCCTCGAGCTCAGCTGCAGCGATACGCGCGTCGGCGTCGGCACGAGCCTCCTCGGCGGCACGCGCGGCGGCATCGCGCTCGGCAGCGGCAGCGGCGACCTTCTCGCTGGCATCCACCGTAGCCTGCTCAACGGCAGAATCGGCGGCAGCACGGGCGGCGTCGATCGCGGCATGCAGCTCGGCAACCTCCTTGGCGCACACCTCGCGCACGGCGGCAAGCTCGGCCGCGGCTGCGTCCTTGGCGGCCTGCAGCTCAGCGGCATCGGCGGCTGTCTTGGCGGCCAAGGCTGCAGTAGCGTCGCTCTTGACCTGCGCGACCTGCTCGGAGGCCGCCTGCTCGGCGGCGGCAACCTTCGCATCGGCATCAGCGTGAGCAGCCGCGACCTCGGCATCGGTCTCGGCGCGCATCTGCTCAAGCTGGGCTGCGGCGGTCGAGCGCGCCTCGGCGGCGGCATCCTCGGCGGCCTTCTTGCCGGCCTCGACATCCTCCAGAGAGCCGCGCAGCTCCTCGGCATCCGCCTCGGCAATCTGCGCGCGCTGCGTCAACACCAGCTCGCGCGTCTTGGCCTCGTCCAGCTCGTCGGCCAGGTCATCGCGCTCGTCGGTCAGCGCATGGGCCTGCACCTTCCAGGACGTAAGCTGCCCCTGGAGCTCCTCAATCTGCTCGCGTGCCTCGGCCAGCGCTTGCTCGGCATCGAGCTGGGCCTGCGTGACCTCCTCCACAAACACGCGACGGACCTCGACATCGGGCAAGTCGGGGCTATCGACCTGCACCTCCTTGATCTCTTTAATAAACTTGGGCGCCACCGGTGCGTGTTGCACGCTCTCGAGTTCCTGCAGGTTGCGCTCGTCGTCGGTCAGGCTCTTAAAGACGGCGTAATTGTTGATGAGGTTGGTGTACATCTGCACCATGTACTCGTCATCGAACGCCAGCGCCTGCTGCTGCACGTCGATGTTGTAGCCCACCTTGTCGTAGCGCTCCATAAACTGCCACAGCTGGTAGCACTTGCGGTAGTTGGGGTCCTTCATGATGAGGTTGGTGCGCTGGATGGGGCTGCGAACCGCACTGCAGCCGTTCATGATCTGGCAGAACGACGCGCCGCGCAGCGCCATGACCAGGCGACGCACGCGGTCGATGCGCATAAAGACGTCCATGTTGTCGGCGTCGTTCTCGGCAAAGCTCTGGCGGTTTTTGACCGTCATCTCGACGTTGTACTCGATCTCTTCGTACGCGTCGTCGATCTTGCTGTGCATCTTAAAGCGGTTGCGAATCTCGTTGCCCGTCGACCAAAAGATCACGTCGGTGCGCTTGTCTACAAACGTCAGCAGGCGCTGAATCAGGTGGTAGATAAAGCGGTTCTCGTACAGGTCGTACGTCTCGACGGTATTGACGTTGAGGATGCGCGTAGGGTGAACGCCGCCGTCCTCACTCGGCGCCAAAAACTGCGTGTTCTGGCTCAGATGACGGACACTGTCGGCGCTGATCTTTTTAGCGAGCGAGACCGGCACCACCTCTTCCTCGGTGGTGATAAAGCGGCGCGGCTTTTCGATAATGGTGTTGATGGCGTCGAGCGAGTCCTCGATCATGCTGATCCATTCCTCGTCCACCACCTTGACGAGCTCCTCGCGCTGCTGCTCGATCGTGGTGCCCGAGGCCTGCGCCATCTCAAACAGATAGCGAAAGTAGCGGCTGTCCTCCTGGATGGGCTCCATCTGCTCGGAGAAGCTGGTATAGAGGTCCTGAATGGTCTCGGACATGGGTTACTCCATAGATTGGATCGATCGGAAAGGGACGGGGCGACATCACATCGCCCCGCGCTTACGACATTAGTAGAAGTTCTGGATCCGCTGCAGATACATGACGGAATCGGGCAGGCCGCCCTCGCCAAAGGTCTTCTCGATGTACTCGATCAGGCCCTTCATCTCGTCGCGCACAAAGCTCACGTTCATGGACTCAAACTTCTTAAGCACCTTGCGGGCGATGATGTAGTCCATGCCGCCCAGCTCGGTGCCGCCGCACGCCACGTACACGGGGATAAAGTCGTACATCTGCTTGATGATACGGTTGCCAAAGGCCAGCTTAAAGCGGGTCTGCAGGTACTGGTCCAGCTTGTGCATCTTCTGGAGCAGTTCCTCGTCGATCACGTACTCGACCTTGGCCTTCTGGAACAGATACTGCAGATGCTCGGCCGTCACGTGCACGCGCTCGTGCGGCTCGCACTCAAACGCATCGGCGCGCTCGTTGAGCTCGATGGGAATCGCGCGGTCGTACACCTTGTCCGTGATGGTAAAGGTGGAGTCGTCGTTGTTGGCCGTGCCGATAAACCACAGGCTGTCGGGAATGGTGAGCTTGCCGTCGTGCAGGCCCTTGGGGTCGGCGGCCCACTGGGTAGGCACCAGATCGAGCACCCACTCGTCGTGGCTGGGCATCTCGAGCACCGACAGGATCTCGGCAAAGTAGTACTCCACGCGGGCGAGGTTCATCTCGTCGAGCACGATCATGGACGGGTCTTGGCGAAGCCCCGCCTCATACACGGCGCGGAGGAACTCGGTCTCGTTAAAGCGCTTGGAAAACTCGTTAAAGTAGCCCAGTACCTCGGTGCGATCGCGAAAACTCGGCTGCACCGACACGATGGTCGCGGGGTTATCCAGATAGCGGCTAAAGCTGTAGGGCAGCGAGGTCTTACCAGTACCCGAGATGCCCTCCAGGATCAGCAGCTTGGAGGCGGCCATGCCGGCCACAAAGCGGCGGATGACCTCAGGCGTGTAGTAGAGCTTCATCTGGCTGCAGGCGAACGCGCGGAAGCTGTCGACAAAGTCCTCCAGCGAGATGGCATCGTCGTAGGCCGGCGATTCCCAGTCGCGGTACTTAAGGTCCACAAGGGACAGCTTGGGGAAGCGGTTGGCCTGGGCGATCTCTTTTTCCTCGGCAAGGGTCTTGGCCTCAACGGTGGCCTTGGCCATGGCGGCCGCGGCATCCTTGACGCCCTCGCCATCGAGCGCGAGCGACGCGTTGCCCGACATGACGGCCGTCGCCGCAGCGCCCTCGCCCGCAGGCGCACCGGCGCCCGCGGCGGCGCCCACCACGTTGCCCACCGTGGGCAGATGGTCGTCGGCCAGGGCCGAGGCGCCCACGTACGGAATCTGCTTGGTGCCGCCCATGGCATTGACCTTGAGCGCCAGCAGCTTGTTCTTCTCGTCCATGAGGTCGAGCACCTGCTTGTTCAGGCGGCCGATCTCGCGATAGAGCGCCTTGTTGGACGTGTCGTCGCGATGCAGGCGACGGTTGATGCGGTAGTGGTGGATCAGGATGGCCACAATCAGCACGGGGACTGCGATGAGCATGGCAAACAGAATGACCGCGCCGATCTTGCCTACCAGGTCAAACGTGGTGAAGTAGGTCATAAAGATGTTGAAGTACTCAACCCAGCCAAACACCAGCAGGTTAAGGATGGAGCTCACAACGGCAACGACGTTGTAGACAACCTTTGCCAGCAGCTCCCAGGCAAATCCCAGAAACTCACTCACCGTCGGTACCCTCCTGCTTGGTCGCGTTCATCGCCGCCTCGGCCTCGGCCTTTAAACGACGAGCTTCCTCGAGCTTGGCCTCGGCCTGGGCAAGCTGCTCGGCGGCGTTATCGGCCGTGACGGTAGTGTCACCCTTGCCCTCGGCGTCCACGATGGCAGCCGCGGCGGCCAGGCGGTCCTCCTCGGCCATAGCGCGCTTGAGGTTCATGCCCACCACGATGAGGTGATACACCTGGTAGATAAAGAACAACAGCATGGGCAGCACAATCACAATGAGGAAGCCCATGGAGCTGGACAGGAAGTCCATGACCTTGCCCATCTGCGGCAACGCAAACACGTACTTGCCCACGATGTCGCCGTCGCTGATGATGTGCGTATCGGCCACGTCGTTGTTATCTCCCTTGGTGGTAAAGCTGCGCATGCCGTTGACCTCGTCGATGGCGGCGATGCGGTGCGTGTTGAGCGCGTACTCGTTGTCGATGATGGTATGGAACGTCACGATGTCGCCCACCTCGAGCTTGGAGGTGTCGCACTTTTTGATGAAGATGAGGTCGCCCTTGTTAAACGTGGGAGCCATGGAGTCGGACTGCACGGCGAGCGGGGTGAAGCCGGCGATGTCAGAGACGCTGCCGTCCTCGCGCGTGGCGAGCGTGGTAAACGCATACAGGGCCGCCACCAGGATGATGATCCACATGACAACGCTCAGCGCGATGGATGCGACTTTTTTAACAGATTGCATAATGTCCCTTACTACCGTGTCTGTCTAGGTCGTGCGCGGCCCGGTGGCCGCCGTGCATATCTACTGTTCCTCGATGCCCTCGAAGCGCATCGATACCGAATAGTTAGCTCCCTTTAGCATATTAGTGCAATTTGGGTCCGTTCCCTCGAGCCATATGCGAACGGTTACCGGCTTGTCCGTTTCTGTTATCAGGTCGAACATGTCGCTGGCCGCGGTGGCAGCACCCGAGTCGAGCCCAAAGACGGTGGCCGAGCCAGATGAACCGCCGCCCCCGTTAGGGTTGTAGACCCACGTTCGACCATCGGCGGTAAAGCTCATACGCATGGCACTGGCCATGCCCTGTGTATCGGAGCTAAACCGCGTGCCGGACACGCCGCCATCGCCATCCTGCCCGGTCAGGCGAACGCGCAGGTCCGTACTGCTCATAAAGTGCAGCGTAAACTCCAGGTAGGCGCCGGTGGCGGGATCGGCGGTGGAGCCGTCCTCGAAGGTGAAGGTCTGGTAGTCGCTCGTGGTGACGGGCTTGAGCTTGGACGCGTCGATGTCCACGCCCTTTTCGCTGGCAATGCGTGCCGAGATCTGATCAAAACCCAGGCTGTGCACGTATTCGTCGAACGCGGCATGCCCGTCCAGGTCAAAACGCAGCGAGCCGTCGGCGTTGGCGTCGATCATGAGCATGCGGGTCTTGGCGCTATCGGCGATGGAAAACCAGGCAAAGGTTGCCATGGCTATCGCCACCAGCGCAAACAGCACCAGCACCACGGTGGTAGTGAGCTTGCGGCGCAGGTCGATATCGGTGGGCGCGGCAACCGGAGCGCCGGTGGTCGGGCGGCGGTTGTCGGGCGTGACGCGTGCCATTGCTACTCACCGTCCAAGGTCGCAAAGAGCGCCAGGTGCAAGGTGCCCGGATCCTGATACAGATAGTCGGCGCTATCGGGGTCGGTGCCCTCGATGTAGTAATAGATGTCCAAACGATAGGTCTGGCCAAGCCCCAGCGTGGCGAGCGCGTTTTGCGGGCGCGTGGCCGTCTCGCTCGTGTCCAACGTAAAGGCGGCAGGGTCCTGCGTCACGTTGGTGCCGCAAGCGAGCTGGCCGTTTTGCCAGCCCAGGAGCATGCCCTCGGTGTAGCCCGCCAGGCCTGCAGGGGCAGTCGCCGGGTGCTCGGCGCGGTGACCACTATCGGAGCCGTCGAGTTCAAAGATGTTGGTGGCAAGCACCTGGTTGCCGCTCGAGATCTTTATGCCCACGCGGGCCGCGCGCAGCAGCTCGGCATCGGCACCCTGGGGAACCAACGACTCGGCCAGATACAAGCTGACCTTACCCTTTACTTTGCTGGCGCCCGTTCCGGTAATGGTGGGGCGCAGATTGATCCAGCCGTGGTAGAACGCGGAGCCGTTGTCTTTTGCCTGCTCAAACACCGTGGCATCGCCGGCGGAGTTGTTTTGCGCGCAGGCAGCAAAGCCGTTGAGATCGAAGGTCGAGACCGGGTAGAGCGTCACGGCGCCAGCCGCATTGGAAGTCAGGGAAACATCGCCCTGCTGCGACCAGCTGCCGCGATCGGCGTCGCCCAGCTCCAGCACCAGCTTGGACGTGTCGCTGTGCACGCTCACCGAGTTGGTATTGACCTTCATGTTGCTCGTGAACCACGCGTAGGTGGCGGCGCCCAAAGTGGCGGCGAGAGCCACCATAACGAGTGCAATGTAAGCACACGCGCGGCGGGTGTGGCGGCGGGTGGTGGTTGCGGGCTCGGTGGGCTCGAAGGCGGCGGTTGCCGCCGTGTTGACGCGCGCCGTCTCTGCCTCGCTGCCGTCTAGCTGCACCTGCTTCTTATCTTGCATGCCACTCGCCCCCTTATGCCTTGGCCGCGGCAAAGGCAAGCTGCAGCACCACATCGCGGGCCTGGGCCTCGTCGATGCAATTGGCGTCGCAGCCTTCCATGTACACAACGTAGCGAACGCTTGCCACCTCGTTGGCGGCCAGCGTGCAGATGGGCGTGGCGGCTGCGCGCGCCGTGGGCGTGTCGCCGGTGCCGTCCATGCTGTAGGCGCTTATGGCGCGTGCGGGATCGGCGGTGTAGGTCCAGCCCGAGGCGCCAGCTGCCACGACCACGCCGTCTTGCGCGGTGGTGCGCCTACTGGTGGCGCCCGCGGTATTGCCCAGATCGTCGCAGGTAAAGATATGCGTTTGCGTGCCCGACTGGGTTGTAATTACCAGACCCAGGCGCAGCGCGGCCAGCAGCTGCGGGTCGCTCGTCACGCTCATCTGGCCCTGATACAGGTACACGTTGAGCGCGCTATCGCTGCCCTTAAGGTACAGCGTGCCCGAAAGGGCGTAGTCATCCAGCTGCGCGGTGCAGTCGGCGTAGTCGATCGTGATACCCGCGGCGTTTTGGAACGTGCCGCGCCAAAAGCGGGAAAGGTCTGACGTCGAGATGGGATAGAGCGTCTTGTCGGCGGCGGCAAGTGTGGCCGTTGTGTCCCAGGGCCCGTTGGCCGAAAGGCCAATCTGCAGGTCGGAGCTCTCGTCGCTTACCGTGTGCGCCACGGGCGTCACGTTGGTGTAGCGCGAGTTGCTAAACCAGGCATAGGTAGCCGCACTCAGGGCGGCTACCAGCACCAACATCCATACGGCCGCGGCAACCATGCGACGGCGCGAGCCTAGGATGTCTTTGATGTTCGATGCACTCATGCCCAGCCCCCCTACGAACGCTTACCGGCAAAGCGCAGCGCCAGCGATTGCAGGCTGGTGGCGGCCAGGTTGTTGGTACAGTCGGGGTCGCAGCCCTCCAGCCACACGTACACGTCCACGCGCACGGGCGTGCTGCGGCTGGCGCCCTTGGCGGCAGCGGGTAGGCTGCAAATCTTGGTCGTGGCCTCCTTGAGACTCACGATGCCGGTGTCTTCATTGTAGTCGCAGAAGTTTGCGCTGGTCAGCTGGTCAAAATGAACCGTTGTTCCATCGGAGCGGGTGCTGTCGAGCACCAGGTGATTCTGCTCGTTCTCGCCGGCATCCTTGCCGTCGAGCGTGTTGTAGCGCGCCTGGGGATTGCGCTCGCCCGAGACCTCAAAGACGTACTGGCCCGTAACGGTATCGCCCTGCCCCGGCGCATAGGTAACCAGGCCCACCCGCAGAGCGGTAGAGATGGGGTTTGCCGGGTCCTGCTCGGTAAAGTCAATGCCCGACAGGTACACGTCGGTCGCGGCCGAGTTGGTGGCCAGGTACAGGGAGGTCTTGTAGTAGTCGGAATGTTCGGCCGTGCCAAACATGCTGGCAAACAGCGAGTCCTGCGTGGTTCCGCCGGTAAAGCCCGTTACCTTTTGGAAGCCATTGAGCACGTTGTCGGTCGAGACGGGATCGAGCAGACCCGTAAAGCTCAGGCCGGCGTTGGTTTTGTATTCGCCGTCGTACTCGTTGGAGATAAGGAAGGTCACGCCCGTGCCCGCCGCCATCTTGACGTCGGTTATGTGGCGGTTGGCGTTATAGATGTACCAGGCATACGTTACGGCTCCGGCAGCAGCAAGCGCCACCAGCAACGTGGCGAGCATGCGATTGAACTGTTTTTGCAGCGAACGCGCGTCCGACATGCCCCTCCCCCAGATGCCGTGTTGTAAACCGCCTGGACATCATTTGCCCATAATGGAGTTATTTTACGCGAACGTGCAGTTCATCGGGGGTACAAACGCGACTTTTCGTGTGCTGTTCGCGCCGCATCGAGACGGAGAGGGTCGCAAATCGCCGCTTTTTAAAAAATAGTTCTTGCCACTGGGTGGGAGCTCCGTTATATTATTCCGTGCGCACTCGTGCACCCTTGATCGGGCGTTTAGCTCAGGGGGAGAGCGCTTCCCTGACACGGAAGAGGTCAGAAGTTCAAATCTTCTAACGCCCACCAAATGTTCGCAGCTCAGAGGCTATGTCCTCTGGGCTGTTTTGTTTTTTGCCACCAAGCGCGCCGCCAAATAAGTCATCAAATATTGATCCAAGGTCCGTACGCGATGGTCTTCGCATCCCGTAGGGGTGCCGGCAGATTGCATGTGTCCTGGCCCATCATGACCGCAACATGTTGGTCAAGCATAATCTTTTGGATTCTTTTGGCGTGAGCGGCTTGGTTTTGGTGCTATTTGGCGGCGGCACGGTTGAGGGGGTTTCAAAACTGCTGTGCAGGTAGTTGGGTTGATAACGTTTTAGCAGCCTGCCAAGAGGCCTTCATTTATAATGCGTCTGCAAATTGACCAATTGCTTTGACCTGCTGAAACACTATATGTTGTGTTTGGCCTAAAAAAAGAATACAGGATATAGATGCCTCTTTGTCGTATGATAGATGGCGGACAGAGAACGAGAACCTTATTCGCCCCATTATTTGGATGGATCTTTGAGCCCCTGGATTGGTTGCGAGGATTGTCCGCATGAGGGCCTATGGTTATCGAGAACACAGATTGCGCAACGGCGCCGCAAGACAGGGTCAAACCCTGCCGGGCATCGTTTGGCTCTGAAGCGCAATGAGGCTACGATGCGAAAGAGGCAAGAGGATGAAGATCATCAAGCGCAGCGGCACCGAGGTTACCTTTGACATCGATAAGATCGTCAATGCGATCCGCGCCGCAAACTTGGAGGTCGAGGAAGGCTCTCGCCTTACCGACCGCCAGGTGATCTATGCGGCACAAAACGTCGCCGAGGCATGTGAGAAGGCCGGCCACACCGTATCGGTCGAGGAGATCCAGGATCTGGTCGAGGACGAGATTATGCGTCTCGACTGCTACGAGGTCGCCCGCCACTACATCATCTACCGCTATGTTCAGAGCCTGAAGCGCCAAAAGAACACGACCGATGACAAGATCCTGTCGCTGATTGAGTGCAATAACGAAGAGGTCAAGCAGGAGAACTCCAACAAGAACCCGACCGTCAACTCCGTTCAGCGCGACTATATGGCCGGCGAGATCTCCAAGGACCTGACGCAACGCGTGCTGCTGCCCCAGGAGATCGTGGATGCCCACAACGAGGGCCTGATTCACTTCCACGATTCGGACTACTTCGCCCAGCATATGCATAACTGTGACCTGGTGAACCTGGAGGATATGCTCCAGAACGGCACCGTTATCTCGGGCACGCTGATCGAGAAGCCGCACAGCTTCTCGACTGCTTGCAATATCGCGACGCAGATTATCGCCCAGGTCGCCTCTTCCCAGTACGGCGGTCAGTCGATTTCGCTGACCCACCTGGCTCCGTTTGTCGAGGTAAGCCGTCAGAAGATTCGCGGCGAGGTTGCCCGCGAGCTCGAGGAGCTTGGCGTCTCTGCGTCTGCCGAGAAGGTCCGTGAGGTCGTTGAGGACCGTCTGCGTGACGAGATCCGTCGCGGCGTCCAGACGATTCAGTATCAGGTCGTGACCCTTATGACCACGAATGGCCAGGCGCCGTTCGTGACGGTCTTTATGTATCTTAACGAGGCCCGTACGCCTCAGGAGAAGCACGACCTTGCCATGATCGTGGAGGAGACGCTTCGCCAGCGCTACGAGGGCGTTAAGAACGAGGCCGGCGTGTGGATTACCCCGGCATTCCCCAAGCTTATCTATGTGCTCGAGGACGATAACGTTCACGAGAATTCCCCGTACTTCTACCTGACCCAGCTGGCTGCCAAGTGCACCGCCAAGCGCATGGTGCCCGATTACATCTCCGAGAAGAAGATGCGCGAGCTCAAGCTGTCGAAGGGCGAGACCGCGGGCAACGGCGATTGCTACACCTGCATGGGTTGTCGCAGCTTCCTGACGCCCGACCGCTCGGGCAACGGCTTTAACAATGTTGCCAATGCGCTGAACTATGACCCGACCAAACCTAAGTACTATGGTCGCTTTAACCAGGGTGTTGTGACCATCAACCTGCCCGATGTCGCGCTGAGTTCGCATCAGGACATGGACAAGTTCTGGAAGATCTTCGACGAACGCCTTGAGCTGTGTCATCGTGCCCTGCTGTGCCGTCATGAGCGCCTGATGGGCACGCTTTCTGACGCCGCACCGATTCTGTGGCAGTACGGCGCCCTGGCGCGCCTTAAGAAGGGCGAGACGATCGACAAGCTGCTCGTGGGCGGATACTCCACCATCAGCTTGGGTTACGCCGGTCTGTATGAGTGCGTCAAGTACATGACGGGCCACAGCCACACCGAGAAGGAAGGCACGCCGTTTGCCATGGCCGTCATGCAGCACATGAACGACAAGTGCGCCGAGTGGAAGGCCGAAAGCGATATCGACTTCTCGCTGTACGGCACCCCGCTTGAGTCGACGACCTACAAGTTCGCCAAGTGCCTGCAGCGTCGTTTTGGCATTATTCCGGGCGTGACGGACAAGGGCTACATTACCAACAGCTACCATGTCCACGTGTCCGAGGAGATCGATGCCTTCGATAAGCTTAAGTTTGAGGGCATGTTCCAGCAGCTTTCGCCGGGCGGTGCTATCTCCTACGTCGAGGTTCCCAACATGCAGGACAACCTTAAGGCTGTCATTCGCGTGATGCAGTACATCTACGACAACATCATGTACGCCGAGCTCAACACCAAGAGTGACTACTGCCAGGTGTGCGGCTACGATGGCGAGATTAAGATTGTCGAGGATGACGGCAAGCTGGTGTGGGAGTGCCCCAACTGCGGCAACCGCGATCAGGAGAAGATGAACGTCGCTCGCCGTACGTGCGGCTACATCGGTACCCAATTCTGGAACCAGGGTCGAACCGAGGAGATCCGCGACCGCGTGCTGCATCTCTAGTACCGCTTCGGGGCTGAACCGAGAGGGCCGCTTGGACATTTGCTCGCTATTTCGGACAGTCCTGCGCAAGACGAAGGCCACATTAAGTGGCCTTCTTTGCGTGCGGAACCCATATCGAGCAAAAGCCCAAGCGGCCCCCTCGGTTCAGCCAAGTTGACGTAGCTGAGATGCAGTATGCGGTCTGCTCACTCCTCGAAGTTCTTAGCGGAAATAATTCGAGCTGCAGCTGCGATTTGCTTGCGATAGCGGTTGAGCTGCAACAAAGTTTTTATTAGACCTCGAACCCTATACTCGATGTTCGCTTCGTTCACCGAGTATCGCTCGCGAGGGGTCTGGAGCATATCGTCCCGCCCGCAGTTTCGCAGGCCGAAGGCCGAGAATGTTTGAGGACGGGATGATATGCTCCAGACCCCCAGGAAGGTTACTTATGAACTACGCGAACATTAAGTATTTCGACATTGCTGATGGGGAAGGCGTTCGTACTTCTCTGTTTGTGAGCGGGTGCCGTCGTGGGTGCAAGAACTGCTTTAACTCTGTCGCGTGGGACTTTGCTGCGGGCAAGCCGTTCGATCGTGCCGTCGAGGACAAAATCATCGAGAGTCTCGATCATCCCTTTATTGATGGCCTGACGATTCTGGGCGGGGAGCCCATGGAACCCGAGAACCAGGCGGGGCTCGTTGATTTCATTGAGCGTGTTCGCGCGGCCTATCCAGTGGGGTCGGGGAAGACTATTTGGTGCTTTACTGGCGACGTACTCGAGGAGCTTATGCCGGGCGGTCGTCATCATACCGAGGTGACGGACCGCATCCTTGCCTGCCTCGACATGTTGGTGGACGGTCCGTTTGTTCAAGATCTGTACGATATCTCGTTGCGCTTTAGGGGCTCGAGCAACCAGCGCGTGATCGATATGAACGCTACGCGCGCCCGTGCTGAGCGCGAGGGCGTTGCGCTTTGTGATGCGGTTGAACTTTGGCGCGATGATCCGGTCTATTCGACCCATACTATGTAGCTTGTGGTCGATGCCGGAGGGCGTGGTACCATAGCGCGAACGTGAAATCGGAAAAGTGAGGCCCAGATGGTCGATCAGGAAAAAGTCGAGGCCGCCATTAAGCTGCTGCTTGAGGGCGTAGGCGAGGATCCAACTCGTGAGGGCCTGCTGGAGACTCCGGCGCGCGTTGCCC
>CAJJPN010000010.1:0-26411 GCA_905193635.1 Coriobacteriaceae bacterium
AAGGCCGGCGTACATGTCGGCGAGCGCCTCGTAGCCTTCCTGCTGGTCGAGCAGCTCGGCAGCCATCAGAACGCCGATGCCCTGCGGGACCTCGGCCTGCGACTCGCCCTTGCCCCACGGATAGACCCAGGTTGTCCACTTGCCGTTATCGATCTTGGAGCCCTCGCAGTCGGTGAGGGCAACGACCTCGGCACCGGCAGCCAGCGCCATCTCGCAACCGTCGACGACCTCCTGCGTGTTACCGCTGTGGCTGCAGGCGACGACGAGCGACTTCGTCCCCAGGCTCTTGGGGGCCATCAGGCAAAACTCGCGCGCGGTGTAGACCGTCGAGGCAAACGTGGTGGCCTCGCGCTTGAGTAGCTCGTTGGCCGGCATCAAGTCGATCATCGAACCGCCGCAGGCGATCCAAAAGACGTTCTCGATCTTACCCTTGCGCTCGATAATTTCCTGAATCAGATCATGTGCGTTCACGGTGACGCTCCTCCTTGTGTGGCGGCTTTGGACGACGGCAGCTCGTACCTGCGGTCGTTCTATGTTGTTCTATTTATAGCATGCGAGCTGTCACAGGTGAAGTCGTTTCAGCAGATTTGTTCTATGTTGTTCTATCTATGGACGTTAGATGTCGAACACGTAACGCGAGCCCACGATCTTTTGGCGCCCGAGCAGCAGGGGCCGCCCGTCCGCATCGGTAAAGTACGCCTCCATATAGAAGAGCGGCTCGCCGACCGGCACCTCCAGCAGCGGAGCCGCCTGAGCATCGGCAAGCGCAATCTCCACGGTGCAGGGGTCGGACTTGAGCGGCGCACGCCCCGAATGCTCGGCAACGAGCGCAAAGATCGAGTTATCGGCGAGGTCCTTGTCGGCAAGCGTATGCAGGTAGGGATGGTCGGCCAGCACAAAAGCGTTGTTCTCGAGCATGACGGGCACGCCATCTGCCGTGCGCACGCGCTCGACCACGATGAGCTCGCAGCCGGGCTCCACGCCAAAAAACGCCGCGTCCTCGCGCGTCGCCGCAACTACCGTGCGCGATACCAGGCGTGCTCCGGCCACCATGTCGTTGGCGGCACAGCCCTCAGTAAAGCTCTGAACGTCGCCTTTCTGGCGAATCTTGCGTTTGAGCTTGGGAGCGCACACAAAGGTGCCCCTCCCCTGCTGGCGGTTGAGATACCCCGCGCGCGACAGCTCCTCAATGGCGCGGCGCACGGTGATGCGCCCCACGCCATAAGACTTCGCGAGCTCCATCTCGGAAGGAATGCGCGAGCCGGCCGCGTACACGCCGCGCGCAATCTCGCCCTTTAGGTCGTCCATGACCTGCTGGTATAGCGGTACGGCGGACACGCCCGTGCGGTAGGTTTTATCGTCGGTTGCCATCGTTACGCTCCATCCCGCGCATGCTCGGACTCAAACTCTTCAATCGCCGCCATAAACTGCTCGCCATAGGCGTCGGCTTTTTTCTCGCCAATGCCGTTGACCTGGATAAGTTCGTCGCGCGCCTGCGGGCGCAGGCGGCACAGGCCGCGCAGGGCCTTGTCGGAAAAGACCATGTACGGCGCCATCTCGAGCTCGGTCGAGATTTCCTTGCGCAGGGCACGCAGGCACTCGAACAACTCGGCATCGTCGCCCACGCGCGGGCGCTGGTCCAACTCGGCCTCCTCGCGCAGCAGATCCACCGCACGGCGGGCGCGGGCCGAGGCCTTGCGCTTGGACGCACGACGCTTAACGGTAAAGGCAAATGCCTCATCCTCGATCTCGACGGCACGCGGACCCAGCCCCACGACCGGATACTGCCCCTGCGAGGTTGCCAAATAACCGCGACCGCACAGCTGGCCGATGATGTCCTTGATGCGCCCGACCGATTCGCTCGACAGCTCACCGTAGCCGCAATCCTCGTCCAGATGCATCTGGCGGATGCGCTCGGTGTTGCCACCGTGGAGCACATCGGCGATGAGCGACTTGCCAAAGCGCATGGGCCGCGTGGCCACATAGCGCACGGTGGCGCGGGCCATATCGGTGACGTCCTCGACCTCGAACTGCGTGAGGCAATTGCTGCAGTTGCCGCAGCCCTCGGCGTCGTCCGTGGCGGTGCTGCCCGCACCAGCCGCGGCAGCATGCTCGGCCGCGGCCTCGTCGCCAAAGTAACGCAGCATGTATTCGCGCAGGCAGCCGGTGGTGTTGCAGTAGCCTTCCATCTGGCTGAGCAGGCGATATCGATTCTGGAGCGCCCACGCGCGCTGCTCGTCGTCGAGCGCCTCGTCGGCTGCATCGCCGCGGTCGATCAAAAAGCGACGCATGCGAAAATCGTTGCCGTTCCACAACAGGTGGCAGCTGGCCGGATCGCCATCGCGACCGGCGCGGCCCGCCTCCTGATAGTAGGCCTCGATGCTCTCGGGCACGTTGTTATGGATGACGTAGCGCACGTTGGGCTTGTCGATGCCCATGCCAAAGGCGTTGGTGGCAACCATCACCTGAATATCGTCGTCAATAAAGGCACGCTGGCTTTGGCGGCGGGCGTCATTGCCCATGCCGGCATGGTAGCGGCCAACGCGAATGCCGCTGGGGCCCAACGCCTCGGCAAGCTCGCCTGCCAGCGCATCGACCGTCTTGCGGGTCGAGCAATACACGATGCCGCTCTCGCCCGAATGCGCGATCACGTAGTCGCGCACCCACGCGGTCTTTGCCTTGTCGCCCATCTCCTCGCAGCCAAAGTAGAGGTTCTTGCGATCGAAGCCCGTCACCACCGTCGCGGGATTTTGCAGGCCGAGCATCTGCTGAATGTCCGCGCGCACACGCTCAGTCGCCGTAGCGGTAAAGGCCGCCACGATGGGGCGCTGCGGCAGGGAATCGATGAACTCACGAATCTGCAGGTAGGCGGGACGGAAATCCTGGCCCCATTGGCTCACGCAGTGGGCCTCGTCAATGGCCACGAGCGGCACGCCAATGCCGCCGTCCGCCGCGGCCTCCTGCGCAAAGGCCAAAAAGCGTGGCTCGAGCAAGCGCTCGGGCGCCACGTACATAAGCTGGTAGCGGCCCTCGCGCGCCCGCTTGAGCACGGTGTTTTGCTGGGCCGGAGTAAGGCTGGAGTTGAGATAACTGGGGCGCGCACCCGCCGCGAGCAGCGCGCGGGTCTGGTCCTCCATAAGCGACAGCAACGGACTCACCACAAAGGTGATGCCGGGAAGCATGAGCGCGGGCACCTGGTAGCAAATGGACTTGCCGGCGCCCGTGGGCATAACGCCCAGCGCGTCGCAGCCGGCAAGGATCGCATCGACCATACGGTCCTGCCCCGGGCGAAACGAGGTGTAGCCAAAATAGGCGCCGAGCGTGTCGAGCGCCGTCTGCTGCATGCTATCGGTCATGGTTTCCTAACGTCCAAGTCATCTGCCGCCGATTATACGCCGCCACGCGGACCGGTGCCGCACGGCTGCCGGCCACGGGCGATGCAATCCGAAGGGAACGAGCGTGGATTTTCGGACACTTTCCGGATGAGCGTGGATAATCTCCCACTTTGAGGCCGTAACCGAGCCAAAAACGGGAGATTATCCACGCTCATTCTGCAGATTGCCGCTCTGGCGGGCTTGCAGCGTCGACCGGTCCGCCGTTCGTCAGAACGGCGGAACCTCTAGAGCAAGGTGGCGCTAAAGCTGCGGACGTCCGTCTCGCCCGGCGCCAGCGTGATGGTGTTGACCTTGTGCTCAAAGACATCGTCCTCGGTGTCCATGGTGGTATGACCGGTCCAGGGCTCGAGCGCCACAAACGGAGCATCGTTGGCGGCAGACCACACGCCGATGTACTTAAAGCCCTCAAAGTCGATCTTGACGCCGTGGCCCGACTTGCGGCCGCGCAGTGTGAGCGTAGAGCCCGGAGTATCGGTGAACATGATGGCATCGTTATCGAAGCTGCGGTGCGTGATGGGCAGCACGTCCGAGTTATCGGGGGCCTTGTAGCTACCCTCGAACGTCATAAGACCGTCGGGCGTGATGATGGGAGCCTCGTTGGTCCAAGCCTCGGTAAACGCCAGCTCGTAATCCTCGAACGTCTCGTCCTCGGCACCGGGGGCCGGTACGTTAAACGCGGGGTGGCCGCCCACCGAGAACGGCAGGTCCACGTCGCCGGTGTTCGTAACGGCAAAGGTCTGGGTAAGCGTGGCGTCGCCGGTCAGGGCATAGGTCATGTTGAGCTTAAAGTGAAACGGAAAGGCCTTGAGCGACTCGGGCGTATCGGTGATCTCGTACGTTACCGAGGAGCCGTCCTCCGAAACCTCGACCAGCTTGTGCTCGACGATGCGCGCGAGTCCGTGGCGCGGCATCTCGCAGGTGCCGGCCGCAGACGTTGCCGTGTTGTTGCGCAGCGAGCCCACAATGGGGAACAGGATGGGCGCATGCTTGCCCCAAAAGGTGGGATCGCCCTGCCACAGATACTCGTTGCCGTTGAGGGCAAGGCTCGTGAGCTGGGCACCCATGGAATCGATGGCCGCGGTGAGGCCGCCGCGCTTGATGGTAGTGACGGTGGACATGCTACTTCCTCCAATAGTAAACAACGGTGTCGAGGGCTATTGTCCCACTCTTGGCGGCGGGGTTGAGCGACAGGTGCAGTTATTGAGCAATAGCGTAAAGGTCAAACCCGCCCTGCGGCGTGCTATCGACCGTATCGGGCGCCTGTGAATTAAAACTCACCGGAACCATGCGCTTTGAGGCACGGTAACGCGTGCCGTCGGTGGCGACGGGCGGCTCATCGACCGTGAGCTCGTAGTCGCCGGGCTTGAGCTCGATGCCGTCACCTTCGGAATTGACGTATTGGTACTCGTCGATCGCTTGCCCCTTGAGCGTGCGACCCACGATATGGACGAGCATCTGGCTGTCGCCGCGCGCGGTGTCCCACGTCGCGCCGTCCTTGACCTCGACCGATACATGCACCGAGCGCGTGCGGCTGAGCGATTGTTCGACGGACATCTCGACCTTGGCGGCGTCTTTTCGTTGTTGTTCAACATGGCTCCAGACGTTTCCAATTACCGAGCATGCGATAACGCCGGCCATGAAGGCGATGAGGATGGGGCCGAGCGGAGAGCGACGGCCCGCGTCCTCCTCGCGAGCCAGGTCGGGGCGACGTGTGGGCGCGGGTGCTTGGGCACCCTGCGAGGGCACGTCGAGAATGCTGAAGGATGCCGTACTGCCGGGGTCGATGTTATGGCGCGGCTGCGGGATCTTGGCCGGCGAGATGGACATGTCCGCCGGCTCACCGAGTGTGGCCGTGGCATCGGCCTTAGCTTCATCGGCCTCGGCTTGGGCCCAAGCCCGCTCAAAGGTCAGGGGCTCGGCGGCATCGGAGGCGGCGTCAGGCTCGACAGCAGCATCGTTGCCGGCCTCGTCCTCGTCGCTCGACACGTCACGCGGCGCGGGCTCGTCCCACTCCTCGTCCGGAGCCTCGCCCTCGCTATACCACCATTCAAAGTTATCGATATCCATACGGGGCGCCCCTTAAGCCTCGCAAATAAACACTTGCCAGCCTTATACCCCCAGATGGCACGGGAGCTCGCCGGCACAGACAGGAAAAGCGTCACAACATTCGACGCTTTTCCTCGTTTTCGAGATTTTCATCAAATGTTGTGACGGTTTGGGCAGCAGCCACACCACGAATGTGACAAAGGGACTGTCCCTTTGTCACATCTGGAGGGTAACAGGGATTTGGATGCAGCAAAAGTCCTCTTGGTGGGACTCGTCGTAGCTCGTGGTATCGAGGTAGCAAAAGTCGAAAGCGTTGCCAACGAGCTGGAGCGCGTGCTCGTCCATGCAGGCAACGATGGCGCGGATGCCCTCGGGCTCGTACGGCATACCCCAGCGGCTCATGCACAGGTATGTGCCCTCGGGCAGCACTTCGATGCCGATCTCTGCCAGCTCGGCGGGATCGCTCGGCAGCAGTTCCTCGGCACCGCGCGGCAGCACGGCAAAGGAGCCCGCGCCGGCGATAGGGTCGTCGGAATGCAGCGCCTCACGACGCAGCATGGCACCCCAGCCGCGCATAGGGCGCGTGCCCGTCAACGCACGCATGCGCAGGATGGCCCGCATGAGCGTGGGGTGAAGCATCGAGCGGCCGCGCTCGATATCGCCTGGAAACTCCTCAAAGACCACGTAGCGACGCTCAAACTGCTTGAGCTCCGGCCTGCCCTCGCGCTCGCGCCAGTAAACCGCCTCGTCGTAAAAGTTCAGGCGCTCCTGCACGCTCGCGCGCTCGGCTTTGAGGCCGGCGATCTGTTCATCGAGCGCTTGCACCCGCGAGCGCAGGTGATCGGTCATCTCGCCAATGTCGAACGTCGAGGTCAGGCGGTCAATCTCGTCGAGTTCGAGCCCTAGGTCGCGCAGCATGCAGATCAGACGCATGAGCGGGATCTGCGTGGGCGAATAGAAACGGTAGCCCTTTTCGTTCACCACGGCGGGCTTAAACAGACCGATCTTGTCGTAGTAGATGAGCGTTTGGCGCGAAACATTGAACAAGCTCGCCATCTCGCTAATCGCATACATGCCCGTCTGCATAGATCCTCCCGACACATCCTTTGACGCGAAAAGCCCGCCGCCCACAGGGGCAGCGGGCTCAAACACTCCTCGTATCCTACCCTAAAGACGCCTATGACCAGCGCTTATAGTTTGCACATGACACGCCGACGGCCTCGAGCGCCTTGGCGGCGATGTGATGCACCGCGTCATCGAGCGTGGCGGGGCCGTTGTAAAACGTGAGCATGGGCGGCATGAGCATGACGCCCGGTACGCGCGCCAGGCGCGCCATGTTGTCGACATGAATGGCGCTGAAGGGCGTCTCGCGCACCATGAGCACCAGGCGGCGTTGCTCTTTCATCTGCACGTCGGCCGCACGCAGCAACAGGTTTTCGCTGTAACCACTCGCGATGCCGGCAAGCGTCTTCATGGAGCAGGGCGCCACGATCATGCCATCGACCGGATAGGTGCCGCTTGCGATGGCAGCGCCGATGTTCTTGTTGTCGTAAGCCACATCGGCATAGCACGCAAACTCGTCGAGCGTCATGCCGAGCTCCTGCTCGATGGTGATCTCTCCCCCGCGCGTGACGACAAGCGCCGATTCGGCGCCGGCCTGGCGCAAGCATTTAAGGCACTCAAGACCCAGCGCGGCACCGCTGGCACCAGACACACCAACGACAATGCGACGGGGACGGGCAGAAGACTCAGGCATGACAACTCCTTACTTAGTTACTCGGTAGGGTTACTTACTAGAAAGCAATCTCCTTGGCCCACTTGTCCGTGTCGATCTCCATGAACTGCGAGCGGATGAAGTTCTTCTTAAGGTTGAACGGGACCGTGCAGTCGAAGATGGCCTTGCAGGCGATGCCGTGCTCGCGGATCGAAGGATCGAACGCGGGGTCGTTGGACGGGTCGAGCACGTGGCAGTGGCAGCCGGGGATGGTGATGAGGTCCACGTCGGCCTGGAAGCGCGTGGTCATGGCCCACATCACGTCGCTCATGTCGAAGATGTCGACATCCTCGTCAACCAGGATCACATGCTTGAGCTCGGAGAATGCCGAGAAGGCGAGCATGGCGGCGTTGCGCTGACGGCCCTCGTCATTTTTGCTCGACTTCTTGAACTGCATGATGGCAACGAACTTGCCGCCGCCGCAGGGGGCGGCGTGAACGTTGAGCAGGCGGCCCGGGATAGCGGTCTCGACCATCTTGTAGATGGAAGCCTCGGTGGGGATGCCCGCCATGGACACGTGCTCGTGCGAAGGGCCGATGCAGCTCTCCATGATGGGATTGACGCGTGTGGTGACGGCGGTGATCTTGATCACCGGGCAGACCTTGGCGCCACCGGTGTAGCCGGGGAACTCGGGCATGGCATAGCCGTGGCCGTTGACGTCCTCGTTGATGGTCTCGTCGTGCATGAGGTAGCCCTCGAGCACGTACTCGGCATTGGCGATGCACTTCTGCGGAACGGTAACGCAGTCGGCGAGCTCGACGGCATGGCCGCGCAGGGCGCCGGCGATCTGCAGCTCGTTGAAGCCGAGCGGCGTGGTGGGAGCCTCGAAGCCGCAGCACATGTACACGGCGGGGTCCAAGCCGATGGAGATGGAGATGGGCATGTCCTCGCCGCGCTGGCAGTACTCGTCAAAGAATGCGCCCAGGTGACGGCTGCCCGGGGTAATCCACATGGCGAGCTTGTCCTTGTCGACGCAGGAGAAGCGGTGGATGGTCACGTCGGACTGGGAGCCGTCGGGGCTCGTGCCGTAGGCGAGGCCCATGGTGATGTAGGGGCCGCCGTCGACGGGTGTGTTGGTGGGAGCGGGAACGATCTTGCGCAGGTCAAAGCCCTCGTCGGTCGCCTTGTACACGACCTCCTGGCAGTCGACGTGCGCGCCCTCGGCGATCTGCTTAGGCGCAATCAAGCTCTCGAAGCGCTTGCCGATCTCGAGGCCCAGGTGCTCCTCGTCAAGGTCGAGCAGGGCGGCAACGCGCTTGCGGCTGGCAAGCATGCCGATGCAGACCTTGGCATCGTCAAAGCCCTTGACGTTGTTGAAGACCATCGCCGGACCCTCTTTGGTCGGGCGCATAACGGTGCCGCCGGCGCCGACGTGGCGATAGACGCCCGAGACCTCGGCGTCCGGATCGACCTGAGTGTCGGTCTCGAGCAGCTGGCCCGGCATCTCGCGCAAAAAGTCGAGCGCGGAGCGCAGGTCGTGGATCTGGGAAGCATCGGTAGTGGACATAGCATGCTCCTTTCGGGAGAGTGCCCGGCGGCGAGGATGCCGCCGGGCTTGGTAACGTAATGGGGCCGCAGCGCTCATAGATGGGGCGCTCGGGCACTCGCAGTTCAAGCACTCGGCTAATTACAGCCAAGCACTCGACTGCTTACATCAGGCCAAAGAGGTGGAACCAGGCGGCCTCGACCAGCACGACGATAAAGACGACCGCGGTGAGGGGAATACCCATGCGCATGGCCTCTTTGGAGGTGTAGCCGCCGGCGTCCTTGCCCTCGCCGATAAGGATCGGCAGGTTGTGGAACGGCAGGATGTAGTGGATGTTGATGGACGTGAAGACGATGAGCGCCACGGCAAGCGGGCTTACGCTGGAGCCGGCCGCGAAGCTGATGAACGCCGGCACGCACACACCGAGCACGGCCATGACCGAGCCCATGAACATGTGGATGATCATGGAGAGCGCGGCGACGAGCAGGGCGAACAGGAAGATGTTCTCGGGCACGGAGCTGGGAAGCACGACGTCGGCGATCCAGGCGTTCATGCCGGTGGCGCCGCCCACGGAACCCACGGCCATGGCGGCCGTCAGGAACATGAGGGACTTGATGTCGACAGCGTTCCAGCTGGCAGGAGTGAGAACCTCGCCGATGATGGGCATGGCGAGCGCGACACCGATGGCAAGTGTCACCCAGCCGATGTAATCGCCCGAGACGGTAAGCCACAGCGCGATGGCGATGACAAGCCACACGATGGTGCGGATCTCCTTGACGGAGAGCTTGCCGAGCGCGGCCTGCTTGGCCACGATCTGCTCGCGATCGTAAACGAGCTCCTTGCTGGGCTTAAAGAGGAAGAGGCCCAGGAACAGGGTGCACAGCAGCGCGACCAGCATAGGCACGCTCATGTACAGGAACCAGTCGACGAAGGACGGGCTCATGCCGCCGGCCTCGGCGCTGTACTGCGCGACGAGCGGGTTGAGTGTGGAGTCGCCCGTCAGGAAGAACATGGAGCCCGGGGCAGCAGCGGCAAACACGAGGAAGCCGAGCTTGCCGCGGTCGTCGTCACCGTAGCCGGCGGACTCGGCAATGACCGAGACGACGGCGAGGATGAGGAAGGCGCGGGGGAACGGATGCGGGATCAGCAGCGACAGCACAAAGGTGAGCGCGAAGATCGAGATGATGAGCGACTTGGCGTCGCGCACGAACTTGAGCATAAACGCATAGGCGATGCGCTCGCCCAGGCCTGACTCCTTGACCGCGCTGGCGATGAGGTAGGCACCAATGACGAGCCACATGGTGGCTTTGGTCCACGAGCTAAACGTGGAGGCGACCGTCGCCGAGATGCTCGCGGCACCCGTGTCGTCCACGCACACCTTGAACAGAACGAGCAGCGCGCAATAGAGCAGGCCCACAAAGCCCGGCTGTGCCACGCCACACGCCCAGAACACCACCGTGGCGAGCGTCAACGCCAGACAGGTCTGACCGCCGACCGTAAGCTCGACCGTCGAGCTCAGCTCCGCCAAAGGAAGAAACTTCACCAGCAAAAAGACAACGATACCCAGCACAAAGCCAATTTCGCGCTTGGTGATCTTAAACGCCTTCTTTCCGCTTCCATCTCCCCACCTTTCTTGTTGGGGGCGCTCCGGATTCGCGGCCACGTTGCCGCTTAAAAAGGGGCGCCCGTTATCGGACACCCCTTACGTTGCGCTGTGTTGTGGCAATACAGTCAAGCGGGATTTTTGGATGAGAAGCGATCCTCTGGACAAAAAGCGTCACAACATTCGACGCTTTTCCTCGTTTTCGAGATTTTCATCGAATGTTGTGACGGTTTGGATATGGCAAAGGGACTGTACCTTTGTTACATAGCGAGGGCCGTACGGATGGATGGGTCGCTGAGTGCCTCGCGGAGCCAGGGGGCCAGCTGCTCGGGGTGACCCTGCAGGTAGCCTTTGAGCTCGGACGGGGCCACGCGACGCACCTCCGAGATCTCCTCTTGGTTGATATGCAGCTCGCCCGGCTCAACATGGGCTGCGAACACCTCGCACCATTCGCACTCGCAGCGGCCGTCGCCGTGGTCCTCGCGGTACACCACGTGTCCGAGGTGCTTGAGCTGATCGGGCTCGCGCGTAATGCCAAGTTCTTCGTTGATGCGACGTGCCGTGGCGGCCGCGACGTCTTCTCCGGGGAGCGGATGGCCGGCACAGCCATCGGCCAGCACCCCGCCCCACAGTCGCTTGAGCGGGCTGCGACGGCAGAGCAGCAGGTGTGCGTCTTCGCCTTGGCCCTCGACCAGGAGCGTCAGAAATGCCTGATGCAGAATGCCCTCGCCGGCATGTGCCTCGATGCGATCGACGGGGCCAAGTACCTCGCCGGTCGCGGTATCGACCGCCACGACCTCGGCGCCCGCACCGCCCTCGTCCCAGCCGGCGCGTAGAATGCGGGCCGCGGCGGCCTCGAGCGCGGCGATGAGCTCCTTGGTGGTATCGAGCACATGCTGCAGGTCGTCCCCGCTCGCCCGCTCGACATGAAAGCCCGTGCTTGCAACTACCGGCACATTGAACCTGGTCGCCAGCGCCGCCGCGATATCGTGCGCCGGGATCTCGTCGCGATGGCACGGGACAGCCAGGATGCTCACCGTCGCCGTACGGCCGGGCTCGGGGCGCGGAATGGCCTGCGCCGTAGCGCCCAGGTGCGCGAACTCCGGCGAGCAGGCGTACACCGCCATGCCTCGCGGCGTCACCGTCAGCTGGGCCTCGAGCGCAAACTTGCCCTCGCCCACTGCAACCTTTGTCGTGTGCATACCCATGGGATCTCCTGTCGCCCGCGATGTACCTGAGACCATCTTCGCCTGTATTGCGACTATACAGGCAAGCGCAGCCTGCGACAAAGGGGGCAGGCACCTGACACATTCTGTTAGAGTTGCAGGGATTGAATCCCGCTTATTCATGCGACATTGGAGTGACAACCTTGACCGCCGCAACCACGCCTAAAAGTAAGTCAACCGCCGCCGCGCTCTCCCCCGCGCGCACCAAGCTCTGCCTGGCGCTGCTCGTGCTGTTGGGATTCTCGCTCGGCTGCTCCGAGTTCGTGGTCATCGGTATCGAAAGCGACTTGGCAACGGAACTCGGCATATCGCTTGCCACCGCGGGTCAGCTCATCAGCGTGTTCGCGCTGGTCTACGCTATCGCCACGCCGGTGCTCGCGCTCAGCACGGGGCGGTTCCGCCGCTACCAGCTGCTCGTGTGCTACAGCATTGTCTTTGTGCTCGGCAACCTGGTCATGGCGTTGGCGCCCAACTTCCAGGTACTGTTTATCTCGCGCATTGTCCTGGGCTCTGTCTCGGGCGCACTGCTCGCCGTGGGCGTGACGTACATCCCCGAGCTGCTGTCCCCGCAGCAAACTTCGCTTGCCATCTCGGTGGTATATGGTGCGTTTTCCGTGGCAATGGTCTTTGTCACTTCGATTGGCAAGTTCGTGGCCGACACGCTCGACTGGCACGTGGCCATGTACGGCACGCTGACCTTTGCCGTTCTGATCTGCGGAGCGCTCGTGGCGTTTATGCCGCGCGCTGGGCAAACCGACGAGCCTGCCACCTTTCGCGAGCAGGCGGGTCTGCTGCGCGAGCCGAGCATCATCACCGGCATGCTCATCTTTTTGTTTGGCGTAGGCTCGGTCTATGTGTTCTACGGCTACGTGACGCCTTATCTTGAGCAGGTGCTGGGCATGGGCACCGTTCAGGCGAGCACCACGCTTATGGCCTACGGCGTGTTCTGCCTGATCTCGAACATCCTGGGCGGATGGATCGACGCACGTTTTGGCATGAAGGCACTGCTTGTGACGTTTGTGCTGCAGGCTGCGGCGTTGCTCGGGCTGTTTGCCGTGGGCGGCACCATGCCGCTCGCGCTGGTCTTTGTCTTTAGCTTGGCGCTGCTCATGTACCTGTTCTCGGTGTCGTGCATCACGCACTTTATGGACGTGGCACGCAGCCGCCACCCCAAGTCGATGGTACTCGCAAGTTCGGTTGAGCCCATGGCGTTTAACGTCGGCATTTCGTTTGGCACCGCGGTAGGCGGAGCCGTGGTAAGCGGAGTTGGCATTGTCTGCGTGGGCGCGGTTGGTGCCGCGTTCTCGCTTGTGGCCTGGGCGCTTACGCTGGTGACGATTAAGCTGGCTCGCTGGGAGCGCAAGCGAGCGAGGGCGTAAGCGCAGATGCGATACTCGAGCTCGATGATGGCGATCGAAAGGAAACCGCATATGCAACGTGTACTGTTTATCTGCCATGGGAACATCTGCCGCTCGACGATGGCTGAGTCGGTGTTTACCGAGCTCGTGCGCCGCGCTGGGCGCGAGGCGGAGTTTGTCATCGATTCCGCAGCGACCTCAACTGAGGAGATCGGCAACCCGCCGCATCATGGCACGGTCGCCAAGCTGCGCGAAGTCGGGATTCCCGTCGTTGCGCACCGTGCCCGCCAGGTGCGTCGAGCAGAGTATGGCGACTGGGATCACATTGTCTATATGGATGCTGAGAACGCGCGCGGCCTGCGTCGCATCTTTGGCGACGACCCCTACGGCAAGATTACGCGCTTGCTCGATTGGACCGAGCGCCCCGGCGACGTGGCCGATCCCTGGTACACCGGCAACTTCGATGCCACCTACCGCGGCGTACTCGACGGTTGCACTGCTATGCTCGAGCAGCTGTAATCGATGAAATGCAGAGTTTTTAGAGCCATAAATCGGATGAAATGTAGAAATTTGACCTTACTCGCGCACAGCACAACGACGACAACGCCTAAGCATAGGCATAAGCGAAGTCGGAATTCCCATATACAAATCGAGCGTGGTTTTTCTCCCACTTTGAGCGTTCAAGTGCGCTCTAAACGGGAGAAAATCCACGCTCATTTTCTCGGCGGGAGATAATCCTCGCTCGGCTACTCGTCGACGATCTCGGCAAGCCAGACGTTGAGGGTGTCGACCTCGGGACAGCAGAACTTTGCCGTACCAGGCTCGTTGCCAGGCACGGTTCCGCCATAGCGCAGGATATCAATATAGGGAAAGCCCACATGGCAGGCCATGGCGCACATCTTGCCGCGGTCTCGGTCAAAGTCAAAGACGTCGCCCGGCTTGTGACCATGGTGGCAGCGACACGCACCCAGCTGGTCCACGCAGCTCACGCGGATACGCGGACGCTTGCCACGCGGCGCGCCGAGCGGCTTGTTCTCGCCCGCAGGCTTGACGCCGCCCTCGCCAGCATTACTCATGGTCAATCACATCCAGGCAGGCCTCGATGGGCAGGCCGGCAGACTTATCCTCCTGCGCAGCATTGCGCTCGATAAGCTCGGCCACCACGCGCATGGCGTCGGCTGTGGCGCGCTGCAGACTCCAACCTGCCATAACGCGGCCGACAAGCACCGCCGAGAACGTGTCGCCCGTGCCCGGGAAATAGACCGGAATGAGCTCAAAGGGAATCGTGAAGTACTCCCCCGCCACATGGTCGTAACCGATAACCGCGTTCGTGCCATTGACCACGGCGCTCGTAATGACCACCGACTTGGCACCCAGCTCGCGCTCGGCGTCCACAAGGGCGCGGGCCTCATCGGGCGTGATCTGCTCTGCAATAGGCGTATCGGCGAGCAGACAGGCCTCGGTGTAGTTGGGCACCGCGTAGTCTGCGCACTCCAGCAGGTGCCGCATGAGGCCAATCGTGGACTCGGGCACGCCGGCATAGAGCTTGCCGTTGTCACCCATGATGGGATCGACGAACACCTTGGTGCCCTTTTGCGCACGGCGGTGGCAAAAGTCCGAGATGATGCGCGTCTCTTCCTCGGTCACGATAAAGCCGGTCGAGATGGCGTCGAACTCAAAGCCGAGCTCCTCCCAGATAGCGAGGCTTTGGCGCACATACTCGGTGGTGTCGTGGATGTAGAACTTGGGATAGTTGAGCGTATCGGACACAAGTGCCGTCGGCAGATTGTGGATACGGTAACCCATGTGCGACAGCACCGGCAGCATGGCGGAAAGCGCGACTTTGCCGTAACCGCACATATCGTTGATCAGCAGCAGCTGAGTGTTCTTCATGAGGGTCTCCCTTGTTTCGGGTGCGGCGCGGCAGCACCACAGTGCGACTAAGTGTAGCGCAGGGGACGTTGTGAGCGGAGGCGAGCGGTACGAAGGGCAAATTGTTGCGGAAAGGTTTCGGAAATGGGGGCTGTTTGCTCCATAGCGGCCTAGTTGATGCTACTCGTATAGCGCCATTTCAAAACTATGCCTATTTACTACGTTCAACCGCCCGCCTCCAACCACAACGAATTTCTCTCCAACAAAACCGCAGGTAGATAGCTTGCGTTTTTTCAGAAACAGCTTTGTGGTCAGGGATGCTGGATTCATCGTAGTAATTAGGCATAGTTTTTGGCAAGGCCGCTTCGAAAGGCATCATCGCAGCCCAAAGTGATCCCTTTTAAAGTGATCCTTTTTCCTCCATCCCCAAGGGATCACATGCACCGAAGCAGACCGTGGCGGAATCACAGGTTGAGGACGGACAGCGAAAACGCCCCTAAGCGAGCAAGGTGACGTGAAAGAGGAGGGCATTGACCTTCTGGTCATGCCCGACGATTGAACGTCAGATTGCCGCTTAGGAGCGTTTGCAGCGTCGAGCGGGTACGGCGTTTGGTAAAACGCCGTAACTTAATAAGTTTGGTACCTTGACAATCAGTTAGGTACCTCTAGAATCACTTAGGTACAAAACAATCCCTCTACCTAACTAAAGAAAGGAGCAATGCAGCGACATGTGTGTTGAACCACTCGTCTATCCGCACGAACCCGGCGGCGACCCCTCGCAGCCGGCAGACCAGCCGCCCGCGATGAGCGAGCAGGATAAGCTTGCCAAGCGCATCCTCAATGGCCTGGGCTTCTGCGGCCATTACATGCACTTTCATGGCGGAGGCGTATCCGGCAAGGCGCCCATCATCTGCCTGCTGGCCAAGCAACCCGGCGGCGAGATGTCGCAGCAGGAGCTCGGCATGCACTTTGACCTCAAGCCGGGATCGCTTTCCGAGATCCTGTCCAAGCTCGAGCTCAACGGCCTCATCGAGCGCAGCCGTAACCCCAAGGATCGACGGCAGCTCACCATTCGCCTGACCGAAACCGGCCGGGAAAACGCCCGCATCGACCAGGCGGCCCGCATCCGCTTTAGAGAACGGGCCTTTAGCGCGCTCACCCACGACGAGCGCGAGGACCTCGCCGAAATGCTCGATAAAATCCGCGTAACCTGGGAGGAACTGGATGATTAAAACCCTCATGGGAAGCATCCGCGACTATATGAAAGTCACTGTTGCCACGCCGCTGCTCGTGCTTGGCGAGGTGCTCTGCGAGATGCTGATTCCATTTATCACCGCCAACCTGATCGACGCCATCAAAGACGGCGCCACCGTAGCCGAGATGCTTCCCACCGCAGGCTTTTTGGTGCTCATCGCGCTAACATCCCTTGCTTTTGGCGCCGCGGCCGGCGTCACCTGCAGCCATGCGAGCTGCGGGTTCGCCAAGAACCTGCGTCACGACCTGTTCTACAAGATCCAGACGTTCAGCTTTGCCAACATCGATGAGTTCTCGAGCTCCTCGCTCGTCACGCGCCTGACCACCGATATCAACAACGTGCAGCAGGCCTTTATGATGATCATCCGTATCGCCGTGCGCGCGCCGCTGGTATTGATCTTCGCCTTTACCATGGCGTTTATCATGGGCGGCAGCGTCGCCATGGTCTACCTGGTCATCATTCCGCTGCTGGGCTTTGGACTGTTCTTTATCATCTTTAAGGTGCGCCCCATCTTCTCGCGCGTGTTCCACAAGTACGATGCCCTTAACGAGTCCGTCGAGGAAAACGTCACCGGCATGCGCGTGGTCAAGAGCTATGTGCGCGAAGACTTTGAGAAGGAGAAGTTCGCGACCGCCGCGCGCGACGTCCAGATGGACTTCACCCGCGCCGAGAAGCTGCTCGCCTTTAACAACCCAATGATGAACATCTGCGTCAACGGCGCGTTTGTCGTCATCATCTACCTGGGCTCCAAGCTCATCATCACGAGCCAGGGCACGCTGTTCGACGTGGGCCAGCTCTCCTCGACCTTTACCTATGGTTTCCAGATTCTCATGAGCTTGATGCAGCTGTCGATGATCTTTGTCATGGTGACCATGGCCGACGAATCGGCACACCGCATTGCCGAGGTGCTGGCCGCCGAGCCCACGATCGCCGATCCCGCCGAGCCCGTGCTCGAGGTTGCCGACGGTTCCATCGACTTTGACCACGTGAGCTTTAAGTATTCCGCGCATGCGAAACGCCAGGCGCTCGACGATATCGACCTGCACATTACGAGCGGCGAGACCATCGGCATCATCGGCGGCACTGGCTCGGCCAAGTCCACGCTCGTTAACCTCATCGCCCGCCTGTACGACACCACCGAAGGCGCTGTGCGCGTGGGCGGCGTGGACGTGCGCGACTACGACCTGGACGCGCTGCGTCACCAGGTCGCCATGGTGCTGCAGAAAAACGTGCTGTTTAGCGGCACCATCGCCGAGAACCTGCGTTGGGGCGACCCGAACGCCACCGACGAGGAAGTCCGCGAGGCGGCACATCTGGCCTGCGCCGACGAGTTTGTCGACGGCTTCCCCAAGGGCTACGACACCTGGATCGAACAGGGCGGCTCTAATGTTTCGGGCGGTCAGAAGCAGCGCCTGTGCATTGCACGCGCCCTGCTGCGTCGCCCCAAGATCTTGATCCTGGACGACTCCACCAGCGCCGTCGACACCAAGACTGACGCCAAGATTCGCGCAGGTCTGGCAAGCTATCTGCCCAACACGACCAAGATCATCATCGCCCAGCGCATCAGCTCCGTGCAGGACGCAGACCGCATCATTGTCATGGAGGGCGGCCGCATCGCACAGATCGGCAACCACGAAGAGCTGCTCAAGACGAGCGAGATCTACCGAGAGACCTTTACCTCGCAAAACAAGATGTCTGCCGAAGGTACGCAAGACGCCGACGACGTCTCTGGCGACGCGAACACGGCGGCAGACAACACCGACATGACCGCAACGCAAGCTCAGACCCAGGAAGGAGGCGAGGCCCATGAGTAAGGCAACGACCGCCGAGCGCGCGCTCAACCGCAAGGGCGGCACCATGTCGCGCCTCATCAAGACGCTCTTTGGCTTCTATCCCGTGCTTTTGCCCCTCGTCGTCGCCGGCGTGGTGCTCTGCGCCATCATCAACTCCATCGGCGCGACCTTCCTGCAGAGCGCCCTGCAAATTATTGGCGAATCGTGGCAGTCGGGCGATTGGGGAGCCGCGCAGCCCAAGATCGCGCAGCTCGTGACCACCCTCGCCTGCATTTACGGCGTCGGCGTCCTGTCCTCGCTCTTCTGGAACCGCGCCATGGCTATCGTCACGCAGGGCTCGTTGGAGAAGCTTCGCGAGATGATGTTCAACCGCATGCAGGACCTGCCGATCCGCTACTTCGACACGCACCAGCGCGGCGACATCATGAGCCACTACACCAACGACATCGATACGCTGCGCCAGATGATCAGTCAGTCGCTGCCCAACCTGCTCATGACGATCATCATCATCGTCACGGTGTTCTTTATCATGCTGTACTACAGCGTGTGGATGTGCCTGGTCATCATCGCCGGCGTCGCCTTTATGACCTTTATGACCAAGCTGCTCGGCTCCAACTCCGCGCGCTTCTTCATTGCGCAGCAGACCGAGCTTGGCGTGGTCGAGGGCCATATCGAGGAGGTCATGAACGGCCAGAAGGTCGTCAAGGCGTTCTGCCACGAGTCTGCCGCCGAGGCCGATTTTGACGAGCGCAACGAAAAGCTCTTCGAGGTCTCGCAAAAGGCCAACATGTACGCCAACATCCTCATGCCCATCCTTATGAACCTGGGCAACCTGCTCTACGTGCTGGTGGCCCTTGCCGGCGGCATTTTCCTGGCACTGGGCGTGCCCAACCTGAGCATCTCGGGCATGGCGCTGTCCATCGCCGTCGTGGTGCCGTTCCTCAACATGACCAAGCAGTTCTGCGGACAGATCGGCCAGATCTCGCAGCAGATCAACGCCGTGGTCATGGGCCTCGCCGGCGCCGACCGTATCTTTGAGCTCATCGACGAGAAGCCCGAAGTCGACGAAGGCTACGTGACGCTCGTCAACGCACAGGTGAACCCCGAGACTTGGGAGTTCGAAGAGGCCGACCACCACACCGGCATGTGGGCGTGGAAACATCCGCACCGCGCAACCGGCGAGATCGAGTACGTGCCGCTGCGCGGCGACCTGGTCATGGACAACGTCGACTTTGGCTACACGCCCGACCACGAGGTGCTGCACGGCGTGTCCGTGTTTGCCAAGCCGGGCCAGAAAGTCGCGTTTGTCGGCGCCACCGGTGCGGGCAAGACGACCATCACCAACCTCATCAACCGCTTCTATGACATTGCCGACGGCAAGATTCGCTACGACGGCATCAACGTCAACAAGATCCGCAAGGCCGACCTGCGCCGAAGCCTGGGCGTCGTGCTGCAGGACGTGAACCTGTTCACCGGCACCGTGATGGACAACATCCGCTACGGCAACCTGGACGCCACCGACGAGGAGTGCATCGCAGCGGCCAAGCTCGCGGGCGCAGACGACTTTATCACCCGCCTGCCCGACGGCTACGACACCATGCTTACCGGTAACGGTGCCCAGCTTTCGCAGGGCCAGCGCCAGCTGATTTCGATCGCACGCGCCGCCGTCGCCGATCCGCCGGCGATGATCCTGGACGAGGCCACGAGCTCCATCGACACCCGCACCGAGGCCATCGTACAGGCGGGCATGGACAAGCTCATGGAGGGCCGCACGACGTTTGTCATCGCACACCGCCTGTCCACCGTGCGCAACTCCGACGCGATCATCTGTCTGGATCACGGCCGCATCATCGAGCGCGGCAACCACGACGAGCTGATCGCCAAGCGCGGGTATTACTACCAGCTGTACACGGGAGCGTTTGAGCTGGAGTAGGAACGGTTACTGACGGAGGGTTCCCCGGGGCGTCGGGGTAATTCCTCCGTGCTCAAACATTCTCGCTTCGCTGCGAAACTGCGCGCGGAGGAAATACCCCGCCGCCCCGGGGCACCCTCCTGCGCGCAATCAGCCCGTTGTTTAAAACGGAATAAAGGTTAGTGAGGCCCTGGCCGTTTGGCCAGGGCCTCGTTTTGTGTAAGCTACTTGAGGAGTTGGGCCATGGCGTTGACGAATTTTTGGACTTGGAGGGTGGGCTCGAGCGGGTAGTGCAAGAAGACCGGCACCTCGCGGCCGCATAGGAACGGCACGCCCACAAAGGCCGGGTGCACACCCGACCATGCGCCGCAGGTGAGCACCGCGTCGCCCTTTTCCTCGGCTTCGTTAAAGAGCGCAAAGTCGAAGCTATCCACGTCGATCACGTCCACGCCGCCGTCGGCCAAAAGGTCAATGCGCAGGCTGTCCATGGCGTCGTTGCCGTGGCGCAGTACGCGCAGACGCATACCCTCCAAGTCGGCGATCGAAATACGGTTCTTGCGTGCCAGCGGGCTCGTGCGCGGCAGGTCGATATAAAACGGCACGTTGACAATGCGGAGCTTTTGGCAGGCATCACCCCAGCGCGGGGTCGAAAAACTCGACTGCACCACATCCACCTCGCGCCCCAGACCGCGCATGACGGTCTCGCGCTCATCGTAAAGGTCCCCCACCGGCACAATCTCAAAACGCAAGCGCGGCTCCATGTCGTGCACCTGCGGCCACAGCGCGAGCGTGTGGCGCCCCGGGCACATCATCGATACGCCCAGGCGCACCGCACCGCCATCGCCCGCCGCTCGCCGGGCGCGGCGCAACGCATCCTCGGATTGGCGCATGATCGAGCGCGCGTCGTCCACCAACAGCGCGCCCGCCGGCGTCACCTTGACGCCCGAGTGCGAGCGCTCGAACAACGTGATGCCAAACTCGGCCTCGAACCCCGACACCTGTTTGACGAGCGCCGGGGTCGACACGCGCAGCTTTGCCGCGGCACGCGAGAAACTTCCCAGCTCCGCGGCGGCCGAAATAGCGTCAAGTCGTCGATCGTACACGTCAATCTCCCGTTTTCGCACGCGCGGGCCCACAGCGCCGCAGGGGGTCGTTTTCGCAGGTCACACGCTCAATTGAGAACAAACCTCAATGCACAGTGTAAACCTACGGTTAACGACATTCTAACAAATATGCAATTCACCTGCACGAACGCTAAGCATACGATAACCAGCGAAAACCACGTGGGTCGGTTAATGGGAGCGACCCACTGGGAGGCACAAGAAGGGAAGTTCCTATGAGCAATTGGCTTAAGCTCGAGGGCGATGTCTGCGCCGTGACCGGCGCACTCGGCGGCATGGGCGTCGAGATTTGCCGCGAGTTCGCCCGCAACGGCGCCAACGTCGTCCTGCTCGATCTGGACGAGGAAAAGGTCAAGGCCGCAGCTGCCGACCTCGCCGCCGAGTTTGGCATCCACGCCGAGGGTTACAAGATGAACGCCACCGACGAGGCCGAGGTTCAGGCCGCCGTCGACGCCACCATCGCCAACTTCGGCCGCGTCGACGTCCTCGTCAACACCGCCGGCATCCTGCGCTTCGCCGCTATGGAGGACCTGCCGCTGAGCGACTGGGAGCAGGTACTCAACGTCAACCTCACCGGCTACTTCATCACCTCGCAGCGCTTTGGTCGCGAGATGATCAAGGCCGGCCAGGGCCGCCTGGTGCACATCTCGACCGTCGCCAGCCACTCCCCCGAGACGTTCTCGGGCGTGTACAGCTCCACCAAGGCCGGCGTCAACATGATGTCCAAGATGCTGGCAGCCGAGTGGGGCCCTTACGGCGTGCGCTCCAACTGCGTCGAGCCCTGCTTTGTTAAGACCCCCATGTCGGCGAGCTTTTACGCCGACCCCGAGGTCGAGAAGAGCCGCAGCCGCCTCATCGCCACGCGCCGCATCGGCGAGGTCAGCGATATCGCCAACGCCGTCATGTTCCTGGCGTCCAAGCGCTCGGACTTTACCACCGGCGACGCCATCAAGGTCGATGGCGGCTTCTCCAACATGATGGGCGACCTCACCGCCAAGCCCGGCGGCCGCCGCGCCTTTGCCGACAACTACCTTAAGAACAAGGGTGTCGAGCTTTGGTCCGACGAGTCCGGCGTCGCAAAGCCGACTGACCAGTAAAGCAGCCCGACAGGGAGGACCCGCGGACACGCCTGTTCCTCCCCCGTATCGATTAGAAAGAGTCCAATGGCTTCCACCAACTCCAACAAGGGTCGCGCCGTCGTGCTTTCCGCCGCGTGCGTCACCATGTTCTTCATCAGCTCCATCGCGCTGTATTCCGTCGTGAGCAAGAACCTGCTCGCCGTCTACCCCGAGTGGTCCAGCGCTCTTACCTGGGCCTTCCCGGTCTTTCAGACCATCATGGCCGTGACGGGCATCTTCGCCGGCCGCATCTCCGATAAGATCGGCCCGCGCAACGTCGTGATCGCCGCCGCCGCGTGCTACGGCCTGGGCTGGTTCATGTCCGGCACCGTCACCGAGCCGTGGCAGTTCTACCTGTGGTTCTCGCTCGTCGCCGCCATCGGCAACGGCCTGGGTTACAACCCCGCGCTCACCACCGGCCAAAAGTGGTTCATCGACAAGAAGGGTCTCGCCTCCGGCATCACCCTGGCCGCTTCGACCGCCGGTCCCGCCGTGCTGTCCCCGGTGCTCGCCTCGCTGCTCATCCCGAGCCTGGGCATCTTTGGCGCCCTTAAGGCACTCGGCGTCATCTTCTTTGTGATGATCGCCGCCTCCGCCCTGTTCCTGAAGGCCCCCGAGGCCGGTTGGCTGCCCGAGGGCTTCGAGGCCCCCAAGGGCGGCGCGCACGCCGGCACCTTCGGCGACCTCACCCCGGGCGAGATGGTCAAGACCCCGCGCTTCTGGGTCCTCATCGTCACCTTCGCCTTTGCCGCCACCGCGGGCACCCTGCTCGTGGGCAAGGTTGCCTCCATCGCCGCCGTCCAGCTCTTCGCCGACCCCACGAGCGCTGCGGCCGTCGCCCTCGGCGGCGTGGTCGTCTCCGTCAACACCTGCGCCAACCTGGTCGGCCGCCTGTCCTTCGGCCAGATCATCGACAAGCTCGGCGCCTACAAGTCGCTGCTCATCAGCCTTGTCGTCACCATCGTCGCGCTCGTCATCATGTCGATGAGCTTTACGCAGAGCATGTTCTTTGTTGCGCTCGCCCTGCTCGGCTTTAGCTTTGGCGCCCTGCTCGTCATCTACCCGCCGCTCACCGGTGGCGCCTTTGGTACCAGCAACATCGGCGTCAACTACGGCATCATGTTCTTGGGCTATGCCGCTTCCACCTGGATCAGCCAGCCCATCACCGCTGTGCTGTATCACGCCGAGGCCGGCAGCGCCGCCTACCAGCAGTCCTTCTACGGCGCCATCGTAATCGCCGCCATCGCCGTCGTGCTCACCGTCTACATGATGGTCTCCGACAGCAAGAAGAAGTCCGCCTAGTTTTACCGATGCGACAAAGGGGCAGCCCTTTTGTCACATTCCAAGCCACCAGCATTAAGGAGTCGAAATGTCTGAGCTCAACCCCGCCCGCATTGCCGTTATCGGCGCCGGCGCCATGGGCCGCAACCACATCCGCTTTGTCACCGAGGAGCCCGAGGCCGAACTCGTCGCCATCGCCGACGCCTTTGAGGGCGCCCGCGCCACGGCCGAGGCCGCCGGCGTGCCGTTCTTTACCGATCCCGCCCAGATGATGGACGAGGTCAAGCCCGAGGCCGTCATCATCGCCACCCCCAACGACCTGCACCTGGGCGTTGCCCGCGAGGCCATCAAGCGCAACATCGTGCCGCTGGTCGAAAAGCCAATCTCCAACGATCTCGAGGATGCCCAGGCCTTCGCCGCCGAGGCCGAGACCGCCGGCGTGCCCGTGCTCGTGGGTCAGCACCGTCGCCACAACCCGTTTGTGAACAAGGCCAAGGAGATCATCGAGTCCGGCGAGTTGGGCAAGCTCACCGTGTCGAGTTTCCACTACATGATCTATAAGAACGACGAGTACTTCGATGTCGAGTGGCGCCGCAAGAAGGGTGCCGGCCCGATCCTGGTCAACCTGGTGCACGACGTCGACCTGCTCCGCTACCTGCTGGGCGAGCCCGTCGCCGTCCAGGGCATGCAGTCCAGCGCCGCCCGCGGTTTTGAGACCGAGGACTCCGCCGTGGTCAACGTCCGCTTTGCCGACGGCGCGCTCGCGAGCATGACCATTTCCGACGCCACCGCCAGCCCCTGGAACTGGGAGGCGACCGCTCGCGAGGACCCGCAGTACCGTCCCTTCGACGCTGACGCTTACTTTATCGGCGGCACCAAGGGCGCCCTTTCGCTGCCCCGCCTGCACCAGTTCTCCTACGACGGCGCCTCTAACTGGCACAAGCCGCTGCAGATGGAGATCCCGGCCGTGGACCCGGCGCTGCCGCACAAGATGCAGCTCAAGCACTTTGTGAAGGTTGTCCGCCGCGAGGTCGAGCCCGTCGTGACCCCCGCCGATAACGTCAAGACGCTCACGCTTCTCAACGCCATCAAAGAGGCCGCCGAAACCGGCCAGCTCGTCGAGCTGTAACGCCTTAGGGCAGACCGCGGCAGAAGCCCCATGCGAACCCTTCGGTCCGCCACCAACAAGCCCCTCTTCTTTGCCCCGCGAGCAGCCTCCTGCCCGCGGGGCTTTCTTTGCAGCCGCGGCGCGGGCGGGTGGTAGACTGGGTGGCTCATGCACCTGTAACGTACTCACAGACAGGAAGTTCCATGGATCTTATCGCCCAGCTCGCCCGCGAGCTCAACCTTAAGGCCGCCAACGTCGAGGCAGCCGTCAAGCTCATCGACGAGGGCAACACCATCCCCTTTATCTCGCGCTACCGCAAGGAAGCAACGGGCGGCATGGACGACGTTGCCCTGCGCGCGCTCGACGAGCGCCTGTCCTACCTGCGCAATCTTGAACAGCGTAAAGAGGACGTCATCCTGCTCATCGACGCCCAGGGCAAACTCACGCCCGAGCTCGAGCAGCAGATTCGCGAGGCCACACAGCTCCAGCGCGTCGAAGACCTCTACAAGCCCTACCGTAAAAAGCGCATGACCCGCGCGCAGAAGGCCCGCGAGGCAGGTCTGGAGCCGCTTGCCAACATGGTCATCATGCAGGCCTCGGCCAAGGGCAGCGCGCTCGACGCCGCCGCGGCATACGTCAACGAGGAGGCCGGCTTCGACACGCCCGAGAAGGCGCTCGCTGGCGCCGCTGACATCGTGGCCGAGACGGTAGCCGAGGACCCCGAGAACGTCGCCGAACTGCGCGCCTTTACGCAAAACACCGCCGACATCGTCGTCGAGGCAACCGACCCCGCCGAGAAGACCCCCTACGAGCCCTACTACAACTTTGACGAGCCGCTGCGCCGTATTCCCAACCACCGCGTGCTGGCTATCGACCGCGGTGAGCGCGAGGGCAAACTCCGCGTGCGCGTGAACGTCGACGGCGCTGCCGCCACGGCGCGCCTCGGCAGCCGCTGGCCCCGTCGCCAGGGCGTGTTCGCGCCCGTCTTTGACGCCGCTATCGCCGACGGTTACAAGCGTCTCATGGCCCCCTCGCTGGAGCGCGAGGCCCGCGCCAAACTCACCGTCCGCGCTCAGACCGAGGCCATCAACGTCTTTGCCAAGAACCTCGAGGGCCTGCTCTCGGCACGCCCCGTGCACGGTGCCCGCGTGCTCGCGCTCGACCCGGGCTACCGCACCGGCTGCAAGGTCGCCGTCATGGACGAGACCGGCAAGCTGCTCGACCACGGCGTGGTCTACCCCACCAAGCCGCGCCACGACGTCGCTGGCACCAAGCGCGAGCTCGCCCGCCTCGTCAAAAAGGACGGCGTCAACACCATCGTCATCGGCAACGGCACCGCCAGCCGCGAGACCGAGGAAGTCGTCTCGGAGTTCATTGCCGAGCAGGCGCCCAGCCTTCGCTACACCATCGTCAACGAAGCCGGCGCGTCGGTGTACTCGGCCTCCGAGCTCGCGAGCCAAGAGTATCCCGACCTGGACGTCACCGTGCGTGGCGCCATGAGCCTGGGCCGCCGTCTGCAAGACCCGCTGGCAGAGCTCGTCAAGATTCCGCCCCAGTCCATCGGCGTGGGCCAGTACCAGCACGACCTTGACCAGGCCGAACTCTCGCGCACCCTGGGCCACGTGGTGGAAGACGTCGTCAACCGCGTGGGCGTCGACGTCAACACCGCGAGCGCGAGCCTGCTGGGCTACGTGTCGGGCATTACGCCGAGCGTGGCCAAGAACATCGTGGCATACCGCGAGGAGAACGGCGTATTCACAAACCGCAGACAGCTTTTAAAGGTAGCAAAGCTTGGCCCGAAAGCATACGAGCAATGCGCCGGCTTTTTGCGGCTGCCAGATAGCGAAATGCCGTTGGACAGAACGGGGGTACATCCCGAAAGCTATGCAGCGGCGGAGGGCTTGCTTGCGTTGTGCGGCTATGGCTTGGCAGATGTTGCGGCAAAGAGGGTCGGCGGTCTGGCGAAGAAAATCAAATCTCCCGAAAAAACAGCGGCAGAGCTGGGAATCGGTGTGCCAACCTTGGAGGATATCATGCGTGAACTGGAAAAGCCTGGACGAGAT
>CAJJPN010000011.1:0-25542 GCA_905193635.1 Coriobacteriaceae bacterium
CCCCACTCATAAGCCTTAAGTCGGTGGGCTGATGTGTTGCGTCCCTGATGGCTACAGGGTTGAGACGAAGGTGGATAGGCGGTGGAGGCCTTCGTCCAGGTTTTCGTCGGAGACGCAGTAGCTGAGGCGGATGTGGCCTTCGGTTCCGAAGCAATCTCCGGGGACTAGGGCTATGTTGGCTTCTTTGATGGCTTTGATGCAGAAGGCTTCGCTTGTTAGGCCGTACTGTTTGATGCTCGGGAAAGCGTAGAAGGCTCCTGCGGGCTCTACTACGTCGAGGCCCATGGCGTATAAGGCTGCGAGGACGCGTTCGCGGCGGGCTCGGTAGACTTTGAGCATGGGGGTTGGGTCGACGGTCAGGGCTCGGGCTGCGGCGTCCATTTCGAAGGAGACGGCACTCGATACTAGGTATTGGTGAGCTTTTGCGATCTCGGCGATGACGGGTGCCGCTGCCGCGAGCCAACCCAGGCGCCAGCCGGTCATGGCCCAGGGCTTAGAGAAGCTCTCGATGACCACCGTCTGGTCGCGCAGCTCCGGGTGGCGCTGGGCAAAGCGCTCGTAGCCATCCACATAGACCAGACGGTTGTATACGTCGTCGCAGACTACGTAGATGCCCGCCTGCTCTGCCACGCGCGCCACGGCGTCGAGCGATGCCGTGTCGAGGATGCAACCCGTGGGATTGTTGGGCGAGCAGATGACGATGGCCTTGGTCGCCGGGGTCACACAGGCGCGAAGCGCATCCTCGTCAATCTGGAATTGCGCAGGCTCCGTATCCAAGAAGACCGCCTTGGCGTGGTTGGCCACGACGATGCTCTCGTACAGGCCAAAGGCGGGCGTGGGGATAATGACCTCGTCGCCGGGGTTGAGCATAGCCATAAATGTTGCCGACAGGGCCTCGGTCGCGCCGTCGGTCAGGATGACCTCATCGGCGGAAAACGCCAGACCCGCGTCACCCATATATTCGGACAGTGCCTCGCGCAGGGCGGGGCGACCGTTGTTGGGCGGATAGTGCGTGTCGCCGCGGTCCAACGAAGCAGTCACCTCGGCGCTAACCACATCGGGCGTGGGAAAATCGGGCTCACCGAGCGCAAGCGCAATGCATCCCGGATGCTGCGCGGCGAGTGCGTTAATCCGACGGATGCCGGAGGGCTTGAGCGTGGCAAGCGAGGTGTTCATGGGCAGACGCATGACGTTCCTTTCGTAAGGGTTGCACTAGGATAGCGCGGCGGGACGCCGCCGGACGGTGTAACCTAAACGGAAACCAACCGGAAAGGAGGCGGCATGGAGACGACCGCACGCGGCGATGTACCAAAAACGCTGCAAACCATTGCGTATATCAGTATTCCCAAGAGCGCCGATCTTGAGTTTTTGCTCTGGGACCTGCAGGATGCCATCGCCGCCTATGCACAGATTTCCGGCACCGCACTCCCCCATCCAGTCGACTTGGAGGCGGATGGTGCCGGCAGCGTTGCCGGTACCGCCGATGGCATTGTGTTCGCCGTTGAAGATGCACCCAATGATGAAGCGATGGCGCCCATTGAGCAGGTGCTCGACCGCTTTGGCGGCGCAGGGACGCGTGCCTACGTTGTTGTCCAGGCCGACATCGGCGGCCTGGAGCGAGCACACGGGCTCGTCGTGCGTCTGCGAGCGGCGTGCGACCTTCGTGGGCTGTCATGGTGCGGCGGCGTTGTCGCCTGTACCGGCAGCGGCTTCGCGGCGCTTCGTCACTCACCGCGCATGGGGCTCTTGCGGCGACCGTTTTCGGAAGCGATGGACAAGCTCGTAGGCGCCGTTCGTATGGGCTGTTCGGTTGAGCATGCGCAGCGACTTGGTGGTGGTAATGCCGAGGACGTCGACGCCGACGGCATGGCTTGCGCCGAGCCAGCCGTGCCCGTGCCGATCTGGCGAGGCGTTCTGAAACGCCTCGGCGCCCGCACTCAATCAATAATCTAAATTAATGAGCTGCCCAGTCAACGGCTTCACTCCAACGCTCGACAAGCCGCTCCAAACGCCACGCCGCGTTGGCAGGACTCGTCGACGGCAGCACGATGGCGGGTAGCCCCGTCCGCTCTTGTAGATAGCGTTTGTAGAGCCGTCCGGCCGTGCCGCCGTTGCAAACAACGATCTCGATCGGCGTGGCATCCACAATGCGTTCAATATGTGCCGGCACAACGTTTTTGATGCTAGCGTCACTCGAGCCCTTAATGTCGCAGCTCTCGATCACGTCCCACAGGGCCACACCGCCGTTGAGCAGCATAGCCCGCTTGGCAGCAATCGAGGCGGCGAGCGTCGCGGGCTCGCCGCTCGCCAAAGAGTCTCCCTCGTTGGGCGGCACGGGCGCACCAAGGCACGCGGCCATCACACGCCAAAAGCGGTTCTGCGGATTGCCATAGTAGAAGGCATTGGCACGCGAGAGCACCGAGGGAAACGACCCCAGCACCAAAACGCGCGAGCGCTGGTCGAACACAGGCTCAAACCCATGCTCAATATGTTGATAGTCCTCGTCAGACACGGCCATGGGCTAGGCTCTCAACAGATAGCGCACCTCGTAGGGTGCAAGCTCAAGGGTACCCGTCAGCTCGACCGTGGGCGCATCGTCGGCAAGCAGGTCGACAAAGGACCCGTTGAGCTCGCCGGCGCCAAAGGTGTAAGGCTCGCCCACGGCGTTCACCGCCACGAGCACCGTCGCGTCATCACAGGCGCGCTCGAACAGCAGCTGCTTGTTCTGGATCACCACGTTGCGATAGGCACCGTAGTTGAGAGCACAGGCCGCCGCGTCATCGGCCGAGCGAAGGTGCGCAAGCTGCGTGATGAACGCCGTCAGCTCGTTGGGCGCAGGCTCATCGAGCGCAGGTCGCAGCGCCCAGTCACCATCGGGGCCGCCCTTTTCGCCGGCAATCCCCCACTCGCTGCCATAGTAGACGCACGGAATGCCCGGCATGCCAAAGAGCATGCCATAGACGGGACGCAGGCACGACTTGTCGGTGAGGATGCTTGCCAGGCGCGGCACGTCGTGGTTGTCGACAAACGACAGCAGGTGCTTGCCGCGGTAGATGCACCACGGATCGCCGCCAAACTGGCGATGCAGCGAATGCGCGATCTCGAACATATTGACCGAGTTAAAGCTGGAGTACAGGCCCTTGTAGCATTCGTAGTTGGTGCAGGAGTCGAGCATCTCGTCGTTGACGATCTGGTTGTAGTCACCGTGAAGCGTCTCGCCGATCAGCACAAAGTCGGGCTTGAGCTCACGGGTAAAGGCGTGCAGGCGACGCATAAAGTCGCGGTCGAGCATATAGGCAACGTCCAGGCGCAGGCCGTCGACGCCAAAGACCTCGGCCCAGCGGCGCACGGACTCGAGCAGGTAATCGACCACGGCGGGGTTTTGCAGGTTGAGCTTCACGAGCTCAAAATGGCCTTCCCAGCCCTCGTACCAAAAGCCGTCGCCATAGCAGGAATCGCCGTCAAAGCTGATGTGGAACCAATCCTTGTACGGCGAGTCCCACTTACGCTCCTGCACATCGCGGAAGGCCCAAAAGCCACGGCCCACATGGTTGAAGACGGCATCGAGCACCACGCGGATGCCATGGGCGTGCAGCGTCTCGCATACGGCGGCAAAATCGGCATCCCCGCCCAGGCGGCGGTCGATATGGCGCAGGCTGCGAGTATCGTAGCCGTGGCTATCAGACTCGAGCGGCGGGGTAATCAGCACAGCGCCAATACCGAGTTTTTGCAGGTAGTCGGCCCATTGGGCGATCTTCATGATGGGCGCATCGGGGTTGGGCGCAGCGTTGGCAGCCTGGGCGAGCTCATCCTCGGCAACGGGCGCGGCGTTTTCGCGCGGAGCTCCGCAAAAGCCCAGCGGATAGATCTGATAGAACGTCGTCTCGTATGCCCACATAGCAACCTCCCGGCAAGCTCAACACAACGATATCCATTGTATGCCCGGCTTGTATCCTCTCCCCCAAAATAAGTTGCGGTGAAATAGTTCCTGCTTTGGCCTTCAGAGGCCTTAAACAGGAACTATTCCACCGCAACTGATGAGAGGACGTGATTAGGCAACGGGTTTGGCACGGCGTATGGCCGGGAACAGTACGGTGATGGCGAGGATGACGCCCACGACGGTAATCGCCCCGCCCACGAAGCCAATCCAAGCGATACCGGGACCCGAAACCACGGCTCCGCCGATCGCGGTGCCCGTGCCGATACCAAGGTTAAACAGGCCCGAGAAGATCGACATGGCGACGGCCGACGAGTCCGCCGGCGTGTACTTGATGAGCTCGGCCTGAAACGCCACGTTAAAGGCCGTGGCGCAGCAGCCCCATAGTGCGCAGACGGCAAGCACCAACACGAGCGCCGAGGCTGCGGGGGCCATAAGCAGCAGAGCCACCGGCACGCCGGAGAGCGTGATAGCCAAGAACGGGAAGCGATGCCCATCGAACAGGCGGCCAAACAGCCAGCTTCCGAGCAGACCAGAACAGCCAAACGCCGTCAGCGTCATGGTGATGGCACCCGCATCGACGTGCGCGACCTGCGCCAGGAAGGGCTCGATATAGCTGTAGCTTGCGTAATAGCCGGTCGCCATAAAGACCGTGACCGCGTAGAGCGCGATCAGGAACGGGTTCTTGAGCAGCTCGGGCAGCTGCTTAACGGTAAAGCGCTCACCCGCCGGCATGGCCGGGAACACCGCTGCCTGGTACACCACCGCGGCGGCAGAGAAGACCCCGACCACGGCAAACGTCATGCGCCAGCCCACGGCCAGGCCGATGGCACGACCGAGGGGCAGGCCGAAAATCTGCGCGATAGACGAGCCCGTGGCGATCATGCTGATGGCGAGCGCCCCGTGGCGGGCGTCAACCAGGCGCGAGGCCATAATCGAGGCGACCGACCAGAACACGGCATGTGCGCAAGCGACCACCAGGCGCGCACAGACCAGGATGGGATATGTCGGTGCCACAGCGGACAGGAACTGACCCAGAGAAAACACGGCGAGCACGCCGAGCAGCATCCACTTGAACTCAAAGCGCGAGGCAAACACCATGAGTGGCAGCGACAGCAGCATGACGCCCCAAGCATAGACCGAGATCATGATGCCTGCCTGGGCCTCGGTGAGCGAGAACGATGCGGCGATATCAGTCAGAAGGCCAATGGGCATGAATTCCGACGTGTTGAATACGAACGCGCAACAGGCGAGCCCGATAAGCGGGAGCCACTGCCTGAGCGTGATGCCGTCTTGCCTTGCCTGAGTCATACAAAGAACCTCTCCGATTCGTTTTGAGCGGGGGCGATTATATAGCAACGGCCCCGCATCCGTCAGCAACAGATGCGAGGCCGAAATCAACTCGATGCGCAGAGGTTACGCCGTCAATAGATAGCTAAGCCAACCCCAGCAATATGCCTGCCGAATGCACGACAAACGCCACAATCCAGGCAACCGTCACTTGGAACGCGAACACGGCCACGGCGTAGCGCGCGCCCAGCTCGCTCTTGACGGCGCCGATGGCCGCCACGCAGGGCGGGTACAGCAGCGTAAAGACCAGGAACACATAGGCGGTGAACGGCGAGAACATAGTCGACAGTGCGGCGGGCGAGGGTGCGCCCAGAAGCACCGTGAGGGTCGAGATGACACTCTCCTTGGCGATAAGTCCGGTGACGAGAGCCGTCAACGCACGCCAGTCGCCAAAGCCGAGCGGCGCCAGCACCGGCGCGATGATGCTACCCAAACTGGCAAGCAGGCTTTGCGACTGATCGGCGACCACGTTAAAGCGAATATCGAACGTCTGGAGGAACCAGATGACCACGGTGGCGGCAAAGATAATGGTGAAGGCCTTGGTAATAAAGTCCTTGGCCTTATCCCATGCCAGCATCACCGTCGTCTTGACGCTCGGCAGACGGTAATTGGGAAGCTCCATGATAAACGGCACCGGGTCACCCTTAAATGCCGTGCGATTGAGCACCAAAGCCGCGATGCAACCGACCGCAATGCCAATCAAATAGAGCGAGACCATGGCGGGAACCGTCGCCTGCGGGAAAAACGCCCCGCACAGCAGACCGTAGACCGGCAACTTGGCCGAACAGCTCATGAACGGCGTGAGCATGACGGTCATCTTGCGGTCGTGCTCGGATGGGAGCGTACGGGTTGACATGATAGCCGGCACGGTGCAGCCAAAACCGACGAGCATAGGCACGAAGCTGCGGCCCGACAGGCCAAAGCGACGCAGCACTTTATCCATGACAAAGGCCACGCGCGCCATGTAGCCGGAGTCTTCCAGAATGGAGAGGAACAAAAAGAGCACGACGATAATCGGCAGGAAGGTCAGCACGCTGCCCACGCCCGTAAGCACGCCGTCGACAGCCAGCGAGCGCACCACGTCGTTGGTGCCGAACGCCTTGAGGCCCGCATCGGCCGAGGCGATGACGGCAGCGATGCCGTCCTCCATGAGTCCCTGCAACGCCGTGCCGATCACGCCAAACGTCAGCCAAAAGACGAGGCCCATGATCACCAGGAACGCCGGAATGGCCGTGTAGCGACCCGTCAGGATGCGGTCGATCTTGACGGAGCGCACGTGCTCGCGGCTCTCATGCGGCTTGACGACGCAGCGCCCGCACACGTCGCCGATAAAGCTAAAGCGCATATCGGCCAGCGCGGACAGGCGGTCGGTGCCGGCTTCGCCCTCCATCTGGGTAATGATGTGCTCGATAGCGTCGAGCTCATTGCGATCCAAGTGAAGCGCCTCGGTCACCAGCTCGTCGCCTTCAACCAGCTTGGTCGCCGCAAAACGCACCGGAATGTGCGCCGTCACGGCATGGTCCTCGATCAGGTTGGCAATGCCGTGGATGCAGCGATGCAGTGCACCGCCGTCCGAGCCATCGGGCGCACAGAAGTCCAGGCGACCGGGGCGCTCGCGGAACCGTGCCACGTGCAAGGCATGATCCACCAGCTCGCCGATACCCTCGTTGCGGGCAGCGCTAATGGGGACAACAGGCACGCCCAACAGGCTCTCGAGCAGGTTGACGTCCACGGCGCCGCCGTTGGCCGTCACCTCGTCCATCATGTTGAGCGCGATGACCATGGGGCGATCGAGCTCCATAAGCTGCAGCGTCAGGTACAGATTGCGCTCGATGTTGGTGGCGTCGATGATGTCGATGATGGCGTCGGGATGCTCATCCAGGATAAACTGGCGGCTCACGATCTCCTCGCCCGTGTACGGCGACAGGGAGTAAATGCCGGGCAGGTCGGTAACGCTTGCCTCGGGGTGGTTGCGGATGGTGCCATCCTTGCGGTCGACCGTCACGCCGGGAAAGTTACCGACATGTTGATTGGAGCCTGTCAGCTGGTTGAACAACGTGGTCTTGCCGCAGTTCTGGTTGCCGGCGAGGGCAAAATGCAGCGGTGCGCCCTCGGGCACGGCCGTCTTCGCGGCGCGGGGCGAATACGTCCCCTCGCCGAGTGCCGGATGCTCCGTCGTGCCGATTGCGGCGTTGGCGCGCGGACCCATATCGGTGTCGTGAACGCCCACGAGCTCGATGCGAGCGGCATCGTCCTTGCGCAGCGTCAACTCGTAGCCACGCAGGCGAATCTCGAGCGGGTCGCCCATAGGGGCGTACTTCATCATGGTGACTTCGGTGCCCGGCGTTAGGCCCATGTCCAAAATATGCTGTCGGAGCGCCTGATCGTCGGATGTCACCGATGCGACAACGGCGTCCTTTCCAATCTCGAGTGTATCGAGCTTCACGCGCTCATCCTTTCGTTAGACGCGGTTAACCGTTTACCGGGGCTAACCAACTCGTAACGACAAATGATAGCGCTCTGAACTATTTTATAAAGTCAAATACCGATGTTTACCTGCGCAAACTTTATGCGGTGCGCCCCGAAAGCTCTTTGCGCATACCGCTCAGCGAGATCGAAATGGAACCCGACCGCGCGGTAGCGGTGAGTCGATCACCCTCGACCGACCCCGTGCATGTAAAGGGCACCTTGCCCATCAAGACGTGGGAGATAGTACCCGAGAGCTCAAAGAAATCGCCCTCAGTGCGGGCACTCGAGAGAGCGATATTGAGACCCCTGACGTTTAGTACTGCCCTGAGCGCGCCGTTCACCCCATGTGAAAACGTCACCTCGCCGCGTTTGCTCCCCACCGGCGTCTGGGCCAAAACCACATACGTACCCTCAAGCATGGCTCCTCCTCTAAGCAGACTTTTTGAAACGGGCAAGTAGTCTACTTTTACATATGGCGCTCCAGGAAGCGGAAGGCCAGGCGGATCCAAGGACGGACTGCCACCTGCTTGTCCTCGTTGTCGACCGCGGTGTTGGCGTTGCCGAGCGAAAGGCCGTGACCGCCCTGGTCAAAGACGTGCATCTCGCAAGCGACGCCCTCCTCGGCCATGCGCTGCGCAAACGGATAGACCTGCGCGATCGGCGCCGTCTTGTCGTCGGACACGCCCCACACAAAGGTCGGCGGCATCTGACGCGAAACATGCGTGGTGGGGCAGATATCAGCCAAATGCTCGTCAGTTGCCTCGCCACCCGTCACCATCGACAGGTAGTCGTTGAGAAGATCGCGCCCCGTCTTGCCGCCCGTCTTGGGCACACGCAAGTCAATGCGCGGATCGCGCGTCTGCATGTCGCGCACATAGGCAAAGTCGAGCAATGGATAACCTAGCACCACGGCATCGGGACGAATGTCGTCCGCGCGCGCCCCTGCCAAGCCCGCGAAGGGACCAGTCTTCCATTGCGTTGCCAGCGAAGCGCAGATCATACCGCCCGCCGAGAATCCCACGACGCACACGCGCTTAGGATCGACATGCCACTCGTCGGCGTTGGCGCGCACCGTGGCGACCATCTTGGCAAGATCCGCCTGGGGGCGCGGAAAGCTCACGTCACCCGTAGAACTCGTGACATAGTTGAGCACAAAGGCCTGGTAACCGTGATCCAAAAACGCAAACGCCACGGGATCCTGCTCATGCGGAGCGATATGCGTAAACGCACCTCCGCCGCAGATAATCACGGCAGGGCGGCGACCATTCGGTTTATCGGGCAGCGGCTCGGCACCCAAATACGTAAACGTCGCCGGATATTCCTCGGTCGGCTCCTCGCCCCACAGCGCATGGTTCTCGACAATCATATGTGCTCCCTTCGCGCAAATTATGCGCCCTTGTTTTTCGCCTTCAAGCGTACCCCACTTGAACCCGTGACGCAGAAACACGCCAGCAATAAGTTTCCCTTCAACTGATATATCACATAATCCCAGCTCAGAGGTATCGTTGGACAGCGTAAAATAGGAGCGCTGACCGTGCTGGGAAACACGTACGAAACGTTTCCGGCAAACCACACGCGTGCAACATGCGCGCCTGATACGTTGGAGGCATCTATGGGTCTGCTCGATTCGCTCAAGTCCACGTTCACTTCGTCGGGCGAGGCGTCCGTTCCGCCCGCAGCAAGCTTCGCCACCCGCGAAGGCGTCATCTACGCTCCTGTCAACGGCGTGCTCGTCAATCTGGGTGAGGTTCCCGACGAGACCATCGCCTCGGGCATGCTCGGCCAGGGCTACGGCATCGAGCCCATTACCGGCACCATTTACGCCCCCGCTAACGGCCGTATCGGCGCCACCACCGTCACCAACCACTCCATCGGCATGATCACCGAGGACGGTCTTCGCGTGTTCATCCATGTTGGCCTGGGCACCGTGGAAATGAACGGCAAGGGTTTTGCCCGCTTTGTCGAGATGGGTGACACGGTCAAGGCCGGCCAGCCGCTCATCAGCTTCGATCGCGAGGCCATCAAGGCCGCCGGCCACGAGGACATCGTGACCGTCATCATCTCCGAGCTCGATCGTCTTAAGAGCATCGACCATGTCGGCGAGTCCGGAACGCTTATCGGCGGCAACCCGCTCGTCAAGCTGGGCGACCCGCTGCTGGTAGCCAAGACCAAGTAGCCAGGCCCCGCGCCACACAGCCAAAAGGCAACACGAAAAGCGCCCACGAGCATTTGCCGTGGGCGCTTTTCGTTTGAAAAACCATCCCGCCAATGCCTTATCTGTATAGCCCAAATGAGCCGAGCTGCTAGAATATCGAACTGTATGGATAACTATCATTCAACCGTTATGGGAGGATACGTGAACCGCACCAAAATCGCGCAGCTTTACGCCGATGCCGAGTCGCTTGGCGGCCAGACCGTCACCGTCGCCGGCTGGGTCAAGTCCATCCGCGACATGAAGAACTTTGGCTTTGTTACGCTCAACGACGGCAGCTGCTTCCGCGACCTGCAGGTCGTCATGAACCGCGAGGCACTCGACAACTACGGCGAGATCGCCCATCAAAACGTCTCGGCCGCACTCATTTGCACCGGCACCGTCAAGCTGACCCCCGATGCGCCCCAGCCCTTCGAGCTTTCTGCCACCTCCATCGAGGTCGAGGGCGTCAGCGCCCCGGATTACCCGCTGCAGAAGAAGCGCGCAACCGTCGAGTTCCTGCGCACCCAGCAGCACCTGCGCCCGCGCACCAACCTGTTCCGCGCCGTGTTCCGCATCCGTTCTGTCGCGGCTGCCGCCATCCACCGCTTCTTCCAGGAGCAGGGCTTTGTCTACGTCAACACCCCCATCATCACCACGAGTGACTGCGAGGGCGCCGGCGAGATGTTCCGCGTGACCGCGCTCGACCCCAAAAATCCGCCCCTCACCGAGTCCGGCGAGGTCGACTGGAGCCAGGACTTCTTTGGCAAGCACGCGAGCCTTACCGTGTCCGGCCAGCTCAATGCCGAGAACTTTGCCATGGCCTTTGGCGACGTGTACACCTTTGGCCCCACCTTCCGCGCCGAAAACTCCAACACCACGCGCCACGCCGCCGAGTTTTGGATGATCGAGCCCGAGATGGCCTTTGCCGACCTGAACGACTACATGGATAACGCCGAGGCCATGCTCAAGTACGTCCTTAAGGACGTTATGGCCACCTGCCCCGACGAGCTCAATATGCTCAACAAGTTTGTGGACAAGGGCCTGATCGAGCGCCTGGACCATGTGGCAAACTCCGACTTTGCCCGCGTTACCTACACCGAGGCTGTCGAAATCCTGGAGCAGGCAGTCGCTGCTGGCCACCAGTTTGATTACCCCGTCAGCTGGGGCATCGACCTGCAGACCGAGCACGAGCGTTTCCTGACCGAGGAGCACTTTAAGCGACCGACCTTCGTAACCGACTACCCGGCCGAGATCAAGGCGTTCTACATGCGCATGAACGAGGACGGCAAGACCGTCGCCGCCGCCGACTGCCTGGTTCCCGGTATCGGCGAGATTATCGGCGGCTCCCAGCGCGAGGAGCGCCTGGATCTGCTCGAGGCCCGCATCAAGAACCTGGGCATGAATCCCGAGCAGTACAAGTACTATCTGGACCTGCGCCGCTACGGTTCCTGCAAGCACGCCGGCTACGGCTTGGGCTTCGAGCGCCTGGTCATGTATCTGACCGGCGTGGGCAACATCCGCGACGTCCTGCCGCACCCGCGCACCGTGGGCAACGCCGACTTCTAATCGCCACAGCGCCACCAAACGCGTTCCAGCGCATCACGCCAGCGCCTCTCGGCAAGCCGAGGGGCGCTTTTTTCAACAGTATCCGTCAAGCTTTTGGCAAGATTTTGGTCAGTTGAGCAGGGCTGTTGAAAACTCGACCCGCCGCTTGCCGACGACTACCGACCGCCCGGAGCGTCCTGCACCCCTGGGAAAGCCCCGCGCCCTAGGCTCCATACCGTCGCCACCCAAAACGGAAAGGACGTGGACGCCATGACCGAAACCGCTGTTGAAACTTACGAGACCACGACGAGGGGCGCCGCCTCGATGGCAGCCTATCGCGCCGTTCGCATCCTGCAACTATTAAGCGAAAACACCGGCGAGGACAAGGCCATGCTTTCCGATGAGTTGATCCGGCGTCTCGCCCATCCCGACGACCCCGCCCGCATGCCCATCTCGGCGGCGCGGCGCAGCATCTACACCGCCATCTCCGCACTTCGCCATGCCGGATACGAAATTGAGTACAAGCGCGGCGTTGGCTATCGACTCTTGACCCGTCCGCTCACCGACGAAGAGATCATCCGGCTCCACGGCATGGTCATGCGCAACCGCTCCACGCCCATCGCCATTCGAAAGAGCATAGCGCAGCACCTGGTCGCCATGGCGAGTGCCGACGTTCGCGGCTACCTCGATGCACCCGAGCCTGCTCCAAGCGCAGGCGACAAATCCACCAAGGCCACACGCACGCCCGTCAAGCGCATCGATGCCTGCGAGCTCATCGAGCAGGCCATCGACCACGGAACCACGGTGAGTTTTGATATTTCGAGTGTCACGGCACGCGGAGAGGTCGAAGTGGCGCGGATGACACTCCGGCCCTTTGCCATCAAGCAACGAGACGGCATCTCGTATTTGCTGGGAACGGTCTATGACGCGCGAGGCGCCGACGACACGCTGCGTACCGTTGAGATCGGCCGCATGAGAAACGTCACCACACGTCTCCTTGACGGCAAGAAGCTCTTCGCCGTCCTGGACGAGGACGATGCCTCCTCCGCCGCATAAGACCCTCCGCCGCCCATTCGACTACCCGTACCGCCCATCCGATTCTGTATTAAAAAACCCGCCAGGCTGTTGTAAAAATGGACATCAGCGCTACTATAGTTCCACTTGCACTTTGTCCCAGTGCAGTGTTTCCAGCCATTTTTATACTGGGGGTAATGATATGAAGGACATCACCATCAGCCGCAGGAGCCTTCTGGTCTCCGCCGGTCTGCTCGCGCTCGCCCCGCTCGCCGGATGCGGCGGCAACTCTGGTTCCGGCTCTGCTGCCGCCGGTTCCGACTACACCATCGGCGTTCTGCAACTCACCGAGCACTCCGCACTCGATGCCGCCAACGACGGCTTTGTCAAGGCCATCAAGGAGAGCGGCCTTAAGGTCAAGATCGACCAGAAGAACGCCCAGAACGACCAGTCCACGTGTAAGTCCATTGCCGACAAGTTTGTGGGCGACAACGTCAACCTGATTTATGCCATCGCCACGCCCGCCGCGCAGGCTGCCGCCGGTGCCACGGCCGATATCCCCATCGTGGGCTGCGCCATCACCGACTACGCCGCCTCCGGCCTGGTCCAGGACAACGACAAGCCCGGCACCAACGTCACGGGCGCCTCCGACCTCACCCCGGTCGCCGAGCAGCTCGAGATGATGCAGAAGGTCCTGCCCGACGTTAAGAAGGTCGGCTTGCTCTACTGCACCGCTGAGTCCAACTCCGACGTCCAGATCAAGGCCGCCAAGAAGGAACTCGACAAGCTGGGCCTCGAGTACACCGATTTCACCGTCTCGAGCTCCAACGAGATTCAGTCCGTCGTCGAGTCCGCCGTGGGCAAGGTCGACGCGCTGTACTCCCCCACCGACAACACGATTGCCGCGGGTGCCTCGCAGGTGGGCCAGATCTGCAAGGAGAATAAGCTCCCCTTCGTGACCGGCGAGGAGGGTATGTGCATGGCCGGCGGCCTGTTCACCCTCTCCATCAACTATAAGGACCTGGGCTACGCCGCGGGCGAGATGGCCGTTAAGATCCTGAAGGGCGAGGCCAAGCCCGAGGATATGCCGATCAAGCACCTCTCGAGCAAGGACCTGGTCGTCGTCAAGAACGACGAGACGGCCGAGGCCCTGGGCATCGACCTTTCCGCTCTGGACGAGTAGCGCCATGCGCGGTAACGCGTCTAGGGCCCGCACGCGCGCCACAGCCGCGTTATTCAATATCTGAGTCCTTGGGGCGAACGCTAAAGACCGGCGTTCGCCCTGCTTGTTTCGGATGAGACAAAACATCCGTCCGCAGCTCTTTTATGCATTGGTACCGCTATTATGGAAAATCACGTGTCCACCCTATCCTAGGAGGTATGAAGCATGCTCATTGCATTGCAGGGCGCCGTTTCGCAGGGCGTCCTCTGGGGCATTATGGTGCTTGGCGTGTTTATCACGTTCCGCCTGCTCGACATCCCCGATATGACCTGCGACGGCAGCTTTGCCCTCGGCGGCTGTGTCTGCGCCGTGCTCATCGTCAACAATAACGTCGACCCCTTGCTCGCCGTGCTGGCCGGCATGTGCGCCGGCGCCATCGCGGGCGCCGTCACAGGCATCTTGACCACCGTCTTTGAGATTCCCGCAATCCTCGCCGGAATCCTTACCCAGATCAGTCTGTGGTCCATCAACCTGCGCATCATGGGCAAGTCCAACACGCCCATCCTTGCCAAGGGCACTATCTTCTCATCCGTCAGCAACATGACGGGCCTGCCGCAGTCCACTGTTGCCATTATCCTAGGCATTGTGCTGGCCGTGGCCATCGTCGCCATCCTGTACTGGTTCTTTGGCACCGAGATCGGCTCGGCGCTGCGTGCCACCGGCAACAACGAGTACATGATCCGCGCCCTGGGCGTTAACACCAACACCACCAAAATGATCGCCCTCGTGCTCTCCAACGCCCTCATTGGCCTTTCGGGTGCGCTCATCTGCCAGAGCCAGAAGTATGCCGACATTGGCATGGGCACCGGCGCCATCGTTATCGGTCTTGCCGCCATCGTCATCGGCGAGGTGCTCGGTCGCCTGCTGCCCGGCGGTCTCACGCAGTTTAGCGTCCGTCTTGCCTCCGCCGTCTTTGGCTCCGTGGTGTACTTCCTTATCCGCGCCATCGTGCTGCAGCTGGGCATGGACGCCAACGACATGAAGCTGCTCTCCGCCGTGATTGTCGCCGTGGCCCTGTGCGTGCCTGTGGTTTGGGAGCGCTATAAGCTCCGCAGCTCCTACACGAAGGGAGATGAGGCAGATGCTTAAGCTCTCGCACGTCAAGAAGACCTTTAACAAGGGCACCGTCACCGAGAAGCGCGCGCTCACCGGCGTCGACCTCACCCTGAATGACGGCGACTTTGTAACCGTGATTGGCGGCAACGGCGCCGGCAAGTCCACGCTGCTCAATATGATCGCCGGCGTGTATCCGCTCGATTCGGGCGTTATCGAGCTCGACGGCACCGACATCTCGCGTCTGAGCGAGTCGCAGCGCGCCAAGTACCTGGGCCGCGTGTTTCAGGACCCCATGCGCGGCACCGCTGCCGATATGCAGATCGCCGAGAACCTGGCCCTCGCCAAGCGTCGCGGCCAGCGTCGCGGCCTTTCGTGGGGCGTCACCAAGGCCGAGAAGGACGAGTACGTTGAGCTGCTCAAGCGCCTGGACCTTGGCCTGGACACACGCCTCAACGCCAAGGTCGGCCTGCTCTCGGGCGGCCAGCGTCAGGCACTCACCCTGCTGATGGCCACGCTCACCAAGCCGCGCCTGCTGCTGCTCGACGAGCACACGGCGGCCCTCGACCCCAAGACGGCCTCTAAGGTGCTCAGCCTGACCGAGGAGATCGTCGACGAGAACCGCCTGACCACGCTCATGGTCACGCACAACATGAACGACGCCATCCGTCTGGGCAACCGTCTGATCATGATGCACGAGGGCCATGTGATCTACGACGTGGCCGGCGACGAGAAGAAGTCGCTCACCGTGGCCGACCTGCTGCAGAAGTTCGAGGAGGTCTCGGGCGGCGAGCTCGCCAACGACCGCATGCTGCTGAGCTAAACCTACCAAAAAGGGACAGGTTTATTTTGGCAGGTTTTATCTGCGCAAACGTCAAAACCGCCGCAAAGGGACAGACGCCCTTGCGGCGGTTTTCGCATATTATGTCGATAATCCGATATTCAACCAGACTTTCTGGCTAAGGACTAAGGAAACTGCCATGAAAAGACTCCCCCGCCTTGCGTTAGCCGCCGCGTTGTTTGCCGGCTCGCTCGCAGGCATCCCAAGCCTCGCTTTCGCGGGGAACCTGCCCGCCGCTATTGACGGCTCTGTGACCGTCATGCACACCAACGATATCCACGGCAGCTACAAGTACGGCTACAACGCGGGCACTGTGGGCTTTGACGGACTGGCGGTTCTCTACAGCGCCCAGGGCAACGGCCCAGATCTTTTGCTCGATGCAGGCGACACCTTCCACGGGCAGTCCTTTGCCACCATGAGCGAGGGCAAGAGCATCGCCGAGCTCATGGACACCTTCTACGCCGACGGCTACGATGCGACCACACCGGGCAACCACGACTGGAGCTATGGCGCAGACAAGCTCCGCACCATGACCGGCTACAGCACCACCGGCACGCCCTTCGCCATGCTCTGCGCGAACGCGAAGTCTACGAGCGGCGTATGGAGCTCGAGCATCACCAAGACGCTCAACCGCACTTGGAAGGACGACGAGGGCAGTTCCACGTTTGATTACAAGATTAAGGTCGGTGTCGTCGGAGCCATGGATGAGTCGCTGGGCTCCTCGCTGCGCGCGGACCTGATCGAGGGCACGTCGTTCTCGGGTGCGGTGGACGCCATCAATGCCGAGGCCAAGCGACTGCGCGAGGACGAGGACTGCAACGTTATCGTCTGCATCGCGCACACGCTCAACGCCAAGACCTTTGCCGCACAGCTCAATGGCGTCGATGCTCTGGTCGCGGGCCACGAGCACATCAACTTAGACGAAAACGTGACGGGGGCTGACGGCAAGTCGGTCCGCGTCGTCGAGGCGGGCAGCGCCTTTGCCGAGGTGGGACTGCTTTCCGTCCCCTACGAGTACGACACCAAGGGCACCGAAAGCACCGACGATGACACGGTGGCAGTATACGCAGACAAAAGCGACGAGAAGCTCTATACCGCCAAGGATGTAAACGTTCTTTTGACCGATCCCAACAAGGGCTCCACCTATCAGAGCATCCTTGATGAGGTCCACGACAACAAGATCAAGCCGCTCGACGATGCCTTTAGCGCCGCATCGAGCGAGGTGATCGGCACGAGCTCTACCAATTATTTCTACGGCGAGAACGCATCTGGCACGCACGGCTGGGAAATGGTGCGCACCACCGATTTCCGCCCCAGCAAGGAGGGCGACACCACCAAGGCCCAGACCATCGGCCATGTGATCTGCGGCTCCTATCTTGACCTGACGGGCGCAGACCTTGCCATCGAGAACGCGGGTGGCATCCGCGGCGGCATCGCTGCAGGCGATGTGACCGCAGGCAACGTCATCGCTATCTCGCCCTACGGCAACACCGTGGAGACCTGGACCATGACCGGTGCGGACTTCCTGGCAGCGCTCGAGCACTCGCTGCAGATCAGCGACGAGTGCAATCACAGCTACGAGCTTCAGCAAGCCTACGTAGCGGCCGGCCACACCGAGCAGGAGGCGCAAGACATGTACAAGTGGCGCGACGACTCCGGCAGCGTCCTTTCCTTCGGCGGAATCAACGTGACAATCGATTGGACGCAGCCCGAAGGCAAGCGCATCGTGAGCGCCACGCTCACCAAGGATGGCAGCACGCTCGACCCCGCCAAGACCTACACCGTCGCCACCAACAACTACATCATCACCAACACGACCGACTTCCCCACCTTCGCAAACGCCACCAAGCACACCGAGTGGGGTACCTGCGAGTCAGCGCTAAGGGCGCTAATTGGGCAGAACGGCTGGGAGAGCAAGATGGCCTCGCTCGCGGGCACCATCAGCTTTGGCTCCGCTGCCGTGGACCCCACGCCCACACCGGCCCCGACGCCTGAACCCTCGCCTAAGACGGACGCGACGACCACGAAGGTCATCACCAAGAAGACGACCGGCAAGCTCGCCGCAACGGGAGACCGCACGCTAGCCGTGATCGGCGCATGCCTCATCGGCGGTATCGTCATCATCATTCTCGGCATTATCTGGAAGCGTCGACGCTAAGCTACACCGCCGGGCCTTGCAGCCCCGCCGCGTAAACCTTATATCGAGCACAGAAGCCCGTCCGAATTTGATCGGACGGGCTTCTTGGTGGGTATCATGGTTGGATGATCATGAGGAGGTTTCCCTACATGGAATTGTTTGAGCCAATTCTTCATTTCTTTGCACAACGATGGGTCCACAACATCATCTGGGCCGGTATCTTGGCCATCGGCACCGCCGTTGCCGCCAAAATCGCGTCCAAGACCCTGCACCACCTGCTTAACCGCGATGATAACCCGCTGCCAGCATCGAGCATCTTCATCAACATCGCGCGCGCCGTCATCTGGATGATCGGCGGCAGCTTTATCCTAGACAACTGTTTTGGCATCAACGCAAACGCCCTCGTCGCCGCTCTTGGCGTCGGCGGCATCGCCATCTCGCTCGGCTTTCAGGACACGCTGTCGAACCTTATCGGCGGTATGCAGGTGACCTTCATGGGCATCATCAAGCCCGGCGACAATATCGAGGTCGGCGGCGTGTCGGGCGTGGTCCAAGACATCACCTGGCGCCACACGACCATCGAGGATGCCTGCGGGCAGACCATCATTGTGCCCAACTCCAACATCTCCAAGAACACGCTCGTGCATCTGATGCCCTTTGGGCGTGTGGCCGTGCCCGTTGCCGTAAAGGACACGTCTAAGTGGGCCTCGCTGGACGCGCTGGCAGATGAGCTTACCGACGCCACCAAGGCCGCGGTGCTTCCCATCTCTGGCTTTGACAAGGAGCCGTACGTGCTCTTTAGCGAGATCGGCGACTTTGGCGTCAAGGGCAAAATCATCTTTATCGTCAGCGACGATAGCACCACCTTCACGGCAGCCGACGCCTGCATTCGTGCCATCGCCCCCATCATCGCCTAAACTACCACAAAGGGGACAGGCACCTTTGTGGTAGTTTCGCATCGTGGTACCATGGTTCATATCGTTGTTTAAACGACTAAGGGAGTAGACACCATGGAAGAGGCCTATCGTCAAGCACGCAAGCGCGGCGAGCAGGGACGCCGTCGCGCCATCAGCCAAAGCGAGCACCCGTACCTTACGGACCTCGACAGCTTGGTTGCCCAGCTCCCCTTAGGTCAGCGAGAGAGCGTCGGCCTGCGGGATATTCCGCTCGAAATGGTCGTCGGCACGGTTACCAAGGGCCGTCAGTCTGCCTTTTCGTGCAACTTTATGCCCCTGTTGCCATTTAGCACCGAGTTCGCCCGCAAGTGGTCCAACCTCTACGACATCCAGGTAACCGAGGGCTATCGCGACCCCATCATCGTCACCGAGTTCATGCATCGGTTCTACGTCCAAGAGGGCAACAAGCGCGTCAGCGTCCTCAAATTCCTGGACGCCCCGACGGTTTCGGCCAAGGTCACCCGCCTCTACCCCGGAAAATGGGATTCCGTCGAAAGCCGCCTCTATGGCGAGTTCTGCGCGTTTTGGCGCGTCTGCCCCCTATACGAGATCGAGTTCTCGCGTGAGGGAAGCTACGAAACGCTCGCCAAGATGCTCGGTCAGAACCTTATCGAAAAATGGCCGCAGAAAAAGGTCGACTACCTGCGCCACACCTTCCTGCTCTTTAAGCGCGCCTATCTGCGCGCCGGCGGCGACCATCTGGACATTACGCCCGCCGACGCTATGCTCGTCTACCTCAATGTGTACAACCAGGACCGCCTGCTGGATACGCCGACGGATATCGTCGTAAACCGCCTGTGCAAGATTTGGCGCGAGTTGGTCATTGCCGGCAAAAGTGATGAGGAGAAGGTCGATCTTGTCGAGGCACCGAGTGTCGATGAGGAAGAGGCGCCCGCCAAGTCCACCTCCGGCGTGCTCAACTTCTTTATGGGCAAGACCGTCTACTCGGCGGCCAGCCCCCTGCGCATCGCCTTTATCCATGAGTTCCCCTGTGCGACGTCGAGCTGGGACAGCCTGCACGACCAAGGGCGTCAGTATCTCGATGAGCACTTTGGCGGTATCGTGCGCACCGAGGCGTTCGAGGACTGTCATAATCCGGATGTGTTCTACGCCGCCGTGGAAACGGCTGTCAAACATGGAGCTAACGTCATCTTCTCGACCTCGCACCGCCTGATGGAATACACGCTCAGAGCTGCCGTTGAGTATCCCCAGGTGCGGTTCCTTAACTGCTCTATCGGCCTTCCCCACCAAAGCGTCCGTTCGTACTTTGGCAAGATGTACGAGGCCAAGTTCCTCCTGGGCGCCCTTGCCGCCAGCATGGCGGACAACCACCGCATCGGCTACCACGCGTCGGTCTTCGCCTCGGGCGCACTCAGCGAGATCAACGCCTTTGCGATTGGCGCCTCGCTGCTCGACCCCCGTGCGCAAATTATCCTGACCTGGGGCGATGTGCCCGCTGGAGGTCTTGCCGAAGCCATGTGTCGCGAAGGCGTGAGCGTCATGACCGGCGCTGACATGTCAAAGTCGCTCGTAGACCCTACGGCCTACGGACTCCATCGCCTGGTCGATGGCAAGGTCGTCGGCATCGCCATGCCGGTCTGGAACTGGGGCCGATACTACGAGCTTATCGTTCGCAGCCTTCTGCACGGCACGTGGGACGAGACCAGCGACGACAACCAAGTGCGCGCCGTCAACTACTGGTACGGAATGAGTTCCGGCGTTATCGACATCCGTTACGCTCCGGGCCTACCCTACCAGACGCGCAAACTCGTGCAGTTGCTCCGCAACGGCATTGTCGAGGGCTCCATCAACCCCTTTGGCGGCGAGCTCCACAGCCAGAACGGCGTGGTACAGATCGAAGGCTTCCCTCCGCTGCCGAGCACGCAGATTGTCGAGATGAATTGGCTGGCGGACAACGTGGTGGGCACCATTCCGCAGCTCGACGATGAGCCGAAAGTCCCTGCCCTATGAAAATCCTTGCCATAGCCGATACCGAAGAACGATGCCTTTGGGAGTGCTTTCGCAAGGAACGCTTTGAGGGTGTCGACCTGATTTTGTCCGCCGGCGATCTGGACCCGGACTATCTTGAGTTTTTGGTTACGGTCATCAACAAACCGCTCATCTACGTGCGCGGCAATCACGATGACCGCCACGCACGTCATGCACCGGGCGGATGTATCTGCGTGGAAGACAGCGTGTACACGTACCGAGGGATTCGCATTGCGGGCCTTGGCGGGTCCATGCGTTATCGCGACGGCGCCAACATGTACACCGAACGCGAGATGTCCAAGCGCATGCGTAAGCTGTCGCGTAAGGTTAGGATGGTCGGCGGGTGCGACATTCTGCTTACCCATGCACCCGCCGCCGGTATGGGTGATCTGGACGATCTGCCGCATCGAGGGTTTGAGTGCTTTAACACGGCGCTTGAGTCCTGGGGGGCCGACTACATGGTGCATGGGCATGTACACCAAAGCTACGGTTACGATTTTCAGCGCGAGCGGCAGCATGTGTGTGGAACGACGATCATCAACGCCTGCGGCTATACGCAGTTTGAGCTCGACCAGACGCGCTACCCCATCCGTGGCTGGCAGGCAGCCTGGCTCAATTCGCAAACCATGCGCCGCGAGCTCAAACGCCACGAGGCCATCGAGTCCTCGACCGCCAGAACCCCCTGGTAACCGCCACAAAGGGGACACTGTCCCCTTTGTGGTGGTTTTGACGCGATAGCAAGAAACCCGGTCCTGCGCAGGGCAGAACCGGGTTTCTTTAGCAATGCTTGCTTTGCTCAGGCAGTAACTAGCAGTTACTCAGCCAGGAAGTCACGCTGGACAGCGGGATCGACCTTGACGCCAGGGCCCATGGTGGAAGACACGGAGATGGACTTGACGTACTTGCCCTTAGCAGAAGAGGGCTTGACGCGCAGGATCTCGGTGTACAGGGCAGCGTAGTTCTCAACGAGCTGCTGCTCAGAGAAGGACTTCTTGCCCAGGGGCACGTGGCAGATGCCGTAGCGGTCAGCGCGATACTCAACGCGGCCGGCCTTGAGCTCGGAGACCATCTTGGCGACGTCCATGGTCACGGTGCCGAGCTTGGGGTTCGGCATAAGGCCACGGGGACCAAGGATCTTACCGATGCGGCCAACCTTGGCCATCATGTTCGGCGTAGCGATAGCGGCGTCGAAGTTGATCTCGCCCTTCTGGATCTGGGCGACGAGCTCGTCGGAACCGATGATGTCGGCGCCGGCGGCCTCGGCCTCGCGGGCCTTCTCGCCCTCGGCGAAGACGGCAACACGAACGGTCTTGCCGGTGCCGTGGGGCAGGGAGATGGAACCACGGATGTTCTGGTCAGCCTTACGAGTATCGATGCCCAGACGGAAGTGGGCCTCGACGGTCTCGTCGAACTTGGCGGTGTCGAGCTCCTTGATGAGCTTGGCAGCCTGAAGGGGGGTGTAGAGCGTGGCGCGGTCGATCTTCTCGGCAGCGGCGTTATAGCTCTTACCATGCTTAGCCATGTGCATTACCTCCTGTGGTTAAACGGGCGTGAGCCCTCCCACATCGTATCGTGTGCCCTATTGCACACATATAACGGTCGCCCCGGTCGGAGCACCCGTCATTACCTAAAGAAATCGCTACTCAGCGATGGTGACGCCCATGGAACGGGCGGTACCGGCGATGATCTTCTTGGCGGCGTCAATGTCGTTGGCATTGAGGTCCGGCATCTTGATCTCGGCGATCTTGGTGAGCTGCTCCTGGGAGAGCTGACCAACCTTGTCGGCCTGAGGCTTAGCGGAACCAGACTTGAGGTTCAGCTCCTTCTTGATGAGGTGAGCCGCCGGCGGGGTCTTGGTGATGAAGGAGAAGGACTTGTCCTCGTAGACAGAAATCTCAACGGGGATGATGTCGCCCTTCTTGTCCTGCGTCTCGGCGTTAAAGGCCTGGCAGAACTGCATGATGTTCACGCCAGCAGCGCCCAGGGCGGGGCCGACGGGAGGAGCGGGGTTAGCTGCACCAGCAGGAATCTGGAGCTTAATGACGTTGGCAACCTTCTTCTCAGCCATGGTCATTCCTTTCGAATCACGAGTGTGAAGTACTTGCTATATCGTAAGCACGCACGTGTTAGAAGCACTCCTGAGATGAGCAGTCACAGAAGAAGCACGCTCGCGCGAACGTACGAAAACTTAAGCGATGACAGCGACCTGGTTAAAGTCGAGCTCGACCGGCGTCTCGCGGCCAAAGATCATCAGCGTGACCTTGAGCTTGCCAGCCTCGGTGTTAACCTCGGAGACCTTGCCATCAAAGTCGGTAAGCGGGCCATCGGTGACGCGGACGGACGTGCCGACCTGAATATCAACCGAGGTGCGCTTGGGCGAATCGCCCTTACCGGGACGACGAGTCATCTTGTTGTACTCGTCGCGGGAAAGCGGAGCGGGCTTGCCGTTGCCGCCCAGGAAACCGGTGACGCCAGGCGTGTTACGAACGCACGTCCAAGCATCGTCATCCATCTCCATGCGGACCAGGACATAACCCGGGAAGATCTTGGAATCCTTGGTCTCACGCTTGCCACCCTCTTTAATCTCGGTGACGCGCTCCATAGGAATCTCGATATCAAAGATACGGTCCTGCATGCCCATAGTCTCGATGCGATGCTCGAGATCGGACTTAACGCGGTTCTCGTATCCAGAGTAAGTGTGAACGACGTACCAACGCTTAGACATGGTTTAGCCCCTCAATCCAGAGAACAGAGCAAGAGCCTCGCCAAAGCCAGCATCGAGCAGAGCGATGACGACGCCGACGACGATCAGAGAAGCGCAAACGACGACCGAGTAGTTCACGAGCTCCTTCTTATCGGGCCACGTGACACGCTTCATCTCGGACTTCACCGAAGCGAAATACTTCTTGGTGCGGGCGAAGAAACCAGGCTTCTCGTTCTTCTTAGACTTCGCAGCCTTCTCGCTCTTCTTGGCAACGGCCTTCTTGGCCTCAACCTTGGAGTTGGCGGCAGCGTTGTTGGCAGGCGCCTGCTGCTGTGCCTTCTTCTTGTTCTTCTTGTTGGCCATTTGGGTTACCTCCGCGCAATGCGCTTATACATGAGTAAACCGTAAGCCCCCAAGTGGGAGCTTACGGAATAATGACTGGCACGCCAGGAAGGACTCGAACCCTCAACACTCGGTTTTGGAGACCGATGCTCTACCAATTGAACTACTGGCGTATATGACTAGAGACTAGCGAGTCTCTTTGTGCAGCGTGTGGTGACGGCACCAGGGGCAATACTTCTTGATCTCCATACGATCAGGCATGGTCGACTTGTTCTTGGTGGTCGTATAGTTGCGGCGCTTGCACTCAGTGCACGCAAGAGTAACTAGAGTACGCATGTATCCTGAACCTTTCATTTCCGCCCCGTACGGGCACGAGTTGTTACTTTATCAGCTCCACGTAAGTGCTGTCAATGAAAACCTCGAGTCAATTGGTTCTCGGTGGATCCATTCATATTTGGAACACATCAATGAAGCCATCGAGATCTAATCGACGGTGCATCCAGGACCATTATCGATCCTCTCGACACCAGCAACGGCTCAATATCCATTGCAGAAAAGAACCCGGCACCCAAATAAGTGCCGGGTTCTCTAAGTCAGCTATATCAAAGAGCTAATTTACTCAATGATCGTGGAGACGATGCCCGAACCGACGGTGTGGCCACCCTCGCGGATAGCGAAGCGCAGGCCCTCCTCCATGGCGATCGGGTGGATGAGGTCGCCCTCGATGGTGATGTGGTCACCAGGCATAGCCATCTCGGTGCCCTCGGGGAGCTTGACCGTACCGGTAACGTCGGTGGTACGGAAGTAGAACTGAGGACGATAACCATCGAAGAACGGGGTATGACGGCCGCCCTCCTCCTTGGTCAGAACGTAGATCTCACCGGTGAACTTGGTGTGCGGGGTAACCGAACCGGGCTTGCAGAGAACCTGGCCGCGCTCGATGTCCTCGCGCTTGATGCCGCGGAGCAGCAGACCGACGTTGTCGCCAGCCTCGCAGAAGTCCATGGACTTACGGAACATCTCGATACCGGTAACGACGGTGTTCTGGGTATCCTTGATGCCGACGATCTCGACGGGCTCGTTGAGCTTGAGCTCACCGCGCTCGACACGGCCGGTAGCAACGGTACCACGGCCGGAGATGGTCATAACGTCCTCAACGGCCATCAGGAACGGGAGGTCGTTGTTACGAGCAGGCGTCGGGATGTACTCGTCGACGGCGTTCATGAGCTCGCGGATAGCGTCCATCCACTTGGCGTCGCCCTCGAGAGCGCCCAGAGCGGAACCACGGATGACGGGGATGTCGTCGCCGGGGAAATCGTACTCGGAGAGGAGCTCACGGGTCTCCATCTCGACGAGGTCGATAAGCTCGTCATCGTCGACCATGTCGCACTTGTTCAGGAAGACGACGATGTAGGGAACGCCGACCTGACGGGCGAGCAGGATGTGCTCGCGAGTCTGAGCCATGGGGCCGTCGGTAGCAGCGATGACCAAGATAGCGCCGTCCATCTGAGCAGCGCCGGAGATCATGTTCTTGACGTAGTCAGCGTGGCCCGGGCAGTCAACGTGAGCGTAGTGACGGGAAGCGGTCTCGTACTCGACGTGGGAGACGGAGATCGTAATGCCGCGCTCGCGCTCCTCGGGAGCCTTGTCGATGTTCTCGAACGCAGTGAAGTCAGCCTTGCAGCCCTCGGTCTCGGAGAGAACCTTGGTGATGGCAGCGGTCAGCGTGGTCTTGCCGTGGTCGACGTGACCAATGGTGCCGATGTTAACATGCGGCTTAGTGCGCTCA
>CAJJPN010000012.1:0-25404 GCA_905193635.1 Coriobacteriaceae bacterium
GATGGTGATGTCCGCAATCTCACGGGCGATGGCAGCGCCGTCGCTGATGGCTACGCCAACGTTAGCCGCCGACAGCGCCGGAGAATCGTTGATACCGTCGCCGAGCATGATAACCGTATGGCCCGCCGCGCGTTCCTGCTCGACAAAGTTTGCCTTATCCTCCGGCAGCACCTCAGCGCGGTAATCGTCCACGCCGACCTCAGCCGCGATAGCCGCTGCCGTGCGCTCACTGTCGCCGGTCAGCATGACTGTGCGCTTGATGCCGAGGGCGCGCAGCGCCTTCATCACATCGCGGGCCTCCGGACGAAGCGGGTCTGCGATGCAGATAACGGCCGCCAGCTCACCGCCGATGGCCAGATACAGGTGCGAGAACTCGGGCGGGAGTGCATCATACTTCTCCTGCTCACCGGCCGGAACCGTACACTTTTCATCCTCGAAGATAAAGTGTGCACTGCCTATAACGACCTTCTTGTTTTCAACCATGCTGGAAATACCGTGCGCTACGATATACTCAACCTGCGAGTGCATCTCCTCATGCGCCAGATTGCGCTCACGCGCAGCGCGGACAACGGCGTTCGCCATGGAGTGTGGGAAATGCTCCTCCAGGCAGGCAGAAAGGCGCAGGACCTCGTCCTCACTCCAGCCATCGGTGGTGAGCACGCAGGCAAGACGCGGCTGTGCCTCGGTGAGCGTGCCGGTCTTATCAAACACAATGGTGTCGGCCTTGGCAAACGACTCAAAGTACTTGGCGCCCTTGACCATGACGCCCATCTTGGCAGCATCGCTCATGGCAGTCATGACGGCAACGGAACCCGTGAGTTTGAGTGCGCACGAGTAGTCGACCATCAGTGCCGCCGAGGTCTTGATAAGGCTGCGCGTGGTAAGCGCGACCAGACCCGCAAGCAGGAAGTTCCACGGAACGATCTTGTTGGCGAGGTCTTCCATGTGCGACTGGCCCTCGGACTTGAGCGAGTCGGCCGTCTGCACGAGCGAGACGATCGAGCGCAGCTTGGTCTGCGCCGTGTTGGCGCGCACGCGCACCAAGATGCTGCCGTCTTCCACGACGGTACCGGCGAACACGTCGTCGCCCACGCTGCGCTCGACGGCCAGCGGCTCGCCGGTCAGGGTCGCCTGGTTGACCATAGCGCTCCCCTGCTCGACAACACCGTCGATGCAGATGGACATGCCAGTGCGCACGGCGACCAGATCGCCGGGCTCAAGCTCGGTGGCGGCAACGCTTACCTCGGTGTCACCAACCACTTTTTGCGCCTTGTCGGGCACATCGAGCAGCGAGTTGATGAGCTCGTTTTCGCTCACGGCGCGGGTGTAGTCCTCGAGCAGCTCGCCCACGTTGAGCAGGAACATCGTCTGGCCCGCGGTGTCGACGTCACGTTTGACAAACGAGATACCGATGGCCGAAGCGTCGAGCACGGGAACGGTCAGGCGCGGCTGCGCGAGCTCACGGAGGGCGGCGCGCAAAAATGCCATGTAACCGGCCACGACAAACACCGCACGCAGTGGCGTGGGCAAAAACCAGCGACGTGCGTAATGGGCACCGACGAGTGTCGCCAGGTCCATAACGAGTTTGTGCTTGCGCGGCTCAAGCTGCATCACGTAACCCGTCTTTGCGTCGGCAATGGCCTGAGCGTCGAGCGCACCGACGGCGGCCAGCACGGCATCGCGACGTGGCTCGTCGTATTCGAGCGCCATCTGGCCGATGCGGCCGTAGACGCACACCTTGCGCACACCGTCGATTTCGCCGCTGAGCTTTAGAAGCGCATCGAGATCGCTCTCTGGCACAGGACCCGCCAACTGAAGGCGGGTCCTGCCGGGGATCTCGCTGATAATCGAGAATCTCATAGTTTGTGCCTGGGAGCGCTACTCGGCTGCGTTGTCCGCGGTGGCCTCGCTCTGGGTGATGTAGGCCGCCTCGGCAACCATGTCGTCGACATTAGCCTTGGCCTGCTCGACCATGTCCTGGTAGCCGTTCTTGATACGCATGCCGCACGCGATACCCTGCACGCAGGCATTCTTTACCGGAGCGCTGGTGAGCAGCTTGATGCCGGCCGTACCGAGCAGAAAACCGCCACCGACAAGCAGGGTGTTAAACGTCGACTTCTTCATGTTGCTTCTCCCTTTTGCCGCATTGGACGCGGCATGGTGCCTCAGCACCCGAGTAAACATGTTTGCTCGAGCACGCTTTTGAAATATCTCAATTTTATCTAACTATCTAGGTCAGCCATGGCTAACCTTTTGAAAATTAACGATGCGGAGTAACCGATTGTCAATGTGACAAAGGGACTGTCCCTTTGCCCCTTCTTACAACTGTCAGGTAGCTGCTTCCTTTTGCAGCGCCACCATGCGGGCGAATTCTCCACCTGCCGCCTTGAGTTGCGCCGGAGCGCCCTGCTCGGCTACCACGCCATCCTTGAGCACAACGATCTTGTCGGCATTTTCCACCGTGCGCATACGGTGGGCAATCACGATAACCGTCTTGCCTGCAAGCAGGCGGGAGAGCGCCTGCTGCACCACGGTCTCGTTCTCCACATCCAAGCTCGCCGTCGCTTCGTCCAGCAACACGATCGGCGCGTCTTTGAGCAGCGCACGGGCGATGGAGATACGCTGGCGCTCACCACCGGAGAGCTTGGAGCCGTTCTCGCCAATCATAGTGTCATATCCCTGCGGCGTGCGGCTTACGAACTCGTCGCAGTTGGCGGCACGCGCGGCGGCAAGCACTTCCTCATCGGTGGCATCGCGACGGCCAAGACGAATGTTTCCCATCACCGTATCGTCAAAGAGCAGCACATCTTGGAACACAATGGCGTAGTCGCGCAGCAGCACCTCGGGGTCCACGTTCGCAACATCCACGCCACCCACGGTGACCGTGCCTTCGGTGGCGTCCCAAAAGCGCGCGGCCAGGCGGCTCACCGTGGACTTACCGGAGCCCGAAGGACCGACCAGCGCCGTGACCTCGCCCTCCTTGGCGGTAAAGCTCACGTCGGTCAAGACCTTCTCGCCGGCACGGCCGTCCTCGCCCGCACCATAGCTAAATGCCACGTGATCGAACACCACGTCATGGCCCACGGGCTCAAACTTCTCGCTGCCCCGCGCTATGGGCTCCTCCATGATGGAGCGCATGCGCTTGGCCGACGACTCGGCGGCAAACAGCTCGGTCATCAGCATCAGCGCCTGATCAAAGGGCGCATAGATGCGGCTCACCATAAGCAGGAAGGCAAACATCACCAAAAAGTCGACCTGGCCGGAGGCGACCATCGCGGCGCCCGTGACCAACGTAGTGGCAATCCCCAGGCGCAGGATGGCAAAAGCGGAATTGACCAAAAGCCCGCTAGCGAGCTCGCCTGTGGTGGTCTCGCGCTCCTCGGCGTCGATGACGGCATTGAGTCCCTCGAGATAATGGGCCTCCTGGTTGGTAGCGCGAATCTCGCGCACACAGTCGAGTGTCTCCTGGATGGCCTCGGTGACCTTGACCTTCTCGGCACGCACGCGGTCGAACACCGGGGCCATGGGGCCGCGCGTTAGATACAGCACGGCAAAGGCCACGGGCACGCTCCAGAACGCCGCTATCGCCAGCTGCCAGCAAAAGAACAGCGATGATATGAACACGATGGCGCTTGCGATGATGGCGCCCCAGAGCTCTCCCAGCACATGACTGTAAGCATGCTCCATGGTCTGAACGTCGCCCATGATGGTCTCGGTCAAATCGGCCAGATCACGACGACCAAAAAACGACAGCGGCAGTTTGCGCAAGCGCTCGGCGATCTCCATGCGCTGTTTGCCGCACTCCTCGTAAAAGATGCAGTACGTGTAATAGTACTGCTGCCAATTAGAGGCAAAGAGCAGCGCAAAAAAGATAACAAGACCACCCACAATGGGCAGTGCGCCCGGCAGATCGGCCCCGCTGGCAAGATGCTCGACAAAACCGGCCATGACCAGGAACAATAAGCCCATGCCGGCCATGGTAATGAGATTGGTGAGCGTGGTCCAGAAAATGCCGCGTTTTACGCCGGCGACGCCTTTATCGGATAGGAAATACTTCTTTTGGAATGAGGCGAACATTTAGGCCTCGCCTCCCTTCGTGACGGCGGCATCCGCGGTCGCTGCAGTGATTTTCCAGCTCGCGGCCTGTTCGTATTCAGCCCACATCTTGGCGTATAGACCCTTTTGGGACAGCAGCTCGGCATGGGTGCCGGCCTCCTGCACGCTACCTTGGTTGAGCACCACGATCTTGTCGGCCCCCACCACGGTCGAAAGCCGGTGCGCGATCATAATGACCGTGCGACCCGCCGCCAGCTTGCTAAAGGCGCGCTGGATGAGCGCCTCGTTCTCGGGGTCGGCAAACGCCGTGGCCTCATCGAGCACCACGATAGGCGCGTCTTTAAGGATCGCGCGGGCGAGTGCCACGCGCTGGACCTCGCCGCCCGAAAGATATGCTCCGCCGGGGCCGAGCATGGTATTGATGCCCTGTGGAAGCTTGGCCACGATATCGTCGCACTGGGCCGCGGAGAGGGCCGCGCGCACTTCGTCGTCAGTGGCCGTGGGCTTGGAGGCGCGCACGTTGTCGGCAAGTGTTTGTCGGAACAGCTGGTTGGTCTGAAACACGAAGGCAACCTGGTCCATAAGCTCGTGGGGATCCATGTCGCGAACGTCTACGCCGCCTACGAGCACGCGACCCGCGGAAACATCCCAAAAACGCGGGATCAGGCTTGCGCAGGTTGACTTACCGCCGCCCGAGGGACCAACCAACGCAAGGGTGCTACCTGCGGGAACGCTAAAGCTCACATGATCGACGGCAGGCGCTTCGGCACCCTCGTAGGTAAAGCTCACGTCCTCAAAGCGCACATCGCTACCAACAGGATGCTTGGGCTGGGCAGGCACGGAGAGCTGCTTGGAATCCATAACGCTTCGGATACGCGCCAGCGAATCGGCACTCATCTGAGACGCCTCGCCCACAAACATAAGCTTGGTCATGGCCGTCGGCACCACGGCCGAAAAGATCGCGTAAAACGTGAAGTTGGTCATAAAGCGTGCAAAGTCCGTCTCGCCCGGCACCAACAGCAACGCCACGGGCAAAAGGAATGCCACAAGACCATTGAGCGCGGTAAGGTTGAGCACCTGTGGACCTCGGCAGAACGTGCCCGCATAGCTTTGCGCCATGTCGGCGTATTCGGCGATCGCATCGTGGAAGGCCTTAAAGGAGTAGACCGTCTGCTGGAATACCTTGACCACGGGGATACCGCGTACGTATTCGGTGCCGGTCTTGTTCATCTTGACCAGCGCGCCCATGTAGGCCTTCATAAACTCGCCGCCCTTGCCGCCCATCATGGCGGCCATGGCGCCAAGCGAAACGATGACCGAGATAAGGCATGCCGCGCCCAAGCGCCAATCGAGGGCGAAAAGCAGCACGAGCAGACCTGCGACCATGGCGGTGGCGCCGGCGATATCGGGCAGCATGTGCGCGAGCAGTGTCTCGGTTGAGGCGGCGCATCCGTCTACGATACGGCGCAGCTCACCGGTGGCGTGCGTGTCAAAGTAGCCGAGCGGCAGCTTAAGCAGATGCTCGCTCGTAGCCTTGCGGATATTGGACGCGCAACGAAACGCGGATAGGTGTGTGCACATGAGCCCCACGAAATAAATCACGATGCTCACCAGGGCAAAACCGACGGCCCACCAACCATACATCGCGATATCGCAGGCTTCGCTCCAGTTAGGTGCCACGGCGATCAGATCGCGCGCGACAAGCCAAATGCACACGTACGGGCCAAAGCTCAGCAGCTGCGAGAGCGCCGAGAGGGCCATGCCCAAATATGTTAGGAATTTACGGTCGCCGGCATATGCAAGCAGCTCGCCGATACCGCCGCCTTCCTTTTTTGATCCCTTTGCCCTGAGATTCCTTTCTAACGGCTTGAGAGTTAACCGTAATGAACTTATCATTGATGTGTTAGCCATGGCTCACAATCGAGCCAGGCGTGGACGTTTCTGCAAAGGAAAGGGACGCTTTTGCAAATACGGCGGGCAGCGACCGACATAACCGAGCTCTACGCACCGCAGTTTGAGCAGTTTGGCCTGGAGCTTACCGGCAAGGGCGCCGTCTTTACCGGCGAGGTGGCAAACGATCGGGCGCACGGACGCGCATGGATCATGCCTCTCTCCCCCGCCTGCATCGTTATGGAGCATTTCATTACCCCGATGCACGATATGTACCTGGCCGAATACACACCCGAACCGTACGCCTGCGTGAGCGAGGTCAGCGCGCCCACACTTATATGCATGCCCGAGGCTGGCATAACGCCTGCGAACCTTAAACCCTTGCATGGACCGTGGCCGAACAGCGCGGTGTGCAGCTTTATCCAAGATAGCTGCGGCGAGGAACTAAGTCCGCTGTTTGCAGGGCAGCTTTATCACTCGCGCTCGGTGCTCTTTTTGCCCGGGTATTTTGACGAGCTGGAGCATCGGTATCCCACTGAGTTCGCGGGAGTCTTTGAGGCGTTTGCCGAGTCGTGGCACGAGGAGGCGACGTCTGCCATCTGCCACACGCTGCGCCGGATTAACGAGGACCGCGCCCGCACCGTAGGCGGACACGTCTATATGCAAGGCATCGTGGAGACCATGGTCGCGGAGCTCGCCTGTTCGCGCGCGGCCCACAAGCAGGCGCGGCGGGCGGCAGACACACGCGCCAGCATAACCATTGCCGAAGAAGCAACGGCAATGATTGAGCGCGCGCTCGACAAAGGCAGACGTGTGGGTATCAACGAGGTAGCCGAGAGGCTCTACACAAGCCGCTCCAAGCTATGCGCCACCTTTAAGGCCCAAACCGGCGAGTCCCTGGGTGCCTACATTCGCAGACGCCGTATGGAGCGAGCACAGGACCTTTTGGCCGATAGCTCGCTCACGATAGCGCAGGTCGCAGAGCGTCTAGGCTACCCTCAGCAGGCCGCCTTCGCCCAAGCCTTCAAGCAACACACCGGCACCACCCCCACCGCTTGGCGTTCCCAACATATATAAAGATAAAGAATGAGGGCGCCGTTGGCGCCCTCATCACCAAATTCAATTCAGCCCCACCTGACCCGAACGGCCGAGTCGTTACGGAACCGAGGGGCCGGGCGCAGGGCCTTGCCTCTCGGTTCCCGTTTACGAGAGCGACGTTCTCAGCAACTCGTTGAAGAGCTTGGGGTTGCCCTTGCCGCGGCTCGCCTTCATGCACTGGCCCACCAAAAAGCCGATGACTTTCTGGTTGCCATCACGATACTGCTGTGCCTGATCGGCACAGTTTGCCAGCACCTCGTCCACGATCGGCTGCAGCGCGCCGGCATCGCTCACCTGACGCATACCGCGCTCGTCGACGATCTTATTGGGGTCGTCGCCGGTCTGGGCCATGGCCTCAAAGACCTCGTGCGCCTGGTTGGAGCTGATGGCGTCGGTCGCCAGCAGCTTAGCCAGCGCTGCCACCTGAGCCGGCGCGATGCCGGACTCGGCGAGCGACACACCCGCTCCCTTAAGGTAGGCGATCATCTCGTTGACCAGCAGGTTTGCGACCGTCTGGGCCTCCTTGCCAGCCATACCGGCAGCGGCGGCCTCAAAGAACTCGGCAAACTCCGGGTCGCCGGCAATCTGCTCGGCGTCGGCCGTCTTAATGCCAAAGTCGGCCTCAAAACGAGCGCGCTTGGCATCGGGCAGCTCGGGGATCTCGCCACGGCAACGATCGATAAACTCGTCGTCCAGGTCGAACGGCGCCAAGTCGGGATCGGGGAACAGACGATAGTCGTCGGCCGTTTCCTTCACACGCATGACCACGGTGCGCTTGCGGCTGGGCTCCCAGTGGCGGGTCTCCTGATAGATGATTCCGCCCTCCTCGAGCACCTCGGCCTGACGGCAGATCTCGTAGGCAAGGCCGTCATGCAGGCTCTTAAACGAGTTGAGGTTCTTGAGCTCGGTCTTGGTACCCAGCTTGGTCTCGCCGCGGCGGCGCAGCGACACGTTGCCATCGCAGCGCATGGAACCCTTCTCCATGGAGCAGTCCGAAATGCCCAGCGTCACAAAGATGCGGCGGAGCTTCTCCATAAACAGGCGAGCCTCCTCGGGCGTGCGCAGGTCGGGCTCGGTGACGAGCTCGATCAGCGGCGTGCCGCAGCGGTTGTAGTCGACGAGCGACTCGGCCGCGGCGGTAATGCGGCCCTCGGCGCCGCCCACGTGAACCATCTTGGCGGCGTCCTCCTCCATGTGGATGCGCAGGATGCGGATGGGCACCGTGTAGGAACCGTCCTCGCGACGCTCGGGCATCTGCAAGTTGGACGCGTCATAGCTGGCCAGGTGGCCGGCGCGCTGGTTGCCCTCGCGCATGGTCGACGTCATGGACGTGGACAAGCCCTCGGCGTTGGCCGAGGCGCTCGCCAGGCTCTGGGCCTCGGCCTCGCCAAACGCGCATTCGGGGCGCTCGGCGGCACCGCGACCGGTCACATCCAGATCAAGGTGACCGTACATGGCAAAGGCGACCGGACCCTGCGTGGTCTGGAAGTTCTTGGCCATATCGGGATAGAAGTAGTGCTTGCGGTAGAACATCGAGTGGCGCTGGATCTCGCAGTTGGTGGCGAGACCGGCCTTGACGATGCTCTCGATAGCGCGCTTGTTGGGCACCGGCAGGGCGCCGGGCAGGCCCAGGCACACCGGGCACACGTTGGCGTTGGGCTCGTCATCGTGGCTGAGCTTGCAGTTGCAGAACATCTTGGTATCGAGTGCGGTGAGCTCGGTGTGGATCTCCAGGCCGATCACGGCCTCCCAATCCTGCAGGACCTCGGAAAGCTCCTTCATTACAGCTCGCCTCCCTTCCCGGCAAAATCGGGCGCGACGGAAAGCGCGGGCGCTCCCGTGGCGGCATCGGCAAAGCCGCGCTCCAGGGCGCGGGCAAACGTGAGCAGCTGACGGTCCTTAAAGGCAGGCCCCACCAGCTGGGCAGAAACGGGCAGATGAGTATCCTCGCCCAGGCCCAGCGGCACCGAGATACCACCGTTGCCGCAGATGTTGAGCGAAATGGTGTACAGGTCCGAAAGGTACATCTGCGTGGGGTCGCTAATCTCGCCAAACTTAAAAGCCGTGCGCGGCGAGGCGGGCATGAGGATGGTGTCCACCTTGGCATACGCGGCGTCGTAGTCCTGCGTGATGAGCGTGCGGGCCTTTTGCGCGGCGTAGTAGTACTTGTCGTACACGCCCGAGCTCAGCAGGTAGGCGCCGAGCATCTGACGGCGCTTGGCCTCGGCGCCAAAGCCGTGGGCGCGCGACAGCGAGCTCTGGTCGGACAGGTTGGCGCAGCCCTCCTCCTGATAGCCGTAGCGAATGCCGTCGAAGCGGGCCAGGTTGGAGAACGCCTCGGCCGGGCCGATGACGTAGTAGGCGGCGATGGCGGCATCCATGTGCGGCAGGTCGACCTCGACCAGCTCGGCGCCCTGGTTCTGCAGCTCCTGGGCGGCGCGCTGAACAGCGGCCTTGACCTCGGGCGTCAGACCCTCGGCCTCCATAAACGCAGGGATAATGCCCACGCGCTTGCCCTCGATGCTGTCGTTGAGATGCTCGGTAAAGTCGACGGCGCAATCCTGGCTGGTGCAGTCGTACGGATCGTGGCCCGCGCCGGTAAGCGCGTTCATGGCCAGCGCGACGTCCTCGACCGTGCGGCCAAAGGGACCCACCTGGTCGAGCGACGAGCCAAAGGCGACCACGCCGTAACGGCTCACGGCGCCATACGTGGGCTTAAAGCCCACCACGCCGCACAGCGACGCCGGCTGGCGAATGGAGCCGCCGGTATCCGAGCCCAGCGAGAGCGCGACCTCGCCCGCGGCGACGGCGGCAGCGGAGCCGCCCGAAGAGCCGCCGGGCACGCGCTCGGTATCCCAAGGGTTGTTGGTGCGGTGGAACGCCGAGCTCTCGGTGGAGCTGCCAAAGGCAAACTCGTCCATGTTGGCCTTGCCCATGGGCAGGCAGCCGGCGTCGAGCATGCGCTGGACGCAGGTAGCGGTGTAGACGCTCTGGTAGTTCTCGAGCATGCGGGAAGCACAGGTGGTGCGCGTGCCCACGAGGTTCATGTTGTCCTTGATGGCCAGCGGCACGCCCGCGAGCGGAGGCAGAGGCTCGCCTGCGGCACGGTCGGCATCCACGCGCGCGGCGGCCTCGAGCGCAAGCTCGGGCGCCACCTGCAGGAATGCCTGGACCCCGCCCTCGCGCGCCTCGATGGCGTCAAGGGAGGCCTGGGCCACCTCGGTAGCGGTAAAGTCGCCGGCGGCAACGCCCGCGGCGATCTGGGCGGCAGTAAGGGAATCGAAGCTCTGCGCCATTACTCGCTCTCCCCCTCTCCCAAAATGGACGGCACGCGGAAGTAGCGGTCGCGCGCGCTGCCGGCGTTTTCCAGCGCGACGTCAAGCGGCAGGTCGCGCTCGGGCTCGCGCAGGTCATCGCCCATCACGTTGGACAGGCTTCCGATGGGATGGAACGTGGGCTCCACGTCGGGCAAGTCATATTGCAAGACGGGCTCGAGCATCTGGACGGCGTCGTTCAGGTAGGACGTCATCTGGGTGAGCTCGTCATCGGTCAGTGCGATCTTTGCGTACTCGGCGATGCCGCGCACATCTTTCTCGCTGAGTGCCATAGGCGCTCCCTTCCGCATAACAGTTAAACCGCTCTAGTATACAAGGCAACGCCGGCTTGGAGCAGGCGCTTTACCCAAATGCAGCGAAAACGTAACGAGGGCGGCGGTTGGCAGGCTGCGGACTGGCGGTTCTGGAGCGAAACCGTCCCGCCCGCAACGAAAAGCATCACAACATTCGACGCTTTTCGCCAAAATCGCGATTTTCATCGAATGTTGTGATGGTTTGGAAATCCCGACCACCACAAAGGTGCCTGTCCCCATTGTGGTGGTTCTGGAGAATGTCTTATGCCGAGGCCTTGGCCTTGCGGCGCTTGCGGACCGCGTGGATCACGATGTCCAGTAGCAACAGCACAATGGCCACGACCACGATGAGCACGGCAAACTCGCGCTTGCCCCAGTGGCGGCCGGCCAGCGACTTTTGCTTGTCGACGTCCTTCTTGTTGTACTTGGTGCGCACGCAATGCACCAGCAGGCGATGGTCGTTCACGCCATAGGGCGTGCAGGTGACGAGCGTCACTTTGTCGGCGCCGGGCTCGATGGTCAGCGACTCCATCTCCTCGGGCAGCACCACCTCGGAGTCCACCATCTTATAGGCGAGCGTCTTGTTCATGGTGTGCAGCAGCACCAGGTCGCCGGGCTCCAGCGAATGGATGTCGTCGAACATGCTCAGGTTGCGCATGCCCGAGTGCGCGGTGAGCACGCAATGCGTCGAGGTGCCGCCCACCGGCAGGCTCGTGCCCTCCAGGTGGCCGACGCCCGCCATAAGGACTTCCTCGCTCGTGCCGTGGTAAATGGGCATGCTCACATCGATGGAGGGAATCTCGACCCAGCTCATCATGGGGTCGCGGTCAAAGATGAGCTGCTGAGCGTAGGGCTCGATCTGGTCGGCGGGGAGCTCGGTGGCCTCGCCCGCCAGCTGCTCGTTATAGGAGCGCGCCTGCAGCAAGATGCGCTCGCGCTCCTCGGCAGACAGCGCGTCCACGGTGCTGGACACCGTGCTGATCTGGTTGAACACGCCCGAGGCTTCGAGCCGGTCCAAGATCCACGGCCAGGTCATAAGGCCCACGCCAATAAGGATGATGACGATGGTGATGAGCCGGTCGGCCCAGCGCGGCAGTCGCTTGCGACGGCGCTTGGGCTTTGGTTGAGGTTTGGGCTGAGGGCTTGAGCCGCCGTTGTCCGCGGCGTTATTGCTCTTCATATGTTTGGCGCCCTCCACCATCGCCGGTCACTCCTCTACAACTCAAGTTGTCTAAACAAATAATAGCCGATTAGCAGGCTCCCCCGCCCGACAACACAGCTAGACCGCACCGTCCAGTCGAGGATAAGCCAGCATTTGAGTTTTCAAAATGTCCCGAATCGGCGGGGCGATTCGGGATACAATGTCAATAGAAAACGACGCATCCCGCGTAAGTGTACGAGAGCGCGGGCGGCCTAGTTTTCAGCTTTAGTTAAATGCCCGGGATCCGACCCCCGGGCATTCTTATTTGCGCTTTCGGCGCAAATGCCGTCCACCGTCCGCACCGCGCGTGCGCCTACGGACCTTAAACCGAACCTCATACGAGTCAAGAAACGCGATGACGAACGTGCCCACCGTCGCGAGGGCGGCGAGCGCGTTAAGGAATTTCAGCATTTGGGGACCTCCGATCGAGTCGTCGGCCGCCCGCGCACGGGATGCGTCACAAAGCCATTTTAGCGCGCATGCTCGCATTTACAGCTGGTAAACGCAATATTAGCAAACATCTGTTCGATAGCTATGTGTTCGATCTTTGTCTGAGTTTTCCTCTTCAAATCGAGTAAGTGGTTTTCGAGCAATGGAGACCGGGCTACGGTGTCCCACGAAAAACAGCCTCCTCATCGAACGCTGGAGCCTGGCTGCTGTATCCAAAAAACGGGGCAAACTCCAGCGCGGAGTCTGCCCCGAAAAGAGGATGGCGAAGCAAGAACGTAGATAGACGAGAAAAGTGTCCGCAAGTCTCATGGCCATCACTTCTCGCCTGCCAAAGGGATGGGTGGGTGAGCGCTACTCCTGCTCGGACTCCTCAGCCTGCTTACGGCTGCGGATGAGGTGCGCCACACCGATGCACAGCACCGCGCCACCAGCAATCCAAGTGAAGGTCACACCGTTAAGGCCGGTCAGCGGGAGGCCGACATGCTTGGTATCGCCAACGGTGATGTTGAAGGTGCCGTCTTCGTTTGTAGCTGTGCCAGTCTTGGCTTCGAGCTTGTTGTCGTCCTTCGTATCGTTCGGCGTGCCGATGATGACCTGGTCTTTCTGACTGGTACTAATCTCATACTTGGCTCCAACCGGGCTTTCGCCTGAAGCCTCGCTGTCCCTGTTTGGCGTAATCGTGAAATCGAAGGGCTGCACTTTATCGTAATTAGCGGGAGCGTCCGTCTCCTCAACCGTATAGGTTCCCGCACCAAGGCCCTTGATAGTAATAGCACCGTTGGTGACGGAAAACTTGCACTCAGCGTCTACGAGGGTTCCATCGGACTGAACGTATTTCCCCTCCAAGTTGGAATCTGCCGCCGACTTCACCCTGATAGTAAATTTAATATTCGAATCCTTAAGCGCCTCCTCGGTGCCAAGGTCAACCTTATTAAGCTTGAGACCATAGGTGTAGGTCTTGACCTCATCGGGCACCGTCGTGCCGGTGTCGTTGATCGTAGGGTTGTTTGAGTACGTAAGCGTAGCGGTGTTGGTGTTGCCTGCGTTGCCTCCAATGGCGGCCTCGCTGTTGATCTGTGCCTTATAGGAGACGACAATGCAGGATTCCGAGGTAACACCCGCCACACTCTTAAGATTGCTGCAGGTCCAAGTCGTCGTCTTGTTGCCGTTCGCATCCGCATCACCGCTATCCGACGTAAACGAGCCCGTGATGTTCAATATCGGATTCTCGTGCTTAAGATCTTTCTGCGCAGCATCCTTGCTTGCATACAAATACACCTGAGCACCATCCTGCAGCGTCAGGCCCTTGGAAATTTGATCGGAGAACCGATAGTAATACGTATCGTACGTGTCATAGTTGTCAGCGATAGTACCGTAGAGGTTGAACGTTACGTCCTGCCCAACATGGGAGTCGCTCGCATCGAGCTCTTTATCGCCCTTGGCGCTCACGATTTTCTTATCGACGGCAGGGACGCTCTTCTTGGGAGTCACCACTTTATCATTCGTGCCATCAACGACCGCATATACAGGCGAGGTAAAAACGTCCTTCGATTTGGTATTCGAACCTTCCGCAACGCTATTGGTCAGGAAAAGCCAGTAACCAGCGGTAAGACCAGAAAGGGACGCGCTACCCGCAGCCGTCGTCTCCCAGCCATCGCTGTCCTTCAGATTGGCAGCAATCTTGTTCAGAACGTGGCCGCTGCTGATTCTAGTACTTGCATCGGTCTTCTCGGTGCCTGCGTTGTGTTTGTTCAGCCAATCAGCGGCATCCTGCGCGTTATTGCTAGTGTAGGATTCATCCTTTGTCTTGATGGCGTTTACGACAGCAGTTTGGACGTCGTCGCTGGCCCACGCGATGTTGCTCACAGTCGTGCCCTCGGCGGTCGTCGTAACCGTAGCCGTAAAGATTTGAATGCCCTTATAGGTCGTGGACGCTCCATAATCAGGATCGTTGAACGTCACAGTCGAGCCCTCCGCAGCAAACGCCATCGTGACCGGGGCCATCACACCGCCGAAGCTCAGCGCTGCTGTGAGGCCGGCGGTTACTGCCAGGCGTGCGATGTTCTTGTTCATTCTCATCTTCTTTTCCTCCGTTTTCCGGTTGGTTCTCATTCGGTCGGTCATCGTCTGTCTGTGTCTGTGCATCTGCTTCGTTGTGTCTCGCCCCGCTCTCGGTGGGGCTGCCAGCTACTTTTTATGGCTGCCACCTCCCCGCTTGACCAGGAGCGCGACCACGATGAGCGCGGCTCCGGCGACCGCCACGGCGGCCGCGGCGAACATTGCCATATCTCCCGTCGAGGGCATAAAGCCTCGAGGGGAAACGTTGGCGGGCGTGTTGATGATCGACGCCTCCAGGCTGCCCGTCGACCCGTCCGCGCTGTCGGCGCGCAGGGGCGACTCGGCCGTGACGGTGAGCTTGGGCTTGGCGGCCGCCACCTGGTCGACGTCCAGGCCCTCGGCCTTGACCGTCACGCCGCGCATGCCCTCAAAGGCGGTGTAGCCCTTGGGCGCCTTGAGCTCGCGGACCTCCAGCTTGCCCGAGTCCACGCCCGAGACGGTCACGCGGCCGTCCTCGCCCGTGGTGACGGTGGCCTTGCCTTGCGCATCCCACGTGCCGTCGGCCGCCAGCGTGCGACCGCGGTCGTCGGCGATGCTCAGGACCGCCCCGGACAGCGGCTTGTCGCCGTCGCTGCCGCGCTTGGTGAGCGCGAGATCCCAGGTGTAGGCGCACGCGTCGTCGCTCGGCGTGCGGGTGAAGCCGGCGCCGCCGGACTGGTCGGCAAGAGGAGAGCGCGGGTAGCGCAGGTAGACCTCGTTGGGGTTGCCCTTCGCGATGCCGTGGTTGCACGCGCTGTTGAGCGGTGCATTGTACACGGCGACCACGCGGGCGCCCGCGGTAAAGGCGTCGGCCCCGCCGAGCGCGGCAATCAGGTCGCCGGTGCGCACGGTGAAGATCCCGTCCGCGGCCACCTTGGTGGCGCACTGGGCCGTGATGTCGGTCCAGCCCTTCGCGGCCTTAGTGCCGGCGCGGCCGCCCTTGCCGGCCGAAACGGCGGCGAAGCCGCCGTTCGCGCCCACCGCCGCGTACACGCGCATGCTCGCGGCCACCTTGGAGGGGTCGAGCCCCGCGCTCATGGTGTCGACGAGCTGCACCGTATAGGCGTCGTAAGCGGTAAGACCCGCCGGGACCGTGGCCGAGAGGCGCCAGTACAGGTCGTCGGCGACCGTGGCGTCGGCGGCCTTCTGCCAGGCGGCGGTGCTGTCCTCCAGCACGTGCTTGGCCACCTTGGGAGTGGCGGCCTTGGGCTTGACGATGACGGCGCTGCCGCCGACCAGGGCCATGATCGGCGCGGTGCCGGCCTCGTTTTGGGAGATGGCGTCGTCTTTGGCGACGATGAGCCAGTAGCCACAGGGCAGCTCGGCCGTCGTGCCCGCGTTAAGGGCCACGGACACGGCGCCAGAGCTCTGGAGGGAACGAGCGAGCTGTGCGCTCAGCGCGCTCGTAAGGCGGGAATCGGTGTTGAGCCACTCGGCAGCTTCCTGTGCGGTGGTCTGGGAATTGGGCATGCCGGCGCTGTGCAACACAGGCAGCGCGGCGTCGCGCACGGCATCGCTTGCCCAGACAAGGTCGGTGGCGATCTTGGCGTCGTTGTCGTCATCGACGACGTTGGCGTCAAAGATCTGGTAGGCGTCGTAGCTGCGCGCCACGGTGCCTGTCACCGTGATGGATCCGGTCGCGCTCGGCGCGGCCTGCGCGGATGCGGGGAACACAACCGCGCAGGTGCCGATCAAGAGGGCGAGCAGCGCAAACAAGATCGGGAAGGAGCAAACTTTCTTATTCACGACGCTCGCCTCCCTTCGCATTCGCCTTGCGACGAATGTGCATCCAGGCCGCAGCAGCGCAAAGCGCCGCCGCGCCGGCAAGGTACGTCAGAGTGACGCCCGACATACCAGAAAGGGGCAAAGATGTGGAGTAGGTGTTGGTGAAGGTGGGGGTAGTGTCGGGAAACTCGTGGTCCTTATTATCGGTGTCTTTCCACGTACCGCCGGGGTCAACGGTTCCCTTCCTGTAGGTCACCGCACAGTCGATTCCTCCTTGGGTGTTATCCTTTGCCACAACCTTGAACCTATAGACCGACTGATCAAACTTGTAATGCGGATAGGTCGAGCTTTCGTACTTCTCGCGCACATAGTACGTGAAGGTCTTGGAACCATTGTTAAGGTCCGTGAGCTTATATGTCTTCGACTTGAAATCGACCGTGCTCGTCGCATTACCGTTTTTTTCAGTTTTGACATTCGCAGGATCAGGATTAATTGTTACCGTTTCCGGTTTGGTGAAGTTCGGGTCGTCCTCGTTCGCGAGTTCGAATGTGAACGCCTTCATCTCGCCACCATCAACCTTCTTGGTCACCTGAGGCGTCCAAGAGCCCTTGGGTTTGTATGCATTAGTAAAGGTCTTGTCGGTGTTGCCATCGGTGATCTTAATGGAGACATCGCTACCGTTGTTCGGAGTAAACGTTTTCGCCTCATTATTTTTGAGATTAGTAACCCTTACATTCGTAACTAAATAGTAGATGTAATCAATATCCAGCACCGGCCGCTTTTCGGTTGTAGTTGTAAGCTCAATCTTGTAGATGGTCTGGTCGTAGTCCACGCCAGGGACGCGATCCGCAACGTTGCCGGGGTCCTCAACGAGGTAGTAGACGTTCGTTCCAGCGGAGTGGGCCCTGCCCAAATCAAAGACAAAGTTACCTTCAGCGTCGTTCGTGGCCCCATCGTCATCGCCAACTATTGAACAGCCATTGAGCTGCAATTTGCCATCATCATTATTATTATTAAAGCTAGGGACACCACCGCTCTCGCCCGGCTCCAAGAGTTGGAACCTGAATTTTCCCGCATCATCCGCAGTAAGCGCGCGGCCTTCCAGTGCCTTAGTGCCGTTGAGCTTCATCTTGGGATACACGTTCACCTGCGTGGTGGAGCCAGCGATTACGTCGCCGTTGGTCATGACTCCGCCTCCGTGGATGTTGGAGCGGTTGCCCGTGATGAAGAGGGACGCAGCCGCAGTAGCAGCATCCTTATCATACTGAATCGGCTCAGATTTAAGGCCAATCATGTACTTAGCTTGGGCGCCCTCGTACTTGCCGATAGACGTTGGTGTTTTGTCGATCGTGCCCGACCAATTGGCAGCTCCACCACCAAGCATCTGTCCCGTTACGGCAGCGATATACGGCAGCGATTCAGCGTTAGCACTATCGCGAATAAGAAAAAGATCCTGGTGACCGGCTTTTTTAAAGTCTTCAGTTATTTCGCCGCCTTCGTGGTTAGGGCGCCAATCCGCGTCATCGTTCTTGTCGTGGGTGCCGCCCGATCGGTTATAACCACTACCGTCAGGTTTACCGTCATAATTACCGAAAATCGCGATGCCATTGGTATCGGTAATGGCAGTCTTACCAGTCGGGCAAGCGGCAAACCCGCCGCCAAAGCCACTGGCATGATTGTTGGTAATCAGCGCGTTATATATATTGAGGCTCGCCGGCTGAACGTTGTTGTCGCTGCTGCCCTGGACGAATACGCCACCGCCGCCCCAGTCGTTGGTGGTATTGGTCGTATTGTTAGTGATGTAGGCTTTCTTGCCGCTCACATTAAATTCGCCAACTGTAGGCGCAGCGATACGGATGCCGCCACCCTCTGAGTTTTGCGCCACATTGCTGGCGATGATTCCACCATAAAACGCAAACCCGGAAAGAGGTTTATTCCAAGCGCCAGCATAAACGCCGCCGCCAGCCTCGGCAGAGCAGTTGCCCGTGATGTAGCCGCCGCTAATAACCAGACCGCCTTTTTTCTGTCCCTGATTGTGGCTAAAGGCAGCAATGCCGCCACCACCGTGACAACCGTTACCTTTGTGTCCTTCATCGGTATAGAACTGATATTTGTTGTTAGTAATGTAACCATTCGTAATGGTCACCATAGAGTCCTCAGCACAAATTCCCGCGCCATAACCGACTTCATTATCATTTGTACCGTTACCGGAGATAATACCGCCAACCATGTTTACCGTAGAATTCAGGGCATAAACGCCGCCGCCACTGGGGGCATAGTTACCAGCGATTACGCCGTCAGAGATGTCAAGAGTTGAGTTCTCGACAGAAATACCCGCACCAGCGGCGCCCTCCGGACAATATCCGCCGCAGACATACCCGCCGTCCACGCTGATGGCCGAACTGCCCGCTGCGTACACCAAATTTTTGACACAGTTGTTTTTATCCTGCGTAATCATGCCGCTCTCAAGATTGAGGTGGCCACCGCTATTGATTACGATGAGCCTCAAGTCCTTTGAGCCTGAGCACGCCACGATGGCACCCTTGACATGAGCCTTATACGCCTTAAGAGTCTCGGTTGTACGGGTTCCGTTTGCGACCGATTCGGTTACGTAGTAGGTAAGGCCAGTCGGAATGCCATTGGAAGTATCGTATTCCATTAAAGCGAGATTGCCGCATTTATTTGTTTGAGAAGTCGTAGTCTCTGTCGCGGCAACTTGCTGACCGTCCTTGACAGTCAACGTTGCGCCGCCGGTTATGTTGAATAGGGGCTGGCTCTGACTTGTATACTTAATTTTGCAGCCATTTAAATCCAGCGTGATATTGCTGCCGTCCTTGTTAAGCGCGATTGTCTCGCCGGTCTCGACATCATTCATAAGCTTGAAGCTAGCAACACCGCTTGCATTTGCCAGTTTTTTCAAGTCGTCAGCTGTTCGTATTTCAGTGGATGCCGTTTTAGTCTGCCCGCCTTCCGCAGCCAGCATTACGGCATTGCCATCCGACAACTCGCCATCTTCGGCCTGCAGCTTACCTTCAGGCTGACCCTGCTCAACACCATTTGAAGGGTCGGCTTCGTCGCCCTCGGTCTCGTCACTATTCTGGTTTTCGGTATCCCCGTTGTTGGTGTTTTCTACATCAGTAGACTCAGTTGAGGAACCCCCCCCCATCACAGTTTCCTCGGTAGGAGCTGCCTGGGCATCGTTGGCAATGGCCTGCGAGATCGGGGGCATGACGAGCGACAGTACCAGGCTCAAAACGGAGGCTCCGCACAAAACGCCTGCCAGTACACGGCGCGTCGCTTTTTTACTCTGCTTAGATTTGTCTGAATTCGCTTTCATCGATGTCTCCTCCCCAAGAGACCGCGATCTTGCTCTTTCACCATCAAACTTGGGCGCGCAACCTATAATTGCTCGCGCTCGATATGCATATTATTATTCTTTGTTTAAACAACGCAAGCCTAACAATGTCAATTTTACTTCGCGTTGCCTTAACTTCTTAACAATTATTCAAACTATGCATTGTTTTTCGAGGGTGAAATTTCGGAAAGATGCTGGTAAACTCGTTAGCAAATCTAGATAAATGACACTTTATCATTGTTTGTACAACATTTTGTTTTAACCCGCTCAATCTGTGAACGGTCAAAATTGCGCCGTGAATGGCAGTATATCTACCTGCAAATATTAGTTTTGAGCTAATTGGTCAATTACTGCACAACCAGTGTGTGCCGACATGTTCATACATCGACACTTGAATGACATCGCATGTTACCGGCTGCAAATCTCCTCGCTACAAAAAAGCGTTCCAACAATCGACTGTTGGAACGCTTGGAAAACCACCACAAAGGCGCTCTGCCCTCTTTGTGGCTGCCCCCAGGCGCTACAGAAGATGTTCCTCGATAAAGACCGCAATGCCGTCATTGTCGTTGCTGGCGGTTACAAAATCGGCGGCGGCGCGGGTGGCGGCGCTGCCGTTTGCCATGGCAACGCCCACGCCGGCGTCGGCCACCATGCAGGTGTCGTTATCGGCATCGCCAAACACGCAGATGTTCTGGAGCTCCATGTCGTTGAGCTCCGCCACGCGCACAAGGCCGCGAGTCTTGGACACGCGCGGATCCATGAATTCGTAGAGCCGCTGCGTGGTTTGCAGAGCTGCCGCCTTAACAGTGTCATCGGCAAACGTCGACGCCCGCTCAATCACCCGCGGCATTACCTCGGGTGCCATGGTAAACATCACCTTGGGCTGCGGCCCGCGCAAGAACTCGGCAAAATCGACCACCTGGTAGGGCACGCCGTCGACGCGCGACAGGTGCTCGACGCACGCATTGCTCTCGGGCACGTAGAACACGCCGTCTCGGGGGCAGACGGGCGTTGCCGGAAGGTCCGCCATGTGCTTGCAGATGCGCGCGATGGTCTCGCCCGGCAGTGGATAGCTCAGCTCGTTGATGTCGTGCGCGCGGTCGATGACCTCGGCGCCGCCGCAGCCCACCAGCACGTCCACCAAGCCTTCGATGCCCCAGAGCTCGTACATGGCCTCGGTCGCGTGGGCGTCGCGCCCGGTGCACAGGCCAAAGAGCACGCCGCGCTCGCGCAGGGCGCGGATCGCCGCCACGGTGCGCGGAGACACCGTGTGCTGGCTCGTGAGCAGCGTGCCGTCGATATCGCAGAACATGGCTTTGATATGGCTGAAGGTGGTGTCCATGGGGGCCTTTCTGGGTTGTGCGGCGGTGTGGGGTGCATTCGCAAACGGCGTACATGGTATACCAAGGCGCGCACGGGGCGCTTTGGTGCAAAACCACCACAAAGGTGCCTGGCCCCTTTGTGGTGGCCGGATCCGCAGGATGGCCTGGCCCAGGGCGCAAACCATCACAACATTCGATGTTTTTCGGCAAAAACGCGGTTTTCATCGAATGTTGTGATGGTTTTACTGCCTTGCGGCACGATCAAAATGCCGGCGTCCAAACAACAGCAACGCCGCGGGAACCGCCGTCACGACCATGCCCGCTCCCACGAGCGTCTGTTGTACGCCAAATGTTGCCGCCAGCCACGGTGCAACCGCCAGAGGGGCCACGCCGGCGAACATATTGCCAAAGCCCATGACCGAGTTCACGCGACCGAGCTGCTCGAGCGGTGCCGTCGTTTGCACGATGGTGTTATGAAGCGGGTTGACGACACCCCAGGCTATGCCCAAGGCAATCTGGCCGACGAGGGCCACGCCCACGTACGGCGTCCCCACATAGAGCAGACTTCCCAGGCCCACGGACATAAGCGCCACGAGCAGCGTTTTAAGGTTGACCAGGTGCGGCGGCAAGCGGAGCGCGAGCACGGCACCCAGCACCGCGCCCACGCCCGAGGCCGACGAGAGCCAGCCCATCCACTCAACGCCGACGCGTAGGACATCGCGATAGAAAAACGACTCGAGCGGATCGAAAGCTCCGTAGCCAAAGTTCGAAAGAAAAATGATACAGAAAAGTAGCGCGAGGACGCTGTTGGTGAAGACTGTCTTGATGCTGGCTGCGAAGGTGGCGCGGGCGGACGTGCTGGGGTTGGAGCTTCGTCCCGCACGCTCCCCTTCCTCTGCCGAATCGGCATCCGCATCCCCGGCGACATGGCTGGTCTGCGGCCTAAAGCCCCAACCGACGACGAACGCCAACACGGTAGAGAGCATCATGAGCACGAAGACCGCGCGCGACGACGCAGCCGCCGCGACAAAGCCGCCCAGCATGGGGCCAACAATGATGCTCACGTTTGAAAACATGGCGATGGCGGAGTTGATGTCTTTGAGCTCGACGGGGTCGTCGGTGAGGTAGGCCGGATAGGATGTGGCAATGGGCTGGGCGAATCCCATCACAAAGCCCAGGAGCACCGCGCCGAGCAGGACGACGCCGGTCGCGCTACCAAAGGCGATGATTGCCGTGCCAGTTGCGAGAGCGCCGATGATGCTCAGCAAGAAATGGCGGCGCGGACCCCAGGCGTCGAGCGCCGCGCCGCCCGCAAAGGATCCCAGGATCACGAAAACGTTCATGAACAGGACGGCCAGCGATGTCGCGACGACCGAAGCGCCGTCCGCATAGGTGAGTGTTCCGATAACGCCGATAAAGTAGCTGGTCTGAAAACCGGTGTAGATGAGAAAGCGCATCGCCACCAGGCGCTTGGCCTGCACGGAAAGCGATGATTGAGGCTTTGAGAAAAGAGAGACGAGCATGGAGACTCCTTGTTTCATACGAATACGGGCGGTGGGTATTCGCCACCGTCTGTCAAATCAATCTATCCGCATGAAACATTAAGGACGCATCGAGCCCCTTCTCTCCGTTTTCCGTCCGTCATGAACTACTTGGTAGATTGTAAGGCATATCCCAATAATCTACCAAAGCAAAAACCACCACAAAGGTGCCTGACCCCTTTGTGGTGGAAATGACGTTTGCCCAGATAAAACCTGCCAAAACAAACCTGTCCCTTTTTGGCATGTTATGGCAGCGCAGCGAGCCGGTTCCAAGTGCCCCAGGTCGCCCCGAAAGAGGAGCGACGCGTACTTTGGTACGCGAGCGACGGCTTGAGGGGCGAGATGGGGTGCTTGGGGCCGGCGCAGCGTCGACCCCTAAAGATGATCTTGGATAAGATCGCAGATGGCTCGGGCGTCGTTGATGTTGATGGCTCGGGTCGCAAAGCCGGCGTCGAAGGCCTGGCGCGCCAGGGCCTCGTTGCAGGCAAGGGCCAGCGTACGACCGTCGACCAGGTCGAGTGAGCTCTTGCCGCGCAAACGGTCGACACCCGAGCGCGCGACCACGATGCTGTCGAAGCCCTCGGTCTTGTAGCCCTCGATGATCACCACGTCGACATCGTTGTAGCGCGACAGCAGCTCGCGCGCAGGCATCTCGTCCTCCTCGCGCGTGTCGGCGTACTCCGCCCAGCGCGTGGCGCAGATGAGCCCCACGTGTTTGGATCCGGCTTGATGATGGCGCCACGTATCCTTAGCGGGCACATCGATATCAAAGCCATGATGCCCATGATGCTTGAGCGAACCCACGCGCAGGCCGCGGCGGGTGAGCTCGGCGATAACCTTCTCGACGAGCGTGGTCTTGCCCGAGTTTTGGTAGCCGATAAACGCGATCGCGGGGACGGCCGGGGCCGGAGCTGCGGGCGCGACGGCGACGGGTGCGCTTGCGGGCGTGGCACCGTCGGCGGCCACGGCCTCAACAGCAGCGGCCTGACGCTCTGCACGATCCCACACGCCCGAGCGGCCGCCTTCCTTGTGCAGCAGGCGAACGTCGACGATCTCCATGCCGCGATCGACCGCCTTGCACATGTCATAGATCGTAAGGCACGCGGCACTCGCGCCGGTCAGGGCCTCCATCTCGATACCCGTCTTGCCCGTCACGCCGGCCGTGACCAGCACGTGAAAGCCAACCTGCCCGTCCGTGCGCGCCGGCGCCCAGCCCTCGGGCACGTCCTCGGCCGGCGTTCCCGCCGCAGCGATGGGCGCAATGTCGCACTTACTCTTGGTGATAAGCAGCGGATGGCACATGGGGATGATGTCGCTCGTGCGCTTGATGGCCATAATGCCCGCCACGCGGGCGCAGGCAAGCACGTCGCCCTTTTTGGCGCGGTCCTGCAGCACCATGGCCTGCGTCTCGGGGTGCATGAGGATAGTACCCTCGGCGATGGCGATACGATGGGTCTCGGCCTTGTCGGACACGTCGACCATGCGTACCTCGCCCTTGGCGTCCACGTGCGTCAGCTCGTCGCGACGGGCGTCACGGGCGGACTCGGTGGCAACGCTGGCAGTCGGCTGCGCGGACGCGTCGGCGTTGCCAGCATTCGCCGCAGCCGTGACTTTGTGGGCAGACATCGCGGCCCTGCGAGCGGCCTTGGTGGCATCGGCGTACCTGCTCTTGGCCATATGATCATCCTCCGATTTGGGACATAAATCGTTGCGTGCCCTCAATTATCGCGTGTTCCTGCGGTTTGTGGGCCACGGCATCGCGCCAAATCGAAAGTACCTGCATATCATCACCACGACGCAGCGCCTCGCGCACCGAATACTCGGCATCGCTGAACAGGCACGGACGCACGTTGCCATCGGCCGTCAGGCGCAGACGGTTGCAATTCGCACAAAAATGGTTGGACATGGCGCTGATGAAGCCGACCGTTCCCGCCGCGCCCGGAAAGCGCCAATAGCGCGCGGGGCCCGCGCCGGCAGGAGCGTCGGTGATGTCAAGCGGTTCGAGCTCGCCCAGTCCCATCGCGGCGGCCCCGGCATTGACGCGCGCCCGCAGCTCGTCGCTCGGAACGGTATCACTCGCATCCCACAGCTCGGGATTGAACGCGGGCACATGCGGGTCCACAGCGCAATGCGAGCTCGTGCGCTCGTCGCCGATGGGCATGTATTCGATAAAGCGCAGGTGGATGGGGCGGTCGACGGTCAGTCGTGCGAGGGCCGCCACATCCTGGTTGAGCCGGCGCACAACAACGCAGTTGACCTTAACGGGCTCAAAGCCCCAAGCCAGCGCCGCGTCGATGCCAGCCATGGTCTGCTCGAGTCGACCCAGACGCGTGATCTTTCCAAAGAGCGTAGGGTTGAGCGTGTCGAGCGAGATGTTGACGCGGTTAAGGCCGGCATCTTTGAGCTGTGGCGCCAGCTTGGGCAGCAGGGCGCCATTGGTGGTAAGCGAGATATCCTCGATCCGCGGAATCGCGCGGATGTCGCGAATGAGCGGAATGATACGGCGGCTGACCAGCGGCTCGCCGCCCGTCAGGCGCACGCGACGAATGCCTTCCCCCGCTACCAAGCGCACAAAACGGGCGATTTCCTCGGCGCTGAGCAGCTCGTCGTGTGCACGGGGCGCCACGCCATCGGCCGGCATGCAGTAAATGCAGCGGAAATTGCACTTGTCGGTAACGGCAATGCGCAGGTAGTTGATATCGCGACCAAAACCGTCATGTTGCACGTGCCCGTCCACGCAGCCCTCCCCTCACGCAGCGTTTATTCTTCGGAAAACATAATACCCCACGGAAGAATCATGCCGACACCCGTACGACAGGACAGGTTGCTTTGAGCAAAACGGACTTTCCAAGCCCATCCTCAACACAGACCATCACAACATTCGATGCTTTTCCCGATTTTGGCAAAAAACGTCGAATGTTGTGATGGTTTGCCTGCCCACGGCACCCCGCAGAAGGGCCAAAGCGCCCCTAAAGGCCACCGTCCCGGTGGCGCGCGCAGACGTGGTGTAAGAGCGTCCCGAGGTCCGTCGCTGCAAGTCC
>CAJJPN010000013.1:0-25325 GCA_905193635.1 Coriobacteriaceae bacterium
ATGCGCGCAGCCGTCGAGTCCGTCCGAGCCAAAGATAACGGCGGGGCGCAGGCGTACGCGCTCCTCGTCCTTGAGCTGACGAATACTGTCGTTACCATAGTTTGCGGTGTTTTTTGCCATGCTCGCTCTCTCGATGCTCCTTTGCTGCGTTGTAGTCATATAGATAGTCAAGGTAGCATAGCCCAGGCCTCGGACGATTCCAACTAACACGAATTCCATCGAACGCGCGTTCGGAGTCAGTGACCTTTAGCTTCTGCGGTCATTCCCTGCGCGGCGTGGTGCTCGTGTTAAAACCGTGGCTTATCGGCTGGTAGAATTGCCGCATCAAGACTGCATGTTGTTTGAGGGGGCGCAATGACTGAGAAAGAGAAGATGGAGCGCGGGGAGTGGCATGATGCCAACTTTGACGAGGAGCTCCTGGCGCAACGCGCAAAGGCGGAGGCGCTCTGCTATGACTTTAATATGGCAAAACCCGGAAGCGACGCGCAGCTTGACGCTTTGAAATCCTTGCTCGATACCGATCTTCCGCAAGGGCTGACGGTCCTTTCGCCTGCCTACTTTGACTACGGGAGCAAGACGAGCTTTGGTGAGGGCTGCTTTGTAAACCATGGCTGCTACTTTATGGACGGCGGCTCTATCACCTTTGGTGGCAACGTGTTTATCGGGCCGTTTTGCGGCTTCTACACCGCTTCGCACCCCCTAAAGGCAAAGGACCGCAACTTGGGTCTCGAGAAGGCTCTGCCTATTGTTGTAGGCGATAACTGCTGGTTTGGCGCGAACGTATCCGTGTTGCAGGGGGTTACCATCGGCAGCGGTTGCGTAATTGCCGCGGGCAGCGTCGTGACGGAAGACCTTCCGGACAACGTGGTGGCGGCAGGCGTTCCCGCGGTCGTCAAGAAGATCATCGAACAATAACGGAGCTATTAAACGATGGGGCACGCATGGTTCCGGCAAATCCGGTTATTGGCGTGCGCGTTGGCCATGCTGATAAGTTCCACTTACTCGGGTCCTTCCGACTCGGTTTTGTCCGAGTAAGATTGAATAGCGAATCGAAATTGTTATGTCCACATGGCGATGGCGGACATGGTTTCCATAATGACAGATATAGTTGACATCTTGTGAAGGATGCAATATATTTCTGTCATGTTGCAACGGATATCTGTCCATTACTACGAAAGGAACTCCATGCCGGGCAAAAAGAACCTACGCATGAAGGCGGCACGCGCGGCGGCTGGCCTTTCGCAAGCTGACTTAGCCCAAGCCGTGGGCGTTACGCGCCAAACCATCGGCCTTATCGAGGCGGGCGGCTACAACCCCACGCTCAATTTGTGCGTGGCAATCTGTAAGGCGCTGCGCGTTACGTTGAACGACTTGTTTTGGGAAGACGAAACCGACGCCGACCCTAATGCTCTTTAGGAGTTCACTATGAAATATGAAGATCTGAAAATCGTGCAAAAGTGGCGTGAATATGCCGGCCCAAAGGATGAACGCCTGGAGGCTGAGAACGCGAAGATCTACAAGATTGGCTTCGTGCTGCTTTCGTTTGGCATGTTGATGATCTTTTTCTACCAGTTTATAGCTCGACAGGTTACGTGGGTTCACAGCGACGCTAGTGAAATGCCGCATGGCTTTGCAACGCCGTTCGAGGCAGCCATGTATTTGTGGCTCGTTCTCGTGATGTTGATTTGCGCAGGACTGCAAACGCGGAAGGGCTATGTCGATACCAATCGTTTTGGGCAAACCGAGCATCTTCCTGTTGGATATTTCCTGCTTGTCAGCGGTCTTAGCGGCGCCGCGTTCGCGCTTGTTATTGCCGCAATGCGCTGTATCGCTGAGGCGCAGATCGTACCGCTCGAAAGCGTCTTTTGGTTGGCGAACCTGGTCACGGGCGTGTTCTGCGGTGCGACGATTTTCGCGGCCACGTTTGCTGTCCTGTGCGCAACGTTTTTCACGGCGAAAAGACGCCGTGCCAAGCTCGAGGCAGAACTCGACTCCTCAGACGACATTTAATGCGCAATGGGCTGGCTCTGGGTATTCAGAACCAGCCCATTTTGATGTTCGATGAGCCGAGTCGGCGCCTCTCACAAAAGTAACTAGGAGCTAGCGAGGCCTATCCGAATTGTCCTCATTGGCGGTGTCTTTTTCGAGCGCCGTGCGGCGGGCGCTGTAGGCGACAAGGCCGGCACCAACTGCGGCGAGCGCTGCTGCGGCTGCGGTTAGGGGGACGTTGCTGTCGCCCGTGCCCGCAAGCGCGCCCGCTTTTCCGGAGCGCTTGTTATTGCCGTGGTCCTTGCCACTGCCGGAGCTGCTTCCGCCGGAGCCGCCGCCCTCGTCAGTACCGCCGCCACTCGAGCTACCATCGCCGTCTGCTGTCATCGGGGCGTCGTGAAGTCCTGTCGTATCCGCGCTGTCGCATACGCCGACCTGAACTTCTGAGCGTTCGCATGCCGCGTCGGGCACATGAAGCTCGTGCAGAACGGCACTCAGCGCCGAGTTTGCGCCCGGTCGGATCTCCTCGAGCGTTACGGGATCGAGCGCCACCAGATTACGCGCCTTCGCATACAGCGTGACGCGTTTGCCCACTTCGTCGCTCCAACTCTCGGGGATGGCGAAGCTCATGCGGAACTGTGCCGTGCAACCCGGTGCCAGCACGGCGTTGCCGTTGTCGGCTACCAGCGGGTGCGTTGCAAAACGTGCGCCCAGCGTCTCGAGCGCGTACTTTACGTGTGCCATGTCGTTGGCCGAAGCGTCTTCGGCAAGCTCTGGATCGTAGATCGAAGCCATGCGTGCGTTCGCTCCGAATCCGATGGATGCGCTGGAGAACGGCTGGCTGGAGCCCTCTCGGTACAGATCGATTGTGCCGGCAGTCAGCAAAGTGTTGCCGTCGTTTCGCACCGTGACCATGAAGGATTCGCCTGCTGCTCCGGGCACCACCGCGCCCGAGGTAGCGACCGCGCCCGTCGGAGTGGCACACGCCACCAGAGGCACTTCGATGCCGTGCAGCTCTGCCTCGCTCTTCTCCGCGCTCACAATGTGCGTGGCGAGCGCGGAGAGCATGCCTCCCGACGTCAAAAATGTCGTTATCTGATCGACGGGATGGTCCAGCTCGCACATCACGAACGGCTCCGTGAACAGATCGCCTGCCAAGGTGCTGGCGAAGATGCGGAAGTGCTTGCCCATTACTGCTACCGGGTTGCCTTCTTCGTCGTAGGTTTGCCCCACCTTGCCATCGGTGTTCTCTACATAGAGCGCGCACCTGCCGTTGTTGCTTACGCTAAACGATGCCGGGCCACAGCCTGCGGCACCCACGGGCTGCGTTGCAAATGCCGATGCGCCTCGCGTCCAAGTAATATGCTGCAGCCGCTCGTTGACGGTGGCCAAAAAGCCCGAATGTTGTGGCCACGGCACCGCATGGGGCACCGTGGCGTCTGGTGGCATAACGCCCCAGCCCGCAATGGACTGGCCGATCACGGCGTACGATGCGCAGCCGCAACCGTCTGCGGTCTCGTACGCAACGGGCACCACCATTTTGCCGTTGATATTCTCGGGCTCGCTCAGCTCGATACTCGACGGTGCTTGCGGAAAGCGAAGAACTTGGCGGAACGTCAGGCTGTCGCCCAAATCATCCGACCACAGGGTAAAGCATTCCAGCGCAACCTCGGCCTCGCTGCCGAGCGCCTTTTCTGCGGTGGTTCCGCGGCGGTGGAGGTAGGCACCCGACAGGCGTCCGTCGATCAGCGTCTTGCCTACCGTGATGCGCGGGCACTGCAGGCAATGGTAGCCATCCTCTTGCAGGCGGCCGCGCGAGATGCTGCGCCATGACGTATGCGACACAACGCGGATCTCGTCATTACTTATGCGCAGGCGCACAACGGACAGTATGCCGGCTGTGCTTGCCGTATCGAAAAGGGTGTTGTCGCCGGCGGGGCGCTCGCCCGAGACCAGCAGCACGTAGGCGTCCTGGTTTCCTCTTCCGTCCGTATATTCCACCACGTCGAAGTCGTAATCGAATATGCCGTCGCGCTCCACGTCGCCCTCGCCAAACCCAAGGGGAAAGTCCACGGGCGTGGGAGCGGACCACGTGCCGTTTGCCTTTGTGTGCACCACCAGGCGCGAGCGGCCATTGTCGCCGTAGCGCACCGAGGCGATACGGAACAGGCATTCTACGCCGGCAATCATCGTTAGCTTCATGTGGGCTTCGCTGAGCACGCCGGAAAACAGCACGTTGTCGCTCGAGGGTTTTATGCCGCCACGCTCGTCCTCCGACACGCCGGCAGAATTGGCGTTCGGGTCCGCAACGGCGTTCGTTGACTGACCGATGTAGGTGTACTCATACATCGGCGCGGCGTTTTCGTCGTTCTCTACCAGTGCATGGACGAAATGCTCGATCTGTCCCGTGTCTTCGCTTTCTGAATCCGCCTCGAGCTCAATGCGCGTGGCCGCTTGATCCCAATCGCGCACGACAGGCGCGGCATTTACGGCAGTGGCCTTAACCTCGGCGCGTGCGAGCAGCTCGGCGTTGGTGACGATGGTGGCCGATGCGATAAACTGCGGCACACCACCTGCTTCGGCGTTGCCGGCCGAGCCGAAGCAGGCATCCAGCGTGTAAGGCGTATCCCCACCCAATGCGAGCTCGGAACGCTGGAGTACATACTGGTCGCCATTGTTCACCGACATATTCCACGAATCGATGAGTGTGGGCCACGACCCCGACCAAGCCTTGGTGGTCCACTTGAACATTACGAACTGGAGTATCACATCGACATCGACGTCTGCACCTACGCGCAGCCGCGGAAGCTGGTGTCCATCTGCCTTCTCGTACCCAATGAACAGTGTGAGGGATGCGGCGCCACGCACAGCGGACGAAGCGACGCCTGCAATGCCGGCTCCAAAGGTGACGGCAAGTCCGATCTGGATGGTGAACGAGCCCGACGTGTTGGAATAGTCGAGCGAAATGTTCTTGAAAAACGCCGCGCCGCTGCCGTGCGTGTGGGCGCCCACGGCGAGCGCCAGTTTTGCCAGCACCCAGGGGTTGACGTTTAGGAAAAACGGCACCGGTCCTAGGGTAAACTGCTCGGTCCAATTGAGGTCGGTTCTTACCTGGAAGAGGGCCTTAATATTGCCGTATGCGGGGTCGTTGTTGTCACCCCAGGTTTTGCCCACCCAATCGTAGGCGAGCGAGCCGTACAGCTGTGTGGCGATATCCATCGTGAACAGCGGCGTGCAATGGTGGCGAAGGAGCTTGGTGTTTCTTGGATCGGTGCCCGAACCGGCACTCATACTTTTGTACTGATTCCACTTCCCCTCCATTTCGTCGAGGTAGCGGTTTGCCTGCTTGGCGCCCGACTCGCGCGGTGACTTCTTCCAGTACTCCGGATCCGGATTGCCCGAATCGTTCATATAGCTGGCTGGTTTGTATCCTCCGCCAAACAGCACGTATCCAGCAAACGAGAAATCGAAGAGGATCGGAAATGTGGGTATCCAGCACGTGAACTTATTGCCGCCGATGCCGGGAAACGCCGCGGGGAAATCAAACGGAGTGACCTCTTGGTCCATGGTAGTGGGGACGATAGTGGTCGAGCCCGATTCCGCCTTTGCGGCCGGCGCGGTGACAACGGCCATGGGGGATGAGAGCGTGTAGGTTTTGCCCTGATAGTCGAGGACAAAGCGCAGCTTGCACCCTTCCTCCAGAAGGCCCGATGCCGCGTCGAGAAACTTGTCTTCGAGTGTGAACGTCGCCAGATTATCCGCGCCTGATGCGCTGGCCTTGATCTGGCCGATCTGCGTGACGGTTTCGGCCGAGCTACCCGTGGCGGGCATTACCTTGTTGATGTGCAGCGTTGCCTGTCCACCCTGTGGCAGATGTGCCTGTACAATAAAGGCATGCGTGTCGGGTTGGTCGTTTGCCGCGTCGTCCTTCGGCAATGCCATGAACGTGGCATCAGCGTACTGGATGTCCCATTCGTCGAATGTGAGCTGGCGGAAGTACGGCTCGCCGTCGGACAGCGGACGTGTGGGTGCGGTTATGGCGGTGCCGCCCTGGATACGCGCAAGGGGAATCTCGACATCGCGGTAGCCCGCCATGCTAATGGAGATGCCGCCGTTAAAGTCGTACGCGTCGAGAAGCGTTGCCTCGTCCACGTAGTCTTCCGAAAGAGGGGCGACCTCAAAGATGGCCGTGCCTTCGTCATCGGTCGTGGCGGTGAGCTGCTTGCCTACGGCATAGCGCGATGTGAGCGTGACCTGGGCACCTGCGATGGGCGTATTCTTGTTGGCGACGTCGACCACGACTACACCAAACATGGTGCGCGAGAGAACGAGCACCTTGAAGGGATCTTCTTCGTCGGCATAGGCCGCGGTGGGCGCGAACGGCAGCAGGAAGGCATTTTCGCTTCCCGGCACGCGAGGCAACATGATGCTCGCCAGCGAGGACGCTCCAGCAACAAGTAACGAACGGCGATCAAGCATCTTGGGCTCCCATCCCGCAAATATCGGTGGAAATAATCCAATTTTGCGAGAAGACGCTTCGTGGCGGTAGTGCCGTTCGATGGCCAAAATGTCCAAATTGATCGAGCGAAGCGCCGGGTTCCGGAACGCGTTCGATGCGCTTGGCAGCCCGGTCGCTAACGCAACATATGCGCGACCAGCTCGGCGCGTGTGCCGATGCCAAGCTTTGCGTATACGCCGGATAGGCGGTTTTTGACGGTGCCCGGCGATACTCCCATATGGCGTGCGATTTCGGCGTTGGTCCACCCACGACAGGCGAGCATGGCCATGGTGAATTCCGTGGTCGTTAGATCGTCGGCCACGTCCTCGCCCGAATCGGGGTTGTGGATGCGCCGCCAGCCGTAGCTGAAGCGGTACGTGATCTCGATGATGCGCGCGAAATCGTCAGGGTATTGCGTTTTTAGGCACGCCTCGATGAGCCCCTGTAAAAGGCCGTGGTGCTCGCCGATGAGCTCGATGAGGCCGTCGGGGCGCGCAATGTCCCAAGCGGCGCCAAAATGCGCTTTTGCGGCGTCGACGTCTTTGAGACTCATGTATGCCATGGAAGCTGCCAGGTGCAGGAACAGTTCCGAGATGGGATAGCTTCCCTGTTTCATAATTAGGGCGTTTTCCGCCATGCCCAGACTGCGGCCATATTCGCCGCGCAGGTACAGGGCATGCGCCATCACGTAGCTGGCGAACAAGCGCAGGCCTTCGGGCAGATGCGCCGCAAGCGGATAAAACTCTTCGGCAGAATACGGGGAAGGCAAGTGCAGCAGGACGCTCGCGGCCGAGGCGAACAGGATATGCGTGGCGTGGACGGCGGGCGATTCCTCGTCAGTTGGCGTATCGAGGATGCCCGCAAGGCACCGGCGGGCGTCGGCGATACGGTTGAGCGACAGACTGGCGTATCCGCAGATAAAGCATGCGGAATAGCGCAGTGCGGGATCGGTGGCGTCAAGATAGGGGCGCGCCGTCTTGGCAGCAAGGGTGGCCTGTCCGCGAAAGTACAGCGCTTCTGCCGTGGCAATGGCGCGCGAATCGGGGTCGGAAATGCCTGCAACCGCAGCGTCCATCTGCCCCGGCACAAAGGCAGTGCACATCAACGGCATGGGAACGCATGGGTAGCCATCGCAGTCCATCTTCCATCTCCCAACAGCTGGCAACAATAGCAGCAATTGTACTCCTGTTGCTCGGGACTTGAATTTGTGGGTATCGCCTACGATTGTGCCGAACGTATAAAGGAAGAGTCTATTGGCGATGCTCCCAAGGTGGCTACCGAAGCCTAGCTGACCTCGACATTAGGAAAAAATACCACCCCTGTAAAAAGCTCTGTCGCAGCGATGGGAAACGCATCTCGTTCTGCATATAATGAGGTCATGTGACGGTGCGTTTGCATACGTGTAACGCATTCCCATCGAACCGAAAAGGAGCTCTGCATGGATCCCAACAAGCGTCCCGACGACATGGTGCGTATCACCACTCCCGAACTTGCCCAGGCGTTCATCGAAGAGCAGGTCGCTGCAATCCGCGAGCAGATCGGCGACAAGAAGGTCCTGCTGGCCCTTTCGGGCGGCGTTGACAGCTCGGTTGTCGCGGCCTTGCTCATCAAGGCCATCGGCAAGCAACTCATCTGCGTGCACGTGAACCACGGCCTGATGCGCAAGGGCGAGAGCGAGCAGGTCGTCGACGTCTTCAAGAACCAGATGGACGCCAACCTGGTCTATGTTGACGCGACTGATCGCTTCCTGGATAAGCTCGTGGACGTCGAGGAGCCCGAGGCCAAGCGTAAGATTATCGGCGCCGAGTTCATTCGCGTGTTCGAGGAGGAGGCCCGCAAGGTTGGCGACGAGGTTAGCTTCCTCGCCCAGGGCACCATCTATCCCGACATCCTGGAGTCCCAGGATGGCGTGAAGGCTCACCACAACGTGGGCGGCCTGCCCGATGACCTGCAGTTTGAGCTCTGCGAGCCCGTCAAGCTGCTGTACAAGGACGAGGTGCGCGTCGTGGGCCGCGAGCTCGGCCTGCCCGAGAACATGGTTGAGCGTCAGCCGTTCCCCGGTCCTGGCCTGGGCGTCCGCTGCCTTGGCGCCATCACCCGCGACCGTCTTGAGGCGCTGCGCGAAGCCGACGCCATCGTGCGCGAGGAGATCGACAAGGCAGGTCTGACCATCTGGCAGTATTTTGCCGTCGTGCCCGACTTCCGCGCCACCGGCGTGCGCGAGGGTAAGCGCGCCTACGACTGGCCCTGCATCATCCGCTGCATCAACACCGTTGACGTCATGACCGCCGAGGTGCCCGAGCTCGACTGGGCGCTGCTCAAGCGTATTACCGCTCGCGTCACCGCCGAGGTTCCCGGCATCTGCCGAGTGTGCTACGACCTCACGCCGAAGCCCGCCGGCACGGTCGAGTGGGAGTAAGCTAACTCAGCTGGTAGGCGACGAGAACTAGCAGATGTGACAAAGGGACAGTCCCTTTGTCACATCCTCGATATTATGTGCGGGATGGTACGCCACGCGGCGTGCCATCCCGTTCGTTATTTTAATGAGCCGAGTGCGCGAGTGGGAAGAGTCACGAGCATGGTCGTTCCGCGCTCCGAGCTCTTTTCGACCTCGATGGAGCCGCCGTGAAGTGCGGCGATCTCCCAGACCAGCGCAAGCCCCAGCCCCACGCCGCCGTATGCCCTGCTGCGCGATTTGTCGACGCGATAGAAGGGCTGAAAGATGCTCGTCTGGTATTGCTCGGGAATGCCCGGCCCCTGGTCGCGCACGCGTAGCAGCACGCGGTCGCCTTCGGCGCAGGCGTTGATTTGCACGGTCGAGTTGGGCGCGCTATAGCGTATGGCGTTTTCGGTCAAGTTGAACAGCAACCGATAGATCAGCGTGTCGCTGCCGATCGTTTGCGCGTCGCCCTCACTTGTAAGCGTGATGTCTTTTTGCTCGGCAAGGGGTGCCAGGTCCGTGAGCACTTCTTCGATCATCGGCGCTAGGTCAATCACATCGTTGCAAGGGACACTGCGCAGCTCGCTCATCTCGAGCAGGGTCTTTGTCATGTGCGTCATTCGCTCGGTCTGCTCCTGCAGCAGCCCGAGCAGGCTCGCTGTATCGGCGTCGACGTCGGGGTGCTCGGCGCAAAACAGCTCGACCTGGGCCTGCATGAGCGCAAGTGGCGTGCGCAGCTCGTGCGCCGCATTGCCCGTAAACTGTCTTTGTGCGGAAAATCCCTCGTCAAGGCGGGCAATCATGTCGTTAAACGACGCGCTGCAGCGCCTGAGTTCAGAGGGCACGTCCTCGCTGATTTTTGTGTCGGCGAGGTTGTCGGGCCGCACGCTCTCGACTTGCGTCGCAAAGAAGCGCAACGGCCGCAGCGCATGTCCGCTTACAAAGTAGGCCAGCACGCCGCCGAGCAGCGTCACCGCCGCAGTTATATACCAGCTCGTCGCGCCAAACGATTCTTGGGCGTCGTTCACGACGATGGTCAGCGCGTCGTCGAGCTCTTTGTTTGTCGGGTCAAATGAGCTGGGCGAGGCCGCCTCCACCTTGCTGTGCGCCGACGCTTCTGCACCAATCGAGTCCATGTAGCGCATGCCGGAGTAGCCAACCAGGCAATTCATAAGTACGCAGGTCGAACATATCAGCAGTGCCGTCATCAACGTGATGCGCCACTGCAGCGACAACCGCTTCATTTGCCATCCTCCATAACGTAGCCTTCGCCGATTCGGTTGCGGATGGGGTCGTGCCCCAACGCGCCGCGCAGCTTTTTGCGCAGCGACGAGATGTGCACGCGGGTCGCGTTGCTAAAGCTGTTGACGCTGCTGTCCCATACGTGGTCGATGAGCTCCTCCTGGCTCACCGGCCGCCCCTGGTTAAGCATCAGGTATTCCAAGATGCCGGTCTCCTTGCGCGTGAGGGACAGGATCTCGTCGCCCACTGTGGCGAGGCGCGCCTTGGTGTCAAAGCTCAGCGATCCACAGGTTAGAACAACGTCGCTTTGTGTAAAGCGTCTGAGGGTAAGGCTGCGAATCCTTGCCGCAAGCTCGTCAAGATGAAACGGCTTGGTGAGGTAGTCGTTGGCGCCCGCATCGAGCCCCGCTACCTTGTCGGAGACCTCGCCACGTGCCGAGAGCACAAGCACCTTGGTCTCACAATCAGCTGTCCTGAGTTGCCTGAGCACGGTCATGCCGTCGACATGGGGGAGATTGAGGTCGAGCACGACAAGATCAAAGGTCTCGACATCGAGCAGATCGAGGGCCTGCTGCCCGTCGTAGCAGCAGTCGACGCTATAGGCCAAGTTGCGCAGGCTGCGTGCGATCGCATCGCACAGCGCCCGCTCGTCCTCGATGACCAAGATGCGCATAACGTTCTCCTTGCATAATCATTCACGCTTAACACGGATTTTATAGTCGGTATGGTCCAATGGGTCGCGAAACGAAAGGAGTGGTCAGATTGTTCAAAGCGATTAAGCCTGTGGCGCAGGTGGCTTTGCTGATCGTTGGGGTAGCCATGGTTGGCTTTGGAATTATGCGCGGCGAGGCAGATGCCGTGCTGGCCAAGGCAATCAGGCTGTGCTTGGAGTGTATCGGAATTGGATAAAAGAAAAAACACTGCATCGCATCTTTTAGCGCGATTTCGTGGATTGATTCAGGCGGCGGCGACGCTTGCGACCAATATTCACCTGCCTAACTTTGCCAAGGGCGGCATCTACCAGGGAGCGGGCAAAGCCGTCTGCGTGCCGGGCCTCAACTGCTACTCGTGTCCAGCGGCCTCGGGTGCGTGCCCCATCGGGTCGTTTCAGTCGGTGGTGGGCTCGTCTAAGTTTAGCTTCTCGTATTACGTCACCGGAACGCTCATTCTGATCGGCGTGCTGCTGGGACGTTTTGTATGCGGCTTTTTGTGCCCGTTTGGATGGCTACAAGAGCTTTTGCATAAGATTCCCAGCAAAAAGCTCTCCACGAAAAAGCTCAAGCCGCTCACGTACATCAAGTATGCCGTGCTGCTGTTTGCCGTGGTGCTGCTGCCCGTCTTGGTGGTTAACGATGTGGGTATGGGCGACCCGTTCTTTTGCAAGTACATCTGCCCGCAAGGTGTGCTCGAGGGCGCGATTCCGCTGTCCATCATGAACGTGGGAATCCGCTCCGCGCTGGGAAAGCTCTTTTCCTGGAAGCTCGCGATCCTCATTGTGGTTGCGGTGCTGAGCGTGCTGTTCTATCGCCCCTTCTGCAAATGGATTTGCCCCCTCGGCGCATTTTATGCGCTCATGAACAAGGTGTCTTTGCTGGGGATCCAGGTTGACCAGTGCAAATGCGTCTCGTGCGGCAAGTGCGCCAAGGTGTGTCAAATGGACGTGGACGTTACGCGTACGCCCGACCATGCCGAATGCATTCGTTGCGGCAAATGCGTGGGCGCGTGCCCCGTCGATGCTATTAGCTTTCGCTATGGGCTGGGTGTGACGGGCGACAAACCCGCGCAGTCCACGCAAGCCTGCGAAAACAAATAGGTACCTATATAAGTTTCGATATAAACGGAGGAACCATGAAACTGTCAAAAATTGCAGCTCTGTTGATGCTGCCCGTGCTGGCGCTGACTCTCGCGGCGTGCTCTGCCCCCAAGGGCGACGCGAAGGGTGCTACGAGCGGCGATGCGCAGATTGCCGAGCTCATAGCGCAAAAGCCGTCGAGTGCCGAGGAGGCGGCCGAGCTGTACCAGCAGCTGCTGCAAAAGGAAAACGAGATCTTTGCGAGCGATAACGCCCTATGGGAAAAGGTGTTCCTTGCGGCCAACAAAGACACTCCCATGATTGAGGACGGCAAGAACTACGGTGACTTCTTGCTCGATACCATCGAGGGCGCCAAGGATCAGTTTGCGGCTGACGAGCTTAAGACGCTTAAGGCCGGCGCGCAGCAGGTCAAGGAGATCGAGGACAAGCTCATGGCGCTGGAGAAGGAGTTCCCCGGATGCGGCAGCACGCCCGGCGAGGGGGAGAGCGTCGATGCCTCGACCGCAGGCATGACTAACGGCGAGAGCGGGGAGACGAAGTTCCCCAGCTTTAAGGGCAAGGACTTGGACGGCAACGATGTAAACAGCGACGAGCTGTTCTCCAAGAACAAGGTCACCGTCATGAACTTCTGGTTTACCACCTGCAAGCCGTGCGTGGGAGAGCTGGGCGATCTGGAGAAGCTCAACAAGGAGCTTGCCGAGAAGGGCGGCCAGGTCGTGGGCGTTAATTCCTTTACGCTCGATGGCAACAAAGACGAGGTGGCCGATGCCAAGGACGTGCTTTCCAAGAAGGGCGTGACGTATAAGAACATCTGGTTTAAGTCGGACAGCGAGGCCGGAAAGTTCACCTCCAACCTGTACTCGTTCCCGACCACCTACGTGATCGACCAGAACGGTAACATTGTGGGAGAGCCGATCATGGGCGGCATCAACTCCGCTGAGCAGCGCGAGGCGCTCAACAAACTGATCGATCAGGCACTCGCGAAGAGCGAACAGTAAGTCTGTGGGACAGACAACTGAAGGGGAGTCGCTGGAAACAGCGACTCTTTTTCTGCTTCGGGGTAGCATCATGGGTATACGTCGAAAGGGCACGCAGCTTTTCGTGCATTGCCTGAGCGGTGCGCGAAGCAACCAAGCTGTGAGTTTTCTTAAGCGTTCTGGGTATGGCAGTGTCAAGAATATCGGCGGCATAAGCGGCTACACGGGAAAGGTGGTGCGTTAGCTATGAAGGTGGTTATCGTTGGAGGCGTCGCGGGCGGCGCATCGGCGGCGGCACGTTTGCGCAGACTCGACGAGCAGGCCCAAATTGTCATCTTTGAGCGCACGGGTTTTGTATCGTATGCCAATTGTGGGCTTCCGTACTACATTGGCGGCGTGATAGAAGAAGAGAGCGCATTGACGCTGCAGTCTCCCAAGGGCTTTTGGGATCGCTTTCGCATTGCGGTCAAGACGAGTCACGAGGTGTTTGCCATCCATCCCGATTCGCATACGGTCGAGGTTCGCAATATGCTGACGGGCGAGGAATTTGTCGAGACGTATGACAAGCTCATCCTGTCGCCGGGTGCAAAGCCGATTCGCCCTGCGTTGCCGGGCATCGACTCGGATAAAATCTTTAGCCTACGCACCGTTGAGGACACGCTGCGTATTCACAGCTATGTTCGAGAGCGGCGACCGAGCAGTGCCGTCGTGATCGGCGGCGGCTTCATTGGCGTCGAGACGGCGGAGAATCTGTGCGAGCTGGGGCTCCAGGTGACCCTTCTGCAGCGTCCCGTCCAGCTTATGAACAACCTGGATTACGACATGGCGACCCTTTTGCATACCGAGGTGCGTGAGCACGGTATCGATCTGCGCCTCAAGGCCGATGTGACAGGTTTTGAGGAAGTTGATGGCCGCGTTGTCACCCATGTTGCGGGCGATGGCCCTATCGGAGCCGATATGGTACTGCTTGCCATTGGCGTGGCACCTGAGAGCCATCTGGCGCAAGAGGCGGGGCTCGAACTGGGCATCAAGGGGGCTATTGTGGTCAACGACCGCATGGAGACCTCTGCTGCCGACGTGTATGCCGTGGGCGATGCCGTGCAGGTCACGCATCAGGTGACCGGCGAGGACGCGGTCATTTCGCTCGCCGGCCCCGCCAACAAGCAGGGGCGTGTCGTCGCCGATGTCATAGCCGGCATGGACAGCTGCTACCTCGGATCGTTGGGCTCATCGGTTATCAAGGTATTCGACTTGACGGCGGCAAGCACGGGACTATCCGAAAAGGCGGCACACGCGGCGGGAATTGACTGCGACAGCGTGGTCCTGTCGCCCGGTTCGCATGCGGGTTATTATCCGGGTGCAACGCCCATGACCATGAAGGTTGTCTTCGAGAAGCAGGGATTGCGCCTGCTGGGTGCGCAAATCGCGGGCATCGATGGTGTGGACAAGCGTATCGACGTTCTGGCGACTGCCATCCAGGCAGGCATGCGCGGCGATAGGCTTAAGGATTTGGACCTAGCATACGCGCCGCCGTATTCATCGGCGAAGGATCCCGTCAATATGGCGGGCTTTATGATCGAGAACCTCAATCGCGGCATACTGGCGCAGTGGCATTGGGAGGATGAGCCCAACTTGCCACGCGATGGCAGCGTGCAGCTGCTCGATGTTCGTACGGAAGGGGAGTATGAGCGCGGGCATATCGATGGTTTCGTAAACATTCCCGTCGATGATCTGCGCAATCGCCTGAGCGAGCTCGACCGGGCCAAGCCGGTCTACGTGATTTGCCAGAGCGGCATTCGCAGCTACATTGCTTGCCGCATTTTGGCGCAGCATGGCTTTGAGTGCTTTAACTTCTCGGGCGGCTATCGCTTCTTTGCAGCCGTGACTGAGGCTCGCCGCGGCAGCGCTAACGTTATGCCGTGCGGGCTCGAAAAGTAGCGCGCATTGGAATGTGACAAAGTGACAGCCTCTTTGTCGCATCGGGGATGTTATATGCGGGATGGTGCGCCATGCGGCGTGCTGTCCCGTTCGTTTTTTGGCGCGGTTCGTTACATTCCTCACTGGTATCGGCCAAAAATGAGGATAGAGTAGGACAAACGCGCCGAACGTGAACGGCGGGGGAGCGGGCGAGCGCGCCCGCGCGAGAGAGGTTGCCGTCCATGCTGGATCTCAGAGTTATTTGCAAAAGGTACGTTACGCAGTCGTTTACGCAGGTAGCGCTCGACAGCGTAAGCCTGTCTTTTCGCGATAACGAGTTTGTAGCCATCCTGGGTCCCTCGGGTTCGGGTAAAACTACGATGCTCAACGTCATTGGTGGACTCGACCATTTCGATTCCGGCGACCTGCTGATCGATGGCATCTCGACCAAGGATTTCAGCGACCGCGATTGGGATGCCTACAGAAACAATCGCATTGGCTTTGTGTTTCAGAGCTACAACCTCATTCCGCACCAGAGCATTTTGGAAAACGTGGAGCTGGCGCTTACGCTCACGGGCGTGGGACATGCCGAGCGCCGCCAGCGTGCGCGTAAGGCGCTCGAGACGGTTGGTCTGGGCGAGCACGTTGACAAACGCCCGAACCAGCTTTCGGGCGGGCAGATGCAGCGCGTGGCCATTGCCCGCGCCTTGATCAACGACCCCGAGATTGTGCTGGCTGACGAGCCGACCGGCGCCTTGGATTCAACGACGTCCGTGCAGGTTATGGATTTGCTCAAGGACGTTGCGCGCGATCGTCTGGTCATCATGGTCACGCACAATCCCGAGCTGGCGTACCAGTACGCCACGCGCATCGTCAGCCTGGCGGACGGCAAGGTCACCGACGATTCCGACCCCTTTGATGTGGCCACGGTCGCACATCGCGAGGCAAAACCCACGCGCAAAACCTCGATGAGCTTTATGACGGCGCTGGGGCTTTCTGCCCGAAACCTCATGACCAAGAAGGGCCGTACGGCCATGACTGCCTTTGCAGGTTCGATTGGCATTATTGGCATCGCGGCGATTCTGGCGCTCTCCAACGGCGTAAACGGCTACATCAAAAAGGTCGAGGAGGACACGCTCTCAAGCTACCCGCTTACGATTTCCAAGCAGGATTACGACCTGTCGTCCATGATGGGCGGGCATGGGGCTGCCGATGAGGAGGTATCCAAGGGCGAGGGCTCGTCCGATGGCGCCGCCGGTGGCAAGGCTCAGGGGACCGATAAGATCCCGGTGGTCACGGCCGTAAAGGACATGTTTGCGAGCGTTAAATCTAACGATATGACGAGCTTTAAGGCATGGCTCGATGCCGGTGGCGACGGCATCGATAAAGAGGTCAACGCCATTCAGTACGGCTACGGCGTGACGCCGGTTGTCTATCGTGCCGGCAAGGGCGATGAGAAGCCTGTCCGGCTGGTGCCCAACGCCATGACCGAGGCCATGAGCGGAGGCGCGAGCTCGGCGGCAACGGTGAGCATGGAATCCATGGGAACCTCGGTCTTTAACGAGATGATCAACGACCAGAGTCTGCTCGACAGCCAGTACGATGTCGTTGCCGGCCATTGGCCTACGTCTGCCAACGAGGCCGTGATGGTGCTTTCGAGCCGCGGAACAGTGGGCGACTACACGCTCTACAGTATCGGCGCGCTGGATATCGATGAGCTCAACGACCTGGTTAACAGTGCCATGACGGCCGACGGCAAGGTCAAGACGCCCAAGACCGGCAGCGACTTTACCTACGACGATGCACTGTCCACGACGTTTAAGGTGTTGTCGCCGGCCGATGCCTATCGCAAAAACGAAGAGACCGGCATGTGGACTGACATGTCTGGCGACGCCGACTTTATGAAAGCCAAGGTTGCCGACGGTATTGACGTGCGCATTGTGGGCGTGGTGCGACCCAACGAGACGGCAAACGCGAGCGCATTGTCCCCGGGCATTGTCTATACGCATGCGCTGACTCGCCAGCTTATGGAGCGTGCTGCCGATTCGCAGATTGTGCAGGAGCAGCTTGCCCACCCCGAGACGGATGTCTTTACGGGCAAGTCTTTCGATGAACTGCAAGGCGAGGCCAAACAGGGCGTGGATTTGGGCAGCATGTTCGGTGTGGACGAAGCGGCGCTGAAGAGTGCGTTCTCGTTCGATACGTCGGCGCTCTCGGGTGCGGCCGGCGGTATAGACCTTTCTGGTATCGACTTGTCCGGGCTGGACCTTGACCTTTCGGGCGTTGGGAAGGACATCGACTTCAGCGACATCATGGCCAAAGCGCCGGCCCCAGATTTCTCGGGCATCTTTGACGGTCTGGAACTCACACCCGAGCAAATGCAGCAGGTGGGAGCACTTGCCAACCAGCTGTTTGAGGGCTTTATGCGCTCTGATCAGTTTAAGGCGCTGTCACCCGAAGACCTTAAAGACGCGTCAAAGCTCGCTGCCGCATTCTCGGCATATCTTGAGAATGATGCCGCAGCCCAGCAAATTTTGGCACAGCTCAAAGCGCTCGGCGGCGATGCCTTGGCCGAGCGTCTGCAGCAGGTGATGGGCGACTATGTGCAAAAGCAGCTGGCTCCGTATTTGCAGCAGTCTATGGATCAGGTGATGAAGGCGGTCAGCGAGCAGATTGCGACGACGGTATCAACCCAGCTCAAGGCGGGTGCGGCAGGGTTCATGGACCAAATGGCGACGCAGATGTCTTCGAGTTTTGCCAACCTGGCGAGCGCCATGCGCGTGGATGCGGGCGCCTTTGCTCGTGCCATCCACTTCAACATGGACGCCGAGGACCTGAGCTCGCTCATGATGAGCTATGCCAAGGCGTCGAAGCTCACCTACGACAACAATCTGACCACGTTGGGCTATGCGGACGAGGCGGACCCCATTTCGGTCAAGATTTTCCCGCGCGACTTTGAGGCCAAGGAGCGCGTGCTCGATTACATCGATGCGTACAACAAGCAGGTCAAAGCTGCTGGCCACGATGAGCAGGCAATCTCGTATACCGACTACATGGGCATCATCATGGGCTCGGTGACCGACATCGTGAATACTATCAGCTTGGTGCTCATCGCATTCGTGAGTATCAGTTTGGTGGTGAGCTCCATCATGATCGGCATCATCACCTACATCAGCGTGCTGGAGCGCAAAAAGGAGATTGGCATCCTGCGCGCGATCGGCGCGTCAAAGCGCAACGTGGCCAACGTATTTAATGCCGAGACCTTTATCGAAGGTCTCATTGCCGGTGTCTTTGCCATTGTCGTCGTGGTTGCCGTGAGCTTTCCGGTTAACGCCTGGGCACTTGCTGCCAAGCAGGTGCCCAATCTGATGAGTCTGCCCGTGCAGGATGCGCTGGCGCTCATTGCAGTTTCGGTGCTGCTGACGGTTGTTGCCGGCCTGCTGCCGGCCCGCAGCGCATCCAAGAAGGATCCCGTGGAGGCCCTACGTTCCGAATAATGTGACAAAGGGACAGCCCCTTTGTCACATTGGATGAAAAGGCGCGGGAAGGGGGGTGGCCCTTCCCGCGCCTTTTAGTTTGTTTTGCCCATCAACGTGATACGGATGCTTGGATGGGTGTACTCGTCAAACTCGTCCTCGGGATCCGTATCAAACGAGTAATACACCTTGATGGGGTCGTCACTCGTCCTGATAGAGATTCTCTCGTAGAGTGAGCCGTTCAAAAATGCCTGCCTAAACTCTTCGGGGAGTTTCTGCGGTGCCAAGAGCTCGGGGCTCACCGTCTTGACGTCTACGGTTTGGACGGCAGAGAACAGCTCGTCAAGCTCGCGTTCGATGCGGGCAAGGTTATCCTCGAGGCTCGCGCTGGGGTCGACCTCTGCCGCGTAGCTCACTTCCTTGAGCGTCCCCTTGTTGTCAAAGTCCAGATACGTATAGGTCTTCTGGGCGTCGGAGTCGCCTTCGTGCAGATAGCCGCGGACATGATAGCCGTAATCTTGATATCGCTCGTAGGGATCATCGGCGGACACGTGCTCGCATGCGGGCTCTAATGCCTTGCGAGCGATGGCGATCTGCTCGGCCGCGGCCGCTGCGTTCTGTTGCATCTCGATGTTTCCCTGCGCCAGCTGCGGGATATAGGCACCGCACACGATCGCGAGGGGCAGCGCCACAAGCGCGACGATCCACTTTTTTGCACGGGGGATAGGCACGCCACAGGCCTCTGCCATGGCCTTTGCGTTGGCAAAGCTTTCGGCGAGCACGTCTGCCGCGGTGGCGACGGCGCCTACGGCAGCGGCGACTTCTGCCGCGCCGCCCAGGTTGCGTGCGGTCTCGTTGTCGCTGTTCTTGAGCAGGCGCGCGGCGGCCTGCGTACCGATAACACCTGCGATTTGTGCCGAGCGGTCTTTCTCAGCCTGCTCGACGACGAGTCGGTGCTGCATTTCTTTCCACTGCTTGCCGCGCATGCCAAAGCGCGGCGCGAGCGCGCAGTAGCAGAAGATGGCGAGCTCGACGGCGGTGAGCGCCAAGGCGGTCATCATGCCCGTCTCCTGGAAGCTTTCATGATGGAAGACGATATCGTCAATCATTTCGAAGGGAATAATCAAAAAAGGCAGCACAAACGCCATGGCAAGCGCTGCGCCGGCAATCTTGGGATAGATGCAGTATCGCTGGATACGCTTGCGTTCTTGTTCGGAAAGTGTTGCCATGGCTGATCCTTGGTGTCGTAACGGTCGTTGCGGCGCATGGGGCGCGGGGCGCATCAGTTTGAGCTAGCGCTGGATAAGAACATAGAGCAAGATGCTCATCGCGATGAGCAAGAAGCCTGCGATGTTAAACATCAGTGTGGCAAAGTTGCCCACGATGGGGCGTTCGACATAGCTTTTGTCTGGGTTGCTGGGGTTGTAGTACACGGTCATTTGGCTACCGAGGGGCCAAAGCTGCTCCGCGAGGGTGCCTAGGCGGGCGATGGGGCCTGTCTGCACGTGCAGCCAGCCCTTGGCGTCTTCGTAGGCGGTGGCTTGCGTGCGGATGGGGAGTCCCGACAAGCTTTTGGTCATTATGCCACGGAATTGTTTTTTCGCGCGGTATTGCGTGCCGTCGACGGCGTATTCCAAAACGGGATACATCCTGCCTTCGCCCATAAAGCGATGGTCGATGACCGTTCCCATGGTCACGGCGGTACAGGCCTTGGCTTTCTTGCGAGCGGCGGCTTTCATGAGCGCGCTCACTCCGATAAGCAGGATGCCGATGCCCCCAACCAAGATGAGCGCGAGCAGGGATATCTGCGACGTGGTCACGGCGTTCTCCTTTGGCGCGATACCGTCATATGTGACTCAGTATAGAGAACCCCCGCCCTCGGTGGGCGTATTATGTGACAAAGGGACAGTCCCTTTGTCACATTGATTTGAGAATGGATGTTGATGTATTTATCGCTGGCTCCTATGGAGGGGATTACCGGGCATGTGTTCCGTCGCGTGCATGCGGAGTGCTTCGGCGCGCTCGATTGTTATTACACGCCGTTTTTGCCGCCGCCGCGGGTGGGCAATCGCTTTGGCGGCAAGGCGTTTAAAGAGGTCGATCCTGCCAACAACCAGGGACTTAACGTGGTGCCCCAGCTGATGTCCAAGAATGCGGACGAGTTTGTGTGGGCGGCGCAGGTGCTTGCCGATATGGGTTACCGCGAGGTCAACCTCAACCTTGGCTGCCCTTCGGGTACGGTGGTCGCGAAGGGCAAGGGTTCGGGCTTTCTGCGCAATTTGGATGAGCTCGAGGTGTTCTTGAGCGACGTGTGCGAACGCTCGCCCTTGCCGGTGTCGGTCAAGACCAGACTGGGGCTCGAATGCGATGACGAGTACGAGCGCGTGCTCGACCTCTATTGCCGAATGCCGCTGGCGGAGTTGATCGTGCATCCGCGCGTGCAAAAGGACCGTTATACGGGCTCACCGCGCAAAGAGTTTTACGGCGAGACGCTGGAACGGGCGCCGTTCCCCGTGGCCTATAACGGCGACATCTTTGATCTTGAGGACATGGATGCGCTGGTGAAGGCCTATCCCGGAACACGCCACGTAATGTTGGGGCGCGGCTTGCTTGCGAATCCCGCGCTGGCTCGCATGGTTAAGGGCGACCCTGCCGCTACCGCCGCTGAGCTGCAACGCTTCCATGACATGCTGTTTGCGGCCTATGCGGACGAGATTGGGGGCAACGCGGTCTTTCGCATGAAGGAGTGGTGGTTCTACGCCAAATGCGCCTTCGCCGATCCCGCGACCGTTCACAAACTCGTACGCAAGACCAAAAAGGTCGATGAATACCGTGCCGCTGTCGACCGTGTCTTTCGCGAGCAGCAGCTTGCGCCCATCGCCCGCTTTTGTGGCTAAATGATCCCTTGGGGACGGAGAAGAACGGATCGCCTGTGCCGGATCCATGCAAAAAACTGTACGCCAGCATCCAAGGATGTCGAAAAATATCGTTTTTGGATGCTGACGTACATGTTTGGTTCGGCAGGGGACTAGGCAATCATTGCATCGAGTGTAATGAGTTCCCTGAGTCGCTCCGTGCGCGTTTGCCCATGGCGCTTTGCCTTTGCGTCAAATGCTTCAAGAACCGATTCGCCCACACGTGCCGATAAAACAACGCTTGGTTCATCGGAAATCGGCGGCCTTCCCAACTTGACGGTGTGGCCCTTCGGCCACTCATCTTTTTCGTATGCCGCTGCGGCTTTTTCTAGCTCACCGGGAGCAAACCCCATCATCTTTTCGAGCTGTTTAGCGTCCATAGCGCCTCCTATCGATCGATTCCGATTTCCCTGAGCACCTTGCGCGTAGGAGGGACAAGGGCGTGGTAAATGATGTAACCATCCCGATCGGGGCAACATCGAGCGATGAGCTCCATGAGGCGGCTTCTCTTTTTGTATACAATTTTGTAGACAAAAATACAAGTAACTAGTCATTTAAGAACGTCCCCAACGACTGCCCACAAATAGCTGTACGTCAGCATCCAAAGATGTCGAAAAATATCGACTTTGGATGCTGACGTACATGTTTGTGCCGTATGGGTTTGTGCGTTGGGGCCGGCCGACCGCAATAGAACGCTAGAGCAGGTTCTTCTGTATCCACGCGATGATGTCGCCCGACTCGTAGAGTGGCGTGCCGTCAATGAACAGGCAGGGAACTTGGCGCTTTCCGCCGACGGCGATGAGCGTCTGCTCGGCATCGGGGTCAGTCGAGATATTGCGTTCGGGAATGGTCACGCCGTTATCGGCCAAAAAGCGCTTGACCTTTATGCAATACGGGCAGCCAGTCATAACGTAGAGCGCGAGTTCATGATCAGTAGCCATGGTGTCTCCAATCGGTTGCGGTTTTGATTGAAATACCCAAAGCCGCCGCAATCTATGCGCGGGCCAGCGACGACTCGATGGCCTGTACCAGAAACGCCGTAGCTCCGGTGCCGCAGGGCTTGTCGTAGTAGTCAACAAAGCGCTGATCGGCAAGATAGCCGTGGGCGAGGCCCAGGTATGCTTCGTCTTGGGGTTCGTGTCCCCAGTTAAGGCCAATCCATCGACGGTGCATTGCGACAAGCTTGCGCGCCTCGCTTCCATCCGGTTCGCCGTCGCCCATGGCGATCGAGAGCTGGCCCAGAATAGCGCGTTCAAGTTCCTTCATGTCGTTCCATGTCTCGGGGTCCATGTCCAGCAGTGCCTCGTTTGCTGCATCGACGGCCTCGTCGCCATAGCGCGCCCGCGCCTCGGCACCGTAGCGCTCCTCGTTTTCCTGCACGGTGCGCCAGCGCTCCAATTGCGGCAGCACGGCGCCCATGAGAGAGACGGCTTCGTCGAGCGACATACCGGTGTTTTGTGCCAGGCGCGGGGCGCAATCCTCAATCATGGCCTCCATCGTGGTCTCGTAGGTGTACTTGCCGTGGTCGTAGCACCACTTGCAGTAATGGTCGGTCGTTGCGCCGTGAGCATCGGTGCCGCAGTCGTCGGGCGTGAGTATCATGCCGCAGCTCTGGCAATAGTGCTCGGGCATTTCGAGCAGGTGGGACAGCGGTTCTCCGGTTATGGCGGCAATGAGCTTCATCATGTCGATGCCCGGCGTGACTTCGCCGCGTTCCCAACGGCTGACGGCTTGGCGTGTGACGAAGAGCTTGGCGGCGAGTTGCTCTTGGGTGAGATTGTTGTCGCGGCGGATGGCGATGAGCTTTTCTGCAAAGGCCATGACGGCTCCTTTCTGCTGTTTGTTGCTTTAAGCATACGCGGCGGCCGGCACCCTTCCAAGCAACCGTTGGTTGCACGACGGGGACCGCGGCGAAGAATTGCGCGCAACACCCCACGCCTCCATGCCGTACAATGACCGGCATGGAACCTATTGCACACATACATACCGACCTGCCGCAGAAGTTCGGCATCCCACGCAACAGCTTTTTGGCGCCCCATCTGCAGGGACGCATCGTCTTTGAGCCGGAATTTGCCTCCAACGCTGCAGTTGAGGGTCTGGACTCCTTCTCTCACCTATGGCTGCTCTGGCGCTTCGAAAACGGAACGCCCGGCGGCACGGCTAAGGACATAGCCGCCGATGCCAAAACGCAGGACAGGTCCGGCACCAACGCAAAATGGTCGAAAACCGTGCGCCCACCGCGTCTGGGTGGAGCCGAACGCGTGGGCGTGTTTGCCACGCGCAGTCCGTTTCGCCCTAATCCCATCGGGCTCACCTGCGTCAAGCTTGATCGTGTCGAGCTCACCGACGATGGTCCCATCATCCATGTGCTGGGGGCCGACCTGCGCGACGGTACGCCCATCTACGACATTAAGCCTTACATTCCGTTTGCGGACTGTCACCCGGATGCGACGGGCGGCTGGATTGAGGACGCGCCATGGCAAGAGCTCGATGTCGAGCTCCCGCAAGCGCTGCGGGACATGGTCCCGGACACAAAGCTCCCCGGCTTGATCGAGGTGCTCCGCCAAGATCCGCGCCGTGCGGGCAGCAAACACGAGCCAAACCGCGTTTACCATTTGGCTTACGCTGGGCTTGACATATCGTTTACGGTCGACGGAACCAGGTTGACGATAACCGCCATCAACGACGCGCGAGACTAACCAGCCATTCGTCCGCACCCGTCAAATTAAGCGCCAAACTCCGCTCCAAAACCGCCCACGCTGGTGGACAATAACGCCTACCGAAACAATCCGCTTTGCACGGGAGCTCAGCATGAAATACGACTTTACCTCGCTTATCGACCGCCACGGTATGGACGCCATCGCCGTTGACTCCTGGGGAGAAATTCCCGACATGGCTCCGAACGCACCCGACGAGGGCTTCGACCGCATCCCCATGTGGGTGGCGGATATGAATTTTGCCACGGTGCCCACGGTTCAGGAACACATCATTCAGCGCGCCCAGCATCCCATGTTTGGCTATTTCAATCCGCGTGACGAGTACTTCGACCGCATCATCGAATGGCAAAGCCGTCGCAACGGCGTTGAGGGCTTGGCGCCGGAGCATATCGGCTACGAAAACGGCGTGCTGGGCGGTGTCGTGTCGACGCTGCGCGCATATGTCCAGCCGGGCGATGCGGTACTGGTCCACAGTCCCACCTACATCGGCTTTACCAAGTCTATCGAAGCCGCGGGCTATCGCATTGTCCACAGCCCGCTTAAGCTCGACGATCGGGGCGTGTGGCGCATGGACTTTGAGGACATGGAGCGAAAGCTCGCCCAAAACCACATCCATGCCGCGGTGTTCTGCTCGCCGCACAATCCCTGCGGCCGCGTATGGGGGCGCGACGAGATCGAACGTGCCATGGACATCTATCGCCAGCACGATTGCGTGGTGATCTCGGATGAGATTTGGTCCGATATCATCCTGCCGGGTCACAAGCATATCCCGACGCAGTCGGTGAGCGAGGATGCCCGCATGCGCACGGTTGCCCTCTATGCGCCCAGCAAGACGTTTAACCTGGCGGGCCTGGTCGGCAGCTACCACATCATCTATAACGAGACGCTGCGCGACCGCGTGTGCGCCGTGTCCAACAAGACGCACTACAACGAGATGAACGTCCTCTCCATGCATGCGCTTATCGGTGCCTACCAGCCGCAAGGCTACGAGTGGGTTGATGAGCTCAATGAGGTCATCGAGGGCAACGTCGACTACTTCTGCAATTACGTGGACAAGCATTTTGCGGGCGTGTCCTATTCGCGTCCGCAGGGCACCTACATGGTGTTTCTGGACTGCACCGAGTGGTGCCGCGAGCATGGCCGCGATATTCAGTGGCTGCTCGACGAGGGCGCTCGTGTGGGCGTGGGGTATCAGGACGGCCGCCCGTTCCACGGGCCCTGCCACATTCGCGTGAATCTGGCACTGCCCCTTTCGCGGGTAAAGGAGGCGTGTGAGCGCCTGGACCGCTACGTTTTTGGGGTATAGGGGGGCGCTCGATTCGAGTGCTGCCCCATGCGCCC
>CAJJPN010000014.1:0-24774 GCA_905193635.1 Coriobacteriaceae bacterium
TACGCAATCCCCAATATGCGGGCGGCGTTGTTGTACAGGACGTTCTCGAGCACGTCGGGCTTGAAGCCGAGAGTCTCGTACAGCTTGGCGCGCTCCCAGCTGTCATAGAAGGGGTGGGCGCTGGCGAAAATGAGCTTGTCGGGGATGAGCTCGTTGCCCGCCTTGACGTAGCCGTCCGCGAAGGGCCACGTCTCATACTCGGACCATTCCATATAGACGTTGGCGTTGCGGTGGCAGACCATACAGGCTTCCTGCACGTAGGGATACCCGCCGTGGCTCATGACGATGGTGAGATCCGGGAAGTCGCGGGCCACTTCGTCGACGCGGGCGGGGGAGGCGTCGCCCATGATCGCGCCGGGAACGCGGGTACCAGGTCCGGTGCTGATGACCACCGGAACCTTCAATTCACAGCATTTTGCATAGATAGGATAAAACTTGCGGTGATCTGCCGGGAGCTTGGCGAGGTAGGGATCGACGGACGCGCCTTTCATGCCGAATTCGTTGACCATGCGGGAAAGCTCGTCGATGGCCTGCATACCCTTGTGTGGATCGAGCCCGGCCATGCCATAGAATTTGTGGGGGTAGGCCCTCATCATTTCCACGACGCCCATGTTGGAACAGGGGCAGCCATAGGTCGTTTCGACGTCGCGCCCGGTGATGACCCCGGTGATTTCATGCTCGTCCATGATCTTGACGATTTTGTCGAGCGAAGCCGACCACGCGCGATCCGGATAGTTGAAGAAGGCGCACATGTCCCCAAAGAAGGGGCTGTGGATGAGCCCGTCCACGGCGTCGGGCGTGTTGGGGCGGAAACGGAAATCGATGGCTTTCATGACAAAGAACTCCTTGTATGCTGGCGCCGCGTGCCGGCGTCGTGTGTGAACGGAAAGGAACCACGTCTAACTGTCCTGATGTGTGCAAAAAAGCAAGATTGATGCCGCTCATAGGGAAGGAAAAAGGGGGGTGGCGACAGAACATATGATGCACACGGAATTTTTTATGATGTAATATCAACATGTTCATCTGGCATGAGCGGGTATGGGGCGATATCGGAAGGGAGAGCGGAAATGGAAAACGTCATCTTGCATGTGTATTTTTTCGTATTGCAAAAATGCACACATGATGTCGAAACGCTGTGAATTGGGTCGGTTGCCGGAGAGCCCATTGCAAAAATGCACACCAGGCTTTCCGGGGAGCAACGTACAACCGTATGGGGTGCTTTGCTGATTTTTCTTTCTATTCAGGCAGGATATGCATGATGGCACGCATGATGCTTTAAACGGGGCAACCACTTGATGAAAAAACGAACCGTCAAGATAAACATTTTGTTAGGAGGCTCCCCATGTCCCAGTGCTGCTGCCTGTCCCCGCAGGAAGAACGTCTTCAGGGTACCAAGAAAGTCAACCGCCAAGGCCGCGAACGCGTCTATAAGATTCTCGACCGCATCCAGTTCACCGTTCCCCACGTGGACATCGAGCGCGCCCGGTACTTCACGGAATCCATGCGCCAGACCGAAGGTGAGCTGCTGACCCTGCGCTGGGCCAAGGCGCTCAAGAATGTGGCTGAAAAGATTACCGTATACATCACGCCCGACCAGCTTCTCGCGGGCCGCGTAGGGCAGCTCGGACGCTACGGCATCCTGTATCCGGAAATCGACGGCGACTTCTACATTGAAGTCATGAAGGATCTTCCCAACCGCGAAAAGAGCCCCTTCCAGATCGATCCCACCGACATGCAGATCCTCATGGAAGAAATCGCCCCCTACTGGGAAGGCAAGACCTACCATGAGCACCTCAACAAGGTGTTGCCCGCCGAAATCCGCGGCGTGACCTATCACGACGAACGCGGCCTGAAGTCCAAGTTCGTGGTGAGCGAGACCTCTTCCTACCGTTCCGCGCTCCAGTGGGTCCCGGACTATGAAAAGGCCATGAAGCGCGGCTTCATCGACATCCAGAACGAAGCCAAGGCCAAGCTGGCGGACCTCGATCTGACCAATTCCGTGGACATATGGGAAAAGAAGCCGTTCCTCGAAGCCATGATCATCGTGTGCGACGCCATCATGATCTGGGCGAAGCGCCATGCGCAGCTTGCCCGCGACACCGCCGCCGCGACGTCCGATCCGGTCCGCAAGCAGGAACTGCTCCGCATGGCCGACATTTGCGAGCATGTGCCCGCTTATCCGGCCCGCAACTTCCGCGAAGCCGTCCAGTGCCAGTGGTTCGTGCAGATGTTCTCGCGCATCGAACAGAAGGCCAGCGCCATCATTTCCAACGGCCGCATGGACCAGTACCTCTATCCTTACTACAAGAAGGATATTGAAGAAGGCACGCTGACCTCCGAGGAAGCCAAGGAACTGCTCGAATGCATGTGGGTCGACATGGCCCAGTTCATCGACCTGTACATCAACCCCACGGGCAATGAATTCCAGGAAGGCTATGCCCACTGGGAAGCCGTCACCGTCGGCGGTCAGACGCCCGAGGGAGAGGACGCCACCAACGAGCTGTCGTATCTGTTCCTCGAGTCCAAGCGCGAATTCCCGATGACCTACCCCGACCTCGCGGTCCGCATCCATTCGCGCACGCCCGACCGTTTCCTGTATGAGATCGCCCTGACCGTTCAGGATGGCTCCGGGTTCCCGAAGCTCATCAACGACGAGGAAGTGGTGCCCCTGAACGCCATCAAGGGCTGCCCGATCAACGAGGCGCTGGACTATGCCATTTCGGGCTGTACCGAAACCCGTATGCCCAACCGCGATACCTACACCTCCGGCTGCGTGTACATCAACTTCGCTACCGCGCTGGAAATGCTGATGAACAACGGTCGCCTGCACTACTACGGCGACGAGCTCATCGGCCTTGAAACCGGCGATCCGACCCGCTTCCAGACGTGGGAGGAATTCTACGAGGCCTACAAGGCGCAGCACATCAATCTGTTGCAGAAGGCTTTCCAGCAGCAGCACATCGTCGACCGTCTGCGCCCGCAGCATTTCGCGGCTCCGCTGTCCTCCGTGCTGCACAACCTCTGCATGAAGAACATGCAGGATCTGCATTCCGAGAAGATCGAAGGCGGCGTCGATTATTCGTACTTCGAATTCCTCGGCTACGCGACCGTGGTGGACTCCCTCGCCGCGATCAAGAAGCTCGTCTTTGAGGAAAAGCGGCTGACCATGCGTGAGGTACTCGACGCGATGAACGCCAACTTCGTGGGGTATGAGCCGATTCAGGAAATGCTGAAGAACGCGCCCTGCTACGGCAACAACGATCCTTATGCCGACAGCATCGCCAAGGACGTCGACCGGTTTACGCAGGTCGAAGCCGAAAAGAGCAGCCGGGATCGCGGCATTCATGTCGACGTCCGCTATGTGCCGATCACCTCGCACGTGCCTTTCGGCAAGATCATCGCCGCTACCCCGAACGGTCGCGTTGCCGGGTTCCCCTTGGCTGACGGTTCCTCCGCGTCGCACGGCGCCGACCACAACGGCCCGACCGCCGTTCTGCTGTCGAACTACCATTCCAAAAACTACGGCATGATCAACCGCGCCTCCCGTCTTCTGAACATCAAGCTGTCGCCCAAGTGCGTGGCGGGCGAGCAGGGCGCGAAGAAAATCATGAGCATCATCCGCACGTGGTGCGCCTAGAGGCGCGCGAGGCTTCAATTGAGGGCGAGGGCGCGGTGACGATCCGCGACCTGGTGACTAATGCCCTGCGCATGCGCCCCGACCGCATCGTGGTGGGCGAGGTGCGCGGTGCCGAGTGCTGCGACATGTTGCAGGCCATGAACACGGGCCACGACGGGTCGCTCACCACGCTTCATGCGGGTTCAGAACAGGAGACCGTGGTGCGTCTGACGTTGCTTGCACGTTATGGCATCGATCTGCCGAGCGAGCTCATCGAGGAGCAGATTGCCATGGCACTCGACGGTATCGTGATGTCCGAGCGCCACGCCGATGGCAGGCGCTTCGTCTCCTCGTATTCGGGGGTGCGACGTGCCGCATCGGGCGGCGTAGAGCTCGAGCGCTATGTGACGTTCGATGCCGCCGAGCGCACCTGGACGCTTGACCGCGAGCCGCCGTTTATCGCAGAAGGCCTGCGGTCGGGGACGCTCACACAAGAGGAGGTGGACGAATGGAGATCACTGTGCCCCTCGTCGTAGGGGGCTTGGCAGGGCTTTCTGTCGCGACGGCGTGCGGGGCGGAACCTCGTGTGCCGCAGGTACCGCCGGCGGAGCTGGCACGTCAGGCGCTCGAGACGGTGGCAGAGAAGCTGCCGCGTGAGCTGGTGGAAAACGATCTGCTGAAAAAGATCGCCCGTTCGTGGGCATCGCTGGCTCCGGCGCATCGCCTTGGCCTCGTGATCGAAGATGCTTCGGGACGTTTGGCGTTTCTGCTGCTATCGAGCGGTGTCTGCTGCGTTTTACTAACGATGGTGTCGTTATCGCCCCTCGGATTTGCCTTGGGACTTGTTGCTCCGTTTGCCGTTGGTGCCGCTCGGGATGGCTTTGAGAGCCGGCGCGAGCAACACGATGCAGAAGAGGCAATGCCCGAGGCGTTTACCGCACTTTCCATGTCGCTTGCCTCGGGACATTCGCTGGCCCAGGGCATGCGCTTTGTGGGCGCTCATGCGCAAGAGCCAGTGCATACCGAGTTTTTGCGGGTGGCGGCGGCGATCGATTGCGGCATCTCGGCGACCGACGCGCTCGATGACTTGCTCGTGCGTATCGACGCCCCCGGTCTTTCGCTTGTGACCTTGGCGCTTAAGGTGTCTCAGCGCACCGGCGCTCCGCTTGCCGACTTACTGTCCGAGGCGTCGAGCATGGTGGGGGAGCGCATTGAGCTCAAGCGCCGCCTGGATGTTAAGACGTCGCAGGCTCGCATGTCTGCGCATATGGTCGCGGCGATGCCGGCGGGCATGTGCGCGGTGTTGGCGCTGCTTTCGGCAGATTTTCGTCGCGGTCTTGCGACGCCTGCCGGCGCGGGCGCTGTGGTGCTGGGTCTTGCCCTCAACGCCGTTGCCCTGGTGGTTATCCGGCGCATTATGCGGGTGGAGCTATGAGCGCCCCGGTTGCAGTTGCGGCTTGCCTGTGCGCCCTGAGTGTATTTGTCGCGACGGGTTTGGATCGGGCGGATGCACGCAAGATCGCAGGGGCCTGCAAGCGCGAGGCGGTGCTGGTCGCTGCCGCGGGTCGCTCGGTGGTCGATGCTCTGACCGCGCGAGTGAAGGGCGCGGTTGGAGCGGGCGGCCCGGCGCGAGTGTCGCTCGGCGAAGTGTCCGAGATGATCGATGTTGTGCGCTTGGGTCTTTCGGCCGGTCTTTCGTTTGATGCGGCGCTTGAGATTTTCTGCGCCAACCGCCGGTCAGTGCTGGCTCTTCGCCTTGAGCGCGCCTGCATGGCGTGGCAGGTGGGCGTGGGCACGCGTGAGGACGAGTTGTTGGCCGCCGCGCGCGACCTGGACGTGCGAGCGCTCGAGACCTTTGCCATCACGGTGGGGCAGGCGCTCGCCCTGGGTGCCCCACTTGCCGAGACACTGGCCGCTCAAAGTCGCGAGATCCGTGCGGCTCATCGCGCCGCGGTCGAGCGCGAGATCGAGCGTGCGCCCGTCAAGCTGCTGATTCCCACCGGCACGCTCATCTTGCCGGCGTTGATTCTGTCCATATTGGGCCCGCTGCTGGGAGCAGGCGGGATGACGTAGGGAGGAATACATGAACACGATGACTGACGCTGCTGGCAAGGTCCAGGGCTGGGCGTTTTGCCGGGCGGCACATGTTCGTCAGCGCGCCAAGGAACTATTGCAGGAGGAGAGTGCACAGGGTACCACCGAGTATGCCATCTTGGTCGGCGTGCTCGTGGTGATCGCGATTATCGCCATCGTCGCATTTAAGGGCAAGGTCCAAGATCTATGGAACGCTATCAGCGAGGGCATCAACAGCCTGTAGAGGGCGAGCGCCCCGTCGGGGTGCTGCTGGTGTTTGCTTGCCTGACCGTGGCGATAGCGGCGGTGCTTTGGGGGCTTAACGCCGCGCGGCAGCAGCGTCCTGGGACCGCCTCCGATTTGGGCACAGATTCGGCGGTGGCGTCTCAAAAAGATGAGATGCGAGATGCGGACGATTCGGATGTCGCTGTCACGGCGCAAAACTTTCTGCGGACGCTCGACAAGCGGTCTGGCACTGCGACGGATTCGCCTGAGGGCAACGCGATTGCGGTCCGACTTGCATGGTCCGAGGACCGACCGATGACCGAAGCGGCGGCGGATATGCTGCGTGCCTATCGCGAGGTACCCACGGCGCAACTTGCTCTGAGCGGCTATCTCGACATCAAGGGAAACGTGTGGGGCGCCATCGTGCGCGACGGACGCGGCTGGGTCGATATGGTGACAATTGCCGCGGATGCTGGCGATGCTTCGTGTCGTCTGCGCGCCGTGCGCCTGAGCCCGCAGGCAACGGACTCAAAGGAGGGATCGTGAAATGCATGATGTCCTGCGTGAGGAATCTGCCCAGGCGACGGTCGAATACGCCATCGTCACGGTGGCGCTGTTATCGATCGTGCTGGCGATCGCGGGGCTTTGGCGTGCCGGCACCGATGGGCGCTTGGCGGCGCTGGTTGAGCGGGCGGCATCCCATGGCGTTGCCTCGACGTCGGTTATCGACGCCGCTGCGGCCGCTAAGGACATCGCGTTGTATTGATGCCGCGCGCGAGGACCGGGCGCAGTCTACGGTCGAGGCCGCTTTTTTGCTGCCGACGTTTCTGACACTCATCCTTCTCGCGCTGCAACCGGTGTGCCTGCTCTATACGCGCGCGGTCATGGAGTCTGCCGCCGCCGAGACCGCGCGGCTCATGACCACGACGACGGCGGAGGACGACGATCTTAAGGAGTTCGCCCGCCGCCGACTTGCCGCAGTGCCCAACGTTTCGATCTTTCATGCCGGCGGGCCGTTGTCGTGGGATATCGAGCTTGGCCGGGCCGGTGCGGGTGGCGTCTCGTCCGTGTCCGTTTCCGGCGAGGTCAAGCCGTTGCCTGTGATCGGTGCGTTTGCGCGGGCTATGGGTGGTACCGCCGAGGGCGGCTACGTTGAGCTCAAGGTCGATGTCTCGTATCAATCGCGTCCCGAATGGCTGGAGGGAGATTATGATTCGTGGATTGCTGCATGGGATTAAGCGTTTCTGGTCTAGACGCGTTTTGACGCACCGTCCGAGCTGCCATCGCAAGCGAGGCGGCTTTATGGGTCGAGCCGGTGTCGATCTGTTTATCGAAGACGGCGCCTATACCACGCTTTCTTCTGCCGTGGTCATCCTAGTGGTGCTCACATTGTTGTTTTCGTCGACCGCGGCGATATGGAGCATGTCGCGTGCCGGGGATACCCAGGTGGCGGCTGATAGTGGCGCGCTGGCGGGTGCCAACGTAGTGTCGTCCTATCACACGGCTGCCACGGTGGTTGATGCGAGCATCTTGAGTCTGGGGCTGGCGGGGTTTGCCACGATCGGGACGGGCCTGGTCGCCATCCTCATCCCGGGTGCCGAGCCGGTTGCCGGCAATATGGTCGACACCGGGATTGAGATCATTAAAACGCGCAACAAGTTTGCCAAAAGCGCATCGGAAGGCTTACAGAAAATCGAGACGGCCCTGCCGTATCTGATCGCCGCGCGTGCCACGCAGGCGGTGTCGGTGCAGGATACCGATAGTGTGACCTATACCGGTACGGCGCTTGCCGTGCCCAGGACATCCGAGTCTGACTTCGCTGCGCTCAAAGGATCAGAGATCTCGACCGATACCATTAAAGACACATCAGATGATTTAGAGGGTGCGGCCGAGGAGCTGCGGAAGGCTTCTGAGGACACGGCGAAGGCTAAAGAGCGTGCTTGGCTGGCGGATTGTGGTGGGTCTGACAAGGGCTCGGTCGGCAGCTGTTCTTGCATGTGGGAGCGTGCGAAAAGCCTAACGGATCTCTCCGGTGTTCAAAATCCGCATTACTCATCGAGCGTTACGTGGGAGCCCCAGGTTGCCCTTGATCGCGCGAAGGACTACTACCATTGGCGTCTGACAAATGAGAAGCCCCACGGCTCGAGTGTCGAGATGAAGGCAGAGTCTGCGGCGCGTAAGGCGTTTTATACCTATGCGAGCGCGGAGGTCGATCGGGCACATATAACCGAGAACGGAGACAGGGTTTCCTCCTATATTCCGCTGCTGCCGCGCAACTCTGATGAGGTTCGGGCGACGGAGCTCTATACCGATGCGGTGTGGCCGACGAGCGTGAACGATGACAAGGCGTATCTGCATTACGGGACGACCTGCCCTAACTATAAGAAAGGGACGCCGAGCGGATTTGCTTCGGTTGCCGATTACGATGGACAGGATAAATGCAGCAAATGCCATTTTGGCGTTTCGTCGCTTGGTGCTGTTGCGGCGCCTTCAACCTCTATCGAAAACGGCTTCGAGTATCACTTTGACAAGTTTAAAGACGCCCTGGAAGGCTACGTCGAATGCCGCAACAAAGAGCTCGAGCTCGAACGTCAGACCGAAGACGAGACCGACCGTGCGAGCAATGCGTTTGACCAGGCCATCAAAGCGCTTTCGGGCGAGCGTCCGCGTATCGCCCCACCTGGCCGCAACGGCGTAGTCGCCTTTGCAGTTTCGGGTGATATTGCCAGCCCCGATCAACTTAACTCTTCGTTTAACACGGCGGTTGAGCTTGGCAGTCGCGGTGCCATCTCTGCCGCGGTGCTGGCGCCCGATGAGGCGACGGCGCAAAACAACGTGCTTTCGCGATTTTTCTCGACATTGAAGGAACGCTCGGGTGGCGTTGCCGGCGTACTCGACGGCGTCATGGATGTTTGGGGACGGCTGCTCGTAGGATACGGTGATATCCAAGGTTCGGCCGACGAACTTATGGACGAGATGATTAAAGGCCTAGGAGGGGGCAGCGGCGCGTTGGGCTCCATCGCATCATGGCTCGGCGATACCGTTTCGGCGTCCGTGGCGGCGTTGGGTCTGGAACCGTGCGACTTGCGCCTGCGAAAGCCAGTGCTGACCGATTCCGCCAACGTCATTAAGAGCCCGGGGTCTGACATTGCCGGTCTCTCTCAAGCGCAAGACAAGCTGCGAAGTATTCCGTTGGGCGTGACCGATCCCAAGGCGCTTTGCGAGGCGTTGGAATATCAAGTCGAACGCACCATCAGCGGTACGGTGCTCACACTTGCGGAGATTCCTCTGCCCGGCGGCGGCTCCATCCCGCTTACCGTCGATGTCGCCACGCTGGTTGGCGCTCTGGGCGGTGGGTCGTAATGAGTATCCGCATGCGTCTGCGCGAGGAGCGCGCCCAAGCGACGGTGGAGATGGCAGTGGTTACGCCCGTTTTGCTGGTGCTGGCACTCATCGTATACAACGTCATGATCTTTGCCAGCGCTGTCGCGCGCTTCGACCGCGTGGTGCCCGACATCGTGTTGGCGCACGCCGTGGCGTCGGAGGGGGAGGGCGACGAAAGCTCTGCCGATGCCTCGGCGACGGTTCAGACTCAAATTCTGAATGCCATGAAAGGCTATGACTTGCAGATCGAAGTGTCGAGCGAGCAAGGCGCGGAGGCATCGGATGGTGGCCTGCTCTCCCTATCCGGTACGTTTAGGACCTACACCTGCACCATGCACTATGAGCCGTGGCCGACTTCTCTCAGCATCGCTGGCGTTCCGCTGGGGGCGCCGACAACGTTGTCGCACGAGCGCGCGGTGACGGTCGATCCATGGCGCCCGGGGGTGGTCATGTGACCGCGGTCTCGTCCTACATCGCCTACGCGCGGGCACTCAATAGGCTGGGTTGGACGCCGGCCGAGTTTGCGGTGGCGGAGTCGTTTGTCATGCGCCTGCGCGGCATGCTGGGACGGCGTCCGGTTGCCGCCAACGGCCTGCCGCTCGTCATGGCGTTTCCACGCTGCTCTTCGGTCCACACGTGTTTTATGGCCTATCCCATCGACATCGCCTTCATCGATCGCGACGGCAATATCCTCGCGCGCTACGAAAACGTATGTCCCTGGCGTATGTGTTCCTACCCCGGCGCCTGGGCCGCACTAGAACGCTCTTCAATCATTGTTTCGACCCCTGCTCTCCAACGCGTGCCGACTTAAGAATTGGCGACAGCGGACTTTCGTCATACGAAATTGGGTAAGATGGAGGAGAAGATGCATGGATGTTGAGATCCATCCCAACGCTAAAAAGCACCTGACAGAAAAGCAGGTGCTTAGCGCTTGGCTTGCGGTTACTGAGCGAATTCGTCGCGAGTCGAAGGACGAGCCGCCGAGATGGCTTGCGATTGGATGGCTCCCAGACGGACGAAGCGTGGAGCTTGTCGCGGTCGAGCTTGTTCGTGGGTGGCTTATCATTCATGCCTTGTCTCCAGTCCAGAAGAAATTTTGGCAGGAGATTGAATGGGCTCGGCAAAGGGGTCGATGATGGGCAAGACGTATACGGCCGCTAATGGTCAGGTTGTAACGGATGAAATGATTGACGCGTGGTGCGAGTCGTACGAGCGCGGAGAGTTTCCGGATGGCGAACACACCGTTGGTGGGATCGTGCATGGACGGCCCCCACTCTCAGGTGAGGGGACGGCAACGCTGTCGGTCAAGATTCCTCTGGGAATGAAGGAGGCCATTCGTCGACGGGCGGCTGCCGAGGGGATGACTCCAAGTGAGTTTGCCCGTGCGGCTCTGAGCGAAAAACTTCTTGCTGCCGGCTGATGCCTCTGACGTGCCGATTTAAAGAACCGAGGCTGTGCTCAAAAACTTTTTTAAAATTCTCGGTTGACCGGAACGCGTCCTTGGTTATACTAATCAAGCCTTGAAACAAGGCACACCTCAAATGGCTGGGTAGCTCAGTTGGTAGAGCAGAGGACTGAAAATCCTCGTGTCAGGGGTTCGATTCCCTTCCCCGCCACCTTGAATTGACTAGGACCTCTGCAAAGGGGTCCTTTTCTTTTATGCAGCCCCCACATGGAATCGAACCCCGTGAGGGCGCGGAGCTGAGTAAACGCGTAAGCGTTTGCCAGCGCAGCTCGCAAGGCGCGTAAGCGCCGCAGCGGTCCGTCCGCGCAGCGCGCGGACGCGATTCCCTTCCCCGCCACCTTGAATTGACTAGGACCTCTGCAAAGGGGTCCTTTTCTTTTATGTAGGGTTCTGCGGAAACTGCGTCCCAGAATAAGGGCTCAGAACGGGACACACTTTCCGGTGCCTGCCTCCGGCGCGCGTACACACCTCGTCGCACCATTCCGAGCCCGCTCGCCCCAGACATTCCTCCCACTTTCGCGTCACTTTACAGACCGTTCGGTCGCCTGTCCGCACACGCGGGTATACTCAAAACGATACTTATCCTATGCAATACGATGCGGGTTCGACCTGCATGATCCGAAGGGGGCAGTGATGGAGAGGATACTCGGCGTTAATCTCTCTGGCTGGTTTATTCCCGAGCCTTGGGTGACCCCGTCGCTGTACGCGGCGACCGGTGCATCCAACGCGGCCGAGCTACAGGAGGCCATGGGTACCGCCGCCTATAACGAGCGCATGCGCCGCCATTACGAGACGTTTGTGAGCGAGGACGATTTTCGCCGCATGGCGCAGATTGGCCTCAATGCCGTGCGTCTGCCGGTGCCCTGGTATGCCTTTGGCTCACAGGGGTCCGATGCGTCCTACATCTCGGTTGTCGACTACATTGACCGTGCAATTGAGTGGGCTGCCAAGTACGACATCCGCGTGCTGCTCGATCTGGCAACCGTGCCCGGTGGCCAGGGCGATTCCAACGATTCGCCCACCACGCCGGAGGCTGTCGCCGAGTGGCATTCGTCCACCAACGGCCGTCATGTCGCACTCGACGTGCTCGAGCGCTTGGCCGATCGCTATGGCGAGGCCGAGAGCCTGCTGGGCATTGAACTGCTGGACACGCCGCAGATGAGCGTTCGCAAGAGCCTCTTCACCATGACGGATGGCATTCCGGCCCACTACCTGCGCAATTTCTATCGCGATGCCTACGAGCTCGTTCGTTCGTATATGCCCGAGGATAAGATCGTCGTCTTCTCGTCGTCGGGGCATCCCAGCGAGTGGAAGCATTTTATGCGCGGCGCCAAGTACAAGAACGTCTACATGGACCTTCACCTGTACCATTACCGCGACGAGTACGCGCTCGACATTACGAGCCCCCGCGGGCTGACGACGGCGATTTCGCGTAACAAGCGCGAGCTTAAAGAAGCGATTTCGACTGGGTTCCCCGTGCTGGTGGGCGAATGGTCGGGTGCGGCGATCTTTGCCAACTCGTCGGTTACGCCCGAGGGCCGCAATGCCTACGAGCGCGTGTTTATCGCCAACCAGCTGGCTTCGTTTGCGCCGGCTGCCGGTTGGTTCTTCCAAACGTGGAAGACCGAGAAGCGCATTGCAGCATGGGACGCCCGCGCGGCGCTTGGTACGCTCGAGCGCGGCATGATTGAATAGGTTGATATGACGCAAAACAGCGCCCATACGGGCAAACTCTATGTGGTCGGCACGCCCATCGGCAACCTAGGCGACCTGTCCCCGCGCGTTGGCGAGGCTTTTGCCGCCGCCGATGCCATTTGCTGCGAAGACACGCGTGTGACGTCAAAGCTGCTGATGCACCTGGGCATTTCCAAGCCGCTTGTCCGTTGCGACGAGAATGTGATCGCTAGCCGCGCTGCCGGCCTGGTCGACCGTCTGCTGGCGGGGGAGACCCTCGCCTTTGCCTCGGACGCCGGCATGCCGAGCGTGTCCGATCCCGGCCAGGCGCTGGTCGAGGCGGCGCGTGAGGCCGATGTGCCCGTCGAAGTTATTCCCGGGCCCTCTGCTTGCGTCACGGCGCTTGTTTCGTCCGGCATTCCCTGCGAGCATTTTTTCTTCGAGGGCTTTTTGGGCCGAAAGCACGGCGACCGTGTGCGCCGTTTGCAGCGCCTTGCCGTGGTGCCTGGCGCACTCATCTTCTACGAGTCTCCACATCGTATCGTGGCGACGCTCGAGGCCGTGGCGGAGGTCTTTCCCCAGCGTGAGGTCGCCGTCTGCCGCGAACTCACCAAGCTGCACGAGGAGGTCTTGCGCGGGCCCGCTGACCAGCTTGCCGAGGAGCTGCGTGCTCGCGGCGAGGTAAAGGGCGAGATTGCGCTGGTCATCGCGCCGCCGAGCGAGGACGAGGAGGCCGGCATCGCGCCGGTTGGCGCTGCGGTAGCGGATCCCGACGATGCCCTGCGCGAGGATATCCGCACCGCGCTCGAGGAGGGGGAGCCCGCCTCTGCGGTGGCCAAGCGCCTGTCTCAGAAGTATTCGCGCCGCAAGCGCGATGTCTATGCCATGGTGCTCGATATGCAATAGATGGAGGATATCCAGCCCTTGCGCTAGAATCATCCCCTGTATGCAACGTTTTTCTGGAGGACAAACCCCATGGATCAAAGCAAGCCTTCGTTCTTTATCACGACGCCCATCTACTACGTCAACGCCGATCCGCACCTGGGCACGGCTTATTCCACCATCATCGCCGACGTTCAGGCTCGCTATCGCCGCTCCGCCGGCTATAACGTCAAGTTCCTGACCGGCATGGACGAGCACGGCGAGAAGGTCGCCGAGGCCGCAGCCAAGCATGGCATGACGCCGCAGGAGTGGACCGATAGCCAGGCCCCGCACTTCAAGGAGCTTTGGAGCAAGCTCGAGATTTCCAACGACGACTTCATCCGCACCACCGAGCCGCGCCAGCATCATGCCGTGCAGTATCTGTGGGAGCGCATGAAGGAGTCCGGTTACCTGTATAAGGGCAGCTACGACGGTTGGTATTGCGTGCCTGACGAGACCTACTTCACCGATACGCAGGTCCAGAAGGGCGACGAGGAGTACGGCAGCGTCGGCCAGCATCTATGCCCCGACTGCCACCGTCCGCTTGAGCGCGTGCAGGAGGAGTCCTACTTCTTTAAGCTTTCCGCCTTCCAGGACAAGCTTCTCAAGCTCTATGACGAGCACCCCGACTTTGTCGAGCCTGCGTTCCGCATGAACGAGGTACGTAGCTTTGTCGAGGGCGGCCTTAACGACCTTTCCGTGAGCCGTACGAGCTTTGACTGGGGCATTCAGGTCCCGTTTGACGAGGGTCACGTGACCTACGTGTGGTTCGATGCGCTGCTCAACTATATGACTGCCGTCGGCTACGGTGTCGACACCGACGAGGCCCGTGCCGAGCTGGCCTATCGCTGGCCCGCGCAGTTCCATATTGTGGGTAAGGACATCATTCGCTTCCACTGCGTCATTTGGCCCGCCATGCTCATGGCCATCGGCGAGGCCCTGCCCGAGCACGTCTTTGCCCACGGCTTCCTGACCGTGCGCAATGCCGAGACCGGTAAGGCCGAGAAGATGTCCAAGAGCCGCGGCAACGCCATCGCTCCGCAGGATGTTATCGACATGCTGGGCGTCGAGGGCTACCGCTATTACTTTATGACCGACGTAGTCCCCGGCACCGACGGCGCCATCAGCTTCGATCGCATGGAGCAGGTCTACAACGCCGATCTGGCCAACAGCTGGGGCAATCTTATCTCGCGCTCGCTCAACATGAGCGCAAAGTACTTTGACGGCTGCGCCCCGGCTAAACCGGCGTCTGCCGACGCGTTCGATAACCCGCTGGCAAAGATTGCCGACGGCCTGGTCGAGCGCTACATGGCCAATATGGACGTGCTCGATTACGGCGGAGCCAAGGATGAGGTCATGGAGCTCATCCATGCCGCCAACCACTACATCGAGGACTCCGAGCCCTGGGCGCTTGCCAAGGACGAGGCCAAGGCTGACGAGCTGGCATTTGTGATCTACAACCTGCTCGAGGCCATCCGCATCGCCGCCCACCTGCTGATGCCGCTCATGCCCCAGACTTCTGCCGAGGCTCTGCGTCGCCTGTCTTGCGAGGACGAGGCCTCGAGCGACGACCTCAAGGGCATTTGCACTTGGGGCCTGCTTGCTGGCGGTCAGCCCGTCGAGAAGGGCGATCCGCTGTTCCCGCGTCTGGCGTAGAGACCGCGCGAGCGCCATATCGGCAATTTGCTGTTTAGCTGTAAGGGCATGGCCGCCACGGTCCATGCCCTTTTGTTTCAAGACGCCGCCATCATGCTAAGGAGGCAACCATGACAACTTCGCCTTTGGCAAACCCCACGGCCACCAGGGAGCTGCTGGAGGAGTTTGGCCTTGCGACCAAGCATCGCCTGGGCCAGAACTTTCTAATCGACAATCATGTGATCGAGCGTATCTGCGAGCTTGCCGAGCTTGCAGGTGACGAGCGCGTACTCGAGGTGGGTCCGGGTTGTGGAACGTTGACACTTGCGTTGCTGCAGGAAGCGACGTGCGTTACGTCCATTGAGGCCGATCCCGAGCTTGAGCCGGTGCTCGATGCCCACGCCGCCGACTATGCCAACTTCCGCTTTATCATGGGCGACGCGCTCAAGGTGGGCCCGGAGCAGATTGAGCAGGCTGCGGGCGGTGAGCCGACGGTGTTTGTCGCGAACCTGCCCTATAACGTGGCGGCGACGATCATCCTGCAGTTCTTCCAGACGATGCCGGCGCTCAAGCGCGCCGTCGTCATGGTGCAAAAGGAGGTTGCCGATCGCATTGCCGCAGTGCCGGGCAACAAGACCTATGGCGGCTATACGGCAAAGCTTGGCCTGTATGCGCAGGTAACGGGTCGCTTTGAGGTGCCGCCGCGTTGCTTTATGCCGGCGCCACACGTGGACTCGGCCGTCGTGCGTATCGACCGTGTTGACGGTGTGGTGCCCGAAGGACTCGATCGCGAATTTGTGGCCCGCGTGATTGACGCTGCATTTGCTCAGCGTCGCAAGACCATCCGCAATTCCATGAGCGCCAACGGTTTTGCCAAGGACGTGCTCGATGCCGCCTTTGAGGCTTGCGGTATCGCACCCACCACGCGCGCCGAGACGCTCGGCGTCGCCGACTTTGTGTGCCTGGCTCGGGAGCTTTCCCATGACGCTTAATGCCGAACGCGTGACGTTTACCAAGAAAAAGAAGACGGTTGCTTGTCCCGTGCCCTTGGCACCGCTTGCCGACACACATGCGCATCTGCTTTCGTTCTGGGGCAAGGATGTGCCCGAGACACTCGTGCGTGCCAAGGCGGCAGGCATCGACCTGTTGGTGACGGTCTTCGACCCCATCGCCGACAAGCGCAGCGTGACGGACTATAGCGACTGGCTCGTGCGCGAAATTCTGCCGATGCAGGATATCCCGCAGATCAAGTATCTTGCCGGCGTGCATCCGTATGGCGCGCCGGACTATACCGACGACATTCACGCGCAGGTTGTTGCTGCGCTTGATGACCCTTTGTGTGCCGGTATTGGCGAAATCGGTCTGGACTACCACATGGATTACGACGACGACATCACGCCGGCGCCCCACAGCGTGCAGATTGATTGCATGGCGCGCCAGCTCGAGCTTGCCGTGTGTCGTAACGTGCCGGTGGAGCTGCATCTGCGTCACGAGGACATGGACCAGGAGCGTACCTCGCACGTGGACGCCTACAACGTGCTGCGCGAGGTGGGTGTGCCTCAGGCCGGTTGCGTGCTGCACTGCTTTGGCGAGGACCGCGCCACGATGGAGCGCTTTGTGGAGCTGGGCTGCTATATCGCCTATGGTGGTGCGGCCACCTTTAAGCGCAACGACGACGTGCGCGAGGCATTTGCGGCAACCCCACTCGATCGAATTTTGTTCGAGACGGATTGCCCGTATATGGCTCCGGAGCCCATCCGCGGTCTTGAATGCGAGCCCGCAATGATCTCCATTACGGCAAACGCGCTGGTTAACGACCGTGTCGATCGCACTGGTGAGGACGCCGAAACAATCGCGCATGCCGCTTGGGAAAATGCCTGCAAACTTTTTCAAAAATAGTTCTTGCGTTCGCGGTGGCGCTCCGTTATTCTAATTCCTGCACGCGGGCGTGGCGGAATTGGCAGACGCGTACGGTTCAGGTCCGTATGGGGGCAACCCCATGAAGGTTCAAGTCCTTTCGCCCGCACCATTGATTGAAAGAGCTCCCAGCAATGGGAGCTTTTTTATTAGGCTCTGTTAGACCAGAATTGACATCATGCCCAGTCATCTTTACTAATTGCAAAATATTCGCCCCTTTGCTGGATTAAAACCGGCAAAGGGGCGATACGCTCAGACTCGAACAAGTTAATCGTTAGGACTCTGTCGTCTCATCCCACTCGTCATCCGCATGCAAGATGGCATCAAGTTCGTTTTCGATATCGGAAACGCCAATATAGGCCTTTGCGATATTCTCCCGTGCATTTCGCACCTTTAAGGCAATCTCCTTCTGCTTCTCTATGGGAGGGTAATAGACGAGCACCTTCCCAAAGTCAGAAGACTGCGTTCTCCTTCGATTGCTGTGGCCGGTGTTGATGGCGCGGAATGCCTTTTGGAAGCGGCGGCTTCTCAAGAGTATCGACAGGAACTCCGGATCGATGACGTTTGGGTCTTTGACCCGCAAGATCGGATATTCTTGCGTTACGAGGGCATGATCGAATTCCTCGGTGACGAAGCATACGACACCCTTCCATAGGTCGATTCCAGAGTAGACGATGTCGGAGGTTCTTACTTCAAACCAGTCGCTGCTTGAGTCGTAGAAATACATCCCTCGCCATTCGGGAGGGTTGTTTCCGACACCTGGTTCCCTAAGCCTTGCAACACCAGTTTGGGAAAGAGTTAAGACCTTGTACTCCTTCATCGGCTCTTCCCCGAAGTCCACGTTCCTTCTCATCCGCTTCACAAGGTTCATCATGGGAGCAGATGACCAGCCCTGCGGCACGTAATCGCCCTTATGGGCCACGTAGACATGGTATTTCGGATCCACCCTATGACTCGAATGGCTTCTCCATACTGACGAAGCCCTCTCGACGACGCATCTCGGATCGGAAACCGCCCCGTTTTCTTCCCAGACATTCCACTCTCCCAATATCGAGCCAGTCTGATCGTTTGAAAGATAACCGTTCTCGTCGGCGACATAGAGGTCGTTTCGAGGATCAGGGCGACCAGATGGTGTGTATCCGATATGGGATGCCTCTCCAAAAAAGATGTTATAGTCCAGCCCGCTGTCCATGAGGGCGGCCGCAATATCTCCTTCACATGCTTCCAGTCGATTGTTCAATCTAGCCGATTCCAGGTCGGAAAACTTTTCAAAAATCAATATCGAAGTCTTGTTCGTAGCTCCTGACCTGCGAAAAGCGAAGTCTGGAAGGGAGATCACGGACAGTATCCTCCCCGATTTAAAGAGCCATTCACGAAGGGCCGGACAATTTGATTGAGACCCGCTGTTGTTGAGAACACCATCGGGCAGGACCATACCGAGCCTGCCGCCCGGCTTGAGCCAGGAAACGCTTTTCTCCAGGATGATTTGCTCTGACTGTATTGAGTGCTTTCCGCGGCCCAGGACGTAGTCATCCAGGCTTGCGCCGTCAAGCTGATCTTCATCTCCATCTGCGACCTTGGTTCCGAAGGGCGGATTACCCACGATCAGGTCGAACTGACGATCCTTCTGGAGTTTCGGCTTGCTCAGGTTCGGGCTGAGGCAGCTCTTGTCGGCCTCGATATTCGTGTGTCCATCGTGGTGCAGAAGCAAGCTGATTTTGCAGATTCTAGCCAGAGTCGGGTGAATTTCGATTCCGTAAACGTTCTGCGCGGCAAAATCTGATTTGATTCTCGCGAGGTTCCCCTGTCCGGCAAAGCCCGCATCGGTATCGTTCCATACCTGAAGGAGAGTTTCGAGCAAAAAGCCTCCCGAGCCACAAGTCGGATCTAGAACGTAATCTTCGCTCGTGGGATTGAGCATCCCGACTGTGAACCTCGCTATCTGTCTCATGGTGAAATACTGCCCGAGGCTTCCGCGGAAGACCGATCCGAAGAAATCCTCGAAGGCCGTTCCGATGACGTCAGAATCTGTATCGATGAACGAAATCTCCTGAATGACGCGAACGACCTGAGCGACCTTGCTGTCTGGAAGCTCGATTTTTTCATCACGCGGGAAAATGGCCTGATCTTGCTCTTTGGCGTCGCTGAATAGCTTGTGGACCCTCGTGGCGATAGCCGAGTCGGGCTCGTTGATGCCCGCTTGGAACGAGCGGGGGTGGCCGTTTCGCGTGTAGCGCTCGTCGCGGACTTTGGCGAACATCAGCTTGCTCCACTCATCGAAAGCCGATAGCGGATCGCGTTTTCCTCCAGCCCAAATGATGGAGTGCGCGCGCCTGATGGCGATGCTGATATCAAAGGCGCTCGCCGGCTTAATATCCATTTCCGTGCCCGCGTGAAACGGATACACCATATCCTGAGAGTAGTTCCTCGGAAGAAGTTCTCTATCGCCCAGCTTATTTCTCCTGCGCTCCCTAGCGCCGAAGCCCTCGAGCTGCCAGACGCACGACTCGTCGCCGTAGTCCTTCATGGAGTATTTTGCACCCAGCGCGATACCGTTGGCGAAGGCCTGCGCTTCCCCTTCCGCCTTTTCAGCCGGAGTCGCACCCTCTTTTTTGTTCTCGACGACTAACCAGGGCTTCGTGCATCTGTCGTCTTCGTAGAGCACGATATCCGCGAAATCGTTGTGCGAGCCCTCCACCTCGGTATCGATCTTTCGCGAATCATAGCCTTTCGACAGGACCAGAAACGCAATGGTGTCGGCCCTGACTTTTTCTTCGGGATCGCCGATCTGATAGCTTTTCGTCCTGCGGAAGGAATACTTTATCTGAGTGCCGTCCAGCGAGAAGAGCCCGCGCATGATTGCAGTTTTCGATAGCTCCGACAATCCGAGCGAAGAGGCCAGTGTCAGCTGCGTTTCAAGTTGATTTGCCAACTATCTCACCGTTTTTCCGTCAGATGCCGGTGTCTTGACCTTCATCTCGAACGGCATCCCGCCCTCGCGGACGAGCGCCTTGAGGAACGCATTGACGGCGGTGGACATGGACAGGCCGAGCTCGTCAAGGATGACTGTGGCCTCTTTTTTGACCTCCGGTTCGATACGAATCGTCGTGGCCGGTATGTTCGACGGCATGGTTGTACCTTTCCTCGTATATCACGGTGCAACCATTTTATCGTCTCTATGCGGCGGATGCGACCCAGTAGTCCATATAGGGCGGCAATACGTTGAACATGTCGCGGATGCGGGTCGCGCAGGTGCCGTTGGCGAGCTGACGGGCGACCGTGGACTCCGCGGTGCGGGAGTCGGTCGCCATGAAGGTGCGGCACCAGCGGAACCAGTCGAGGTAGGCGGCGAGGTGCTTGGTGGACACGCCCTTGAAGCGTGCCATGAACGATTCGAGGAGCGAATGGACGGTATTGATGCGGTTGATGGTGCCCTCCGAGCGGTCCTTGGAGTCATAGGACTCATGCGAGGCGACCTTCAGGTCGTGCAACACGTCGATGTATGCGGTCGCCTTGTCCGTGGCGACGACCGCGCCCGCGCCGATGCGGTCGCGAAGGGCCTCAGCCGCACGCTTGCGCGAGACCACGCCGCGCCCCGAGACCTCGAAGAAGGTGGCGTTCGTGTCGCTGATGCCCGTCATGACGCAGATCTGCTCGCGGGAGAGGCCGCGCTTGTGGACCTGCTTGCCGCGGTGGCGAGCCTTTCTCGGCAGAGTGAAGGAGCCCTTTGAATGGTTGCCCTTGAAGGACTCGGGGAAGTATGTTTCGTCGAGTTCGCAGGCCTGCCCCTGCCCCACATGGAACGTGGGCGAATATTCCTTCAGGCACTCGATGAGCCTGTGGCGCATGGTGTAGGCGGTCTTGAGGCAGACACCGCAGCGGCCGGCGCACTCGCGGAGAGGGAGCATGAGGACGAAGCACTCGGCATAGGCCATCCAGGTCTCGCGGGGCAGCTTGCTCGTGCCGAGGATCCGGTCGGTGGAGCCTGAAAACGTCCTGCCGCAGTCGCGGCAGAGGTAGCGCTGCTCACCGTTCCTGGACTTGCCCTTTTTAACGATAGCGACCGAACCGCAACGTGGGCAACGCTGGATTTCGTAGCTAGTTCCCGCTGCATCGTCGAACATGGCGGCACGGATGACGTCGCGTACCGACTCGATTGCGCGGCGGCGCTCGGACTTGCTGAGCTTCGCCATGTTCTTCTTGAGGGTGATGACCAGATCCTCGGCGTTCATACCTGTTCCAATGCCGTGGTTAACAATTATATTATACCACGGTGACATCACCTATATGTCAATTATGGTCTAACAGAGCCTTATATTTAGCATTTAATCATGCTATCCACCGCTTAATGGGAGCCGGGCTCCACTCAACCAGATTTAATCAGTCGTCGAAAAACCATCGAGCTACGTAGGCTATATTAAACAGAACTTTATTCTCAACACGAAGGATACAGAATGAGCATCCTGTCACGTATCGCCGACCATCTTCCCGCATCAAAGCGAGCAATTAGAGATCTTCGCTCAGATGTCTATGAACTCTATGAACTGAACCGATCCATCAATGCGAGGATCGAGCAGGCTGACAACGGTATTAACGACAACCTGAATTTTAGAGCCGAATGGCTTAAAAGTGATAACGACGGCGTTTCGATGAGAATCGAAACGATGCTTTGGCAGCTTTACCGAAACGACAACGAAGATCTGCAAGACGCAAAGAAGCGCTTTTTTACATCACTTCCAAAAGCCAACGGCGGACTCAGGGCCATGCAACTAGGATGCGCAAAACTACTAGGAGAGTTCGACACATTATGCAAAGACAACAATCTTCAATACTGGATTGCATTCGGAACGCTCCTTGGAGCAATCCGTCACCAGGGCTTTATTCCTTGGGATGACGATAGCGATCTCGGCATGATGAGGTCGGAAATTAACAAACTTATCAATATTGTCAGCAATGACGGACGGTATCGAATCTCAATCGTTTACGATGTTTGGAATTTCTGTAAGCAAATTCGTTTTATGTATGAGGACGTTAATAATCCCTGTTTTTTAGACTTATTCATATTTGAAGAAAGCAGAAGCGCCGATAAGAAGGCATTTGAGGAACAGCTAGGACTAAGAATGAAAATGATAGCGGAGATGAAAACCGCTTCATATTACAGCGAATGGAAAGAAAAGGAATTCATTCCAGCATCTGATCCGCTGGCTAATCGGATAGAAGAAACGTTTGCAAAATATCGGTCAATCGAAATGAGCCAGGGAATAATTGATGACCAAATAACTAATGGAATGCTGTGGGGCATTGAAAACATCTACTTTTTGTCTGATTACAAATGGGCTTGCCAAAAGCGAGAAGTGTTCCCGACGCAGACAATTTCATTTGAACGGATTCTTTGCCAGGCACCAAAAAATCTAAGAAAGTTTACCGAAGATGTATATGGAGATATCTATCGTGTTCCGATGGACATAACTACACACTGCGAACATGTCAGCAAAGAGCAACTCCGCGCATTAGAGAACCAAGAGTTATAGGGCGCTGCCATCAATGGATTGGCGTTCGACTCAAAACACCAATCCATTAAATGTGTTTAAACTTCATTATGACGACCGTGTAATTGTCCCTGCAATAGCACGGTCGAATCTTCTATGCCGGCCACTCTATGACGAGCGCCTGAATAGACTATATAAACTATCTAAATCGCCTAATCAGGGAAACCATTTTAAATATAACTTTATGTCGCTTTGTCCCAACTGGAAATAACGTCCGCTTTAATCCAAGCGGTCGGTATTCCGAAAGCGTAACTAAAAGGGACTCATACGCATCCATACACCTGGCCAAACGCCAATAATCACGACAAAGTGCATTCGCCGGTTCAGAGAATGGAGTCGTATCCGACGAATAGAGCAACAATCCGCTTTCATCGGAGGCCTTATATCGCTTTGCCGTGCACTCGTTGGCCCACATGCCAACTTCTTCAAAGGAAGCCACGGGCATACTGCTCGAATACGGGATAAGGCTGAAATTCAGCTTGCGCATCATAAGGCTTCGAACAGCAAATACACTTAGCGGTAAGCAGAAAGCATCTTTAGCGCTGCCCGGTTTCTTTTTATGCAACTGATACTTTTGAAACTCTTTAGCCAAATCGCCTTTTGGATCGATGCCCAGTTCAGATGCACAGGCACAGTACAACTCATATGGTTCAGGACAGATGATAGAAAGCTGAGACAAATCAACTATAAGAGCGGACGCCTCGCTCATCTCCCAACCATCCGCAGCGGCAAGATATGAGTCGCGCAAACGAGACGAAGCCGGCTTATTAAGCTCTTTCTCGAGGAAAACGCTCTTTACGGCAGCGAGTGAATCTTCTACGCCATTAATGATCTCGGCTGGGTCTTTTTTAAAGAAAGCACACCCCTCAACCCAAAGAACTCGATGGCGACCAATCAAATCGAAATTCATTATGCGAGGGAGTATAAAAGGCAGAACAATATGCGCTGCGGTAGCATCCATAGAACCAAAGAGGTCGTTGGGTCCAACTACCGGGAAAGTCGCTTGTATGATTTCCAGATTCTCCGGAATAGTCTCAAGTATGTTGAGGCAATCGCCAAAGCTAAACTGACAATTATGAATTAGAAGCAATCGATATTTTCTGGTCGCGTCAAGCTGACGAATTAAGCTCTCAAGCGCGACGGCAAATTTAATAGGCGACGATTCCGCATAGCGCCATACGATATCAACCGTTTGGTTATCGACGGCAGCAGCATTAAACGGAGCAGGCGTCTCTTCAAAGAAAACAAGCGGACGCTCAGCGATCTTAATCCCTCTCTTAGAGATATGAGAGACGAATACGCTATATAGAATCTCACCCAAATAGCCACAAATACGTTTGTGAGTAGTCGTTTTGTTCTCATAGTCATATTCAGAGTCAAACTGCTGGAGAATCGAAAACTCAAACGCACAGAGTTCGTCGAAGAGAGTCTTCTTCATCACGAAGCAGTTATAGCCCAAATACTTGGAACCGTTAAGATATGCGACGAGCTCGTCTACATAATCAGGCTGAACAAACTTGCAAATATCAACCATATGGTCCAGTTCGGCTTGAGTGACAAGGCCATAGGCACACATATGATCCTTTATAGTTTTCTTAGGACCACAAGGGGTGGGAACTCCCCTCACATCCCAATAAGGAGCACGTACAAGGTCAACCTTCTCGACACAGTCCCTGATCAAAGCCTCGTTTGCTAGCTGATACTTTTTAATTGAGAGTGGCGACAGACAGTCATCCTCAATCTGAGCATGATCGTTCGACTCATATTTCTTCTCATCAAAATTGAAAAAACGTCGGTAATGGCATTGGCCAACATAATCAGCCTCTAAGTTTTTCCAAGCCCAATACTGACCGCTCATTTCACAAAAAGTGAAATTTCGGTCGGAGATGTTTTCACCGCAATCGTCGCGTTGGCATCCAGGAATAGTCTCTTTACCCAAAGAGCCGACGTGAACGGGTAAATACAGGTCGGAATCAGGCGTGCAGACAGGCTTATGGCATGAGACTAGGATTTTGATGTTGGGTTTAGACATTAATTCCCCCGTTATGCCTTTAACTTAAATTGATCACGATGATTAGCATGATACTCAACCATAGTCTTTGTTTGTGCGCCACCGTAGCCGAGATGGCCTACAACAATATTTTCATTTACCACCATCACACGACCAGTAAAACACGCGTAGTTACAAATATGCTCCTCATCATCCCCAAGACCATACGGACCTCCGACAAAAGTCAGCGGGAAGTGCCCAAACTCGTTCCAGGCGTCACGCGAAAACAAAATGGCACCGATGCTATAGCGGATCGGGCAAATAG
>CAJJPN010000015.1:0-24455 GCA_905193635.1 Coriobacteriaceae bacterium
GGACTTGCAGCGACGGACCTCGGGACGCTCTTACACCACGTCTGCGCGCGCCACCCATAAAGATACGGAAAGTGCAGTTTTCGGGGTTCCAAAAACCCTGCAACATCAGCCTATTCCAGGTCGCTCTTTTTGAATGAAGTAGATAGCATCATGAGCAGAACGTCGTTCACTAACCTGCCTCGGAAATTGCAAAGCGCGGTAAATGCGGTTTTGCTAAGGAGCCCCATCTCATCATCGTCGATTCGGCCCTTTTCCGGCGGGCAGTGAACGATAAGGCCGCATCGAGAGCTCTTGCTGTTGATAATCTCTCTAAAGTCATCTTTGTTTAAATATCCGTAAACCACAATCAGCAGGAGCGCATCCTTTACCTTGGATATATGTTTATCCGAAACGCGTTGTATGTTCTTCCTCTTGATCAGACCAGAGTCGGAAAGATCCTCTTCGAGATCGTGGTAGTCCTCGTCATTCGCAACAATCATTATCTTCTTGCCGTACAGCGCAAAGCCAAAGCGCCACGCCGCTTTACCGAGACGCGTGAAGGCTCCGATAACCATTGCGATGACCGACAGGAATCCGATGAATTCGAGCACGAGAGATATGGTTCCTTCAACAGAAAGAATGCCAGAGATTACGTTGTTGATATCCATCGATTAACACCTACTCAACATTGATGAAGAACGGGTTGCTCCAACGGACGCAATAGCCCCTTCGAATTACAAAACATTGAACATAGTGTTTTCCCGTATACGCCGTCTCCTCGCGACGGGAAGTCTTTTCTATGTTTGGGAGCTCGAAACCACCCCTAGGGCAAACCTTCATAGCTTCATCGCCGGTATTCGTGACCTGCCACTTTACCTTGCCATCTTTTACCGGCCCACAGTTCACTCTGTACATGATAGTGGAGCCCTTCGGTATGGGCGCGCCATCGTTTTCGAGTACTCGTATTTCTCCTGAAGGCAATTTGACCGTTGCCGTAATTGTTGCATTTGGCTTACGAGCCTGCATGGGGAAGCCTAACGGTTGCCTGTGCTGAACAGACAATGCGTACTGTTGATTTTTTGACTTAGCTGATGACGTGGTTCCGCACGAAGGGCCTCCCGATGGGAAGTTGTTTCCAAGTATTTGCTTCCAGACGCTGTTGCCGGTTCCCTCATCCGCAAGATGCGAGAGGTGCTCGTTGAGTTTGTCCACGAACTGGGCGAAATCGTTATAGCAGTACTTTCCGGCAAGGTTGTTTCCCTCTATGGCTGGATCCTCAATGAAGGGAACCTGGTACGAGTCGAGTTCATCAGCGTATGCAACCGCAAGGTTTGCCATTACCTGCATAACGCAATCCTCGATTGACAACCCTGCTTCAGGGAGGTTGTCGGCGATCATCTTCTCAAGGGTGATGCCCTTAGGGAACTTCACCAAACTTGGGCAGTTCTCCCTTCTCCACCACTTCATTATCTTCACTAGAGGCTTGTAATCCCCGTTGAACTCTTTGTTAACCTCAGTCGACCAAGTGAGATGCTCTTTTGGATTCGTCTGCCTCCATTCGCTATCGTCTTTCGAACCGATGTAGAGAAGGCCGTCTTCATCATTGACCAAAGGGACAACATCGAGATGGAAGTTTGCCATGTCAATGCCGATGGAATGCGTTTGCACTCTGACGTTCTTGTAGCACTCGCGCTCACGTATCGCATCCTCGAGCTCGAGCAAGACGCAAAACGGGGAATCGTTGATGGAGTGGTTTGTCTCAACGATGACGTCAATATCGCAGCTGTCAGAATCTTTCTTCGGTCGTATGAAGGTCTGCTTGGCGTATGAACCCGAGAGGTATGTGTCCTTGCATATAGCCCCATAGGTCTCACTTGCCTTAAGATGGTCCCTGAGATTTCGGTGAAGTCGACTCGCTTCATCAATGGTGCTCTTGCTGGGATTGATGTCCTTCAAGAATGATTCAAAGTCTGCGCTATTTGTCATATAACCGCCTTTCCAAACAGATGTTCTAGTGTCTGACATTATAACAACCGTGCTTTAAAAATGTGGTTTTTAGAGCCATTGCTAGGCACAAGATGTTGCGGTCTCATTCCATCCGTACGATTCAGGAGCTGTCTGGCAAGCAGGAGGACAGAATGGAGCCTCAAAGCCTCCTTAAAGTCATTGAGATTCTTGTCGATTTTCGAAACATTTGCGCGCGACGATCGGCTTTGCTGTGCAAGGCCGCGCGGGCGCGATTTAAGCAATATGCTCCACTCGCTCGAGAGGGTTTTGCCCACAAGCGAGATGCCGGAACTCGTCAATGAGCTCGACTCTGTACTACTGAAGCATCCTACATGTCTACAGCAGAATCACGCTGGAAATCGCAAATACAATGGTGGCTTTTTTAAGGCCGCTATGAGCCAAAGCTGCCAAAGAGCAACAAACTAACTACAAACCATTGGCCTGCAAAAGCCCCGTGCATTGCAGCCAGCAGCGGTCTGCAATGCACGGGCCTGCCGTTGTGCTATGTACGTGAGATTCATACAGTGGTCTACTGCCCCTGTGCCCTGTACATGCCCTCGGTTGCCTCATGGGTGCCGCCCGGACGGGTCCGCCCCCGAGAAGCCGCATGAAGGCGAAGAGGAAGGCGAGCAGAATGGCCTTCCTGCTGCACCTGATTGGAATGGGCATGGGGCTGTGCACGCTCGTCGTCTACGCTTGTATCAAGGTTGGGGCTGAAAGCGAAGCGGCTGACTATGCGGGCTGATCAGTGAGCGTCAAACTGTTCGGAACCGAATGGAAAAAGAGAGGCCCTTTGCAAAAAGGACCTCTCTGCTGAAAGCATTCTAGAGAGCAGCCTTGGATTACCTTAAGGTAACTGTAGCGAAATCTTTTCCTTGACTTTGGTTGCCATGGCGTAGGACTTAGCGGTTTTGGATGTTCCGCCAAGGGCCAGATAAACATCCAAAACCATGTCCGCAACTTCTTGAATAATTTCATCCGACAGCTTGTCAAGGTCGAGTTTCTCTATGTCACCGAACGTCAGGTTATCTTTTTTGGACAAGATGGAAGCAACGCCCATTATCACGTAAAATCGTATGTCGCTTATTTGGGACCCTTCTAAGTCTCTCTTAATTTGCGGAAACCTCAAGCAAACCTGTTTTCCAAGGCTAGCGGCTCTGTAGTAAGCCTCAAGGTTGCCATCCTGCCCAAATATTTTCTTATACTGAGCCTCGTCAGACAAAAGCGTCGACGGTCTTGCTCTTGCCTGATCCGGTCTGCCGAGAAGTATCGACATCATGCATTGCGCAAGAAAGGAGAGGGTTACGATCTCCTCCCTCTTCCTCCCCTGGTTTTTGTAATAGTTCTTCCGCCTTTCGTAATACAACCCATTTCTTTTCATGTAGAGTTCGATTTGAATATGGATTTGGTCAGTAGCGCGAAGCGATGTCTTTTTCACCTGAGTTTGGTTGTTCGTCGCCAGTATCACTCTGTTTCTGGTCTCATCGCTTCCGGGCACAAGGATTTTTACCATCACATTTCTGGAATCTTCGGCGTCTTCCGTACGAGACTCCATAAATTTGTATATTTCATATGACGTTTGAAGTCCATTAACGATGCGAGGCTCTTCCATTTTCACTTCTGCTCCTGCTATTTGATAGGCTTCAGAAGCCAGTATCGTTACTCCGTTGTTGAGCCACCAGAAATCGTCTTCGCTAGGATGCTCCAACGTTTCCCTGATTCCTTTGTTGACTGAAACATTTCCCTCGTAATCTCTGACGTTCGCCTCGAAAAGATAGCTACGGAGCTGCCCCTGGTCGTCAGTGAGGAAGCGGTAGTAATCCGACAAAGACACCAGGCCAAAGACGTCCGGTCTCTGAGGAACCGACGCATAGGACCCCGAAAAACGCATAACAAGCCCGCTCTCTGCGGGAGGCGACCAGATGCGCATCAATTCGTCTGCTCCAACTAAAACGCACGAAGAGCTAAATCGGCTTACGCCGACGATTTCGTCAATGGCGGCCGGAAGCTGCTCTTTCTGAATCTTAACGCCGTCCGATGGTGAATCCGCATTCGCGATGTACACGAACTTCATTCGGATTTCGTTTCCGGCCATCGCTGCTGCTTGAATCGCTTCTCTTATTCTTCTAAAAGTATCGATAACACGTTCGGAATATTTATCATTGAATTCATTTAAATTTATACCGAATGTTAGAAGGTCATTACAGGTGTCCTTCCACTTCAAGAACACGTCTTCTTTGAATGATTTTGAAACCTTGGTCTGAAGAATAACTATTTCAACCCTTGATCCACGATTGATGTAGTCTTTAATCTGGACGTCCTCACTCAAGAAATTATTGTTGGCAAAGATGTAGATCGCATCGCAGCCCCCGTCTCGCGACCCTCCAATGAGCCCTTCCGCTATCTCATCGTCGTCAAGGTCGTATGGAGCCATGTATCGAGAAGAGGCCAACAGTTCAAAGTAGTCCCCTTTAGAACTATACTCAGCCTGCTTAGAGAATTCGTCCGAAATGAATCCGTCTATCAGAATCTGGCTGTTAGTTGGCATTCTTCCTCCATCCAAAGATGAATAAACTAATGAAATGATATGACTTTTATGATTTTAGTGTAAACACCAAAACAGCCGCGTCTTAACACCCTGATAAGCTTTGGGCAAAATTATCGCAACGCCTTATTCAACAGGAGGTTGCGATGACGCGGGCAAACATAGAACACAGGAACATGTGGGCAGATCACATCGAACGCTGCCTCTCGTCCAGTATGTGTGTGGGACTGGTGTAGGCTCAACCACGTAAGCAGGCCCTGCCTTTACAGGTGGCTGGCCAAGTTCAGGGATGAGGGGCCCGGGCGCTTCCCATGCAGGAATGCCGCCACGATGGATTGGCTCGAGATCGCCAGTTACGGCCTGGCGGATGCAAAGGGCATCGTGCCAGTGGTGAGCAGCGCTTCGGATAGCGCGGTAGCCTCGGCTGCCAAGTGCGGCGATGTCGTTGTGAACTCGTTCACCACCCCCGACCGTGTGCTCATGTCACGACATTCCACCGACATGCGTGCCAGCATTCAGCGCCTTGCTGTCTGTGGTAGCGGAAAACTGAACACTTCGGCTTGACCATTTAGGGCACAAAGGCAGGCACGCCAACCATCACAATCGACTACCTTGGTTGCTGCCTAGAAATATCAACCAGGGAGGTCGGAAAGGTGTGATCAGCATGTCCACGGTTCATTCTATACGGCAGATGAGGAAGCGGGTCGACTCGATATCCGAGAATGCCTGAAAAACGGGCGTGTCGCGTAACACGGTGTACACCAAGCTGAAGAGCCCGACCTCACGCCACCCATCCTGGTGCGCAGGCGGGGCGACAGGTTGCTCAACGCCTACCGGGGTGTGTTTTGCGCACGGCTAGACGAGGGCTCGAGGTAGTGGCGTAAGCATCGCCACACCGCGCGCAGGATATGGCTCGCCTCTGCCCTCGAGGTGGACCGCATGAGCGCGAGCCAAGTGTCGAGGATCTGCGAGTTGTCCGACGCGATCGTTGAGGACATGCAGACCAGGGGCCTCTCTGATACGGCCTTTCCCTACGTCTGGCACGATGCGATCCGCATTAAATGCAGAGATCCGGGCCACGCCTCCTCGTGCGCGATCGTCACCGCCATCGGCGCCTGCTTAGATGGCGGTGACGATCGCTCGGGCTCGATGCCGTTGACACGGAGTCCTATGCCGGATGGTTGACGTTTCTGCGCTCGTTGCGCGAGCGGGGTGTTGAAGGAGTCGTCTGCGTAACCTCCATATCACTCCTTCTCGCACACAGCGCAGATTACCAGGGTGCGCTCATCAACCCAGCTGGAGAGCACCTTGCGGCTCGGGTATCCCATGGCCCCTATCGTGCGCGCCAGACTTTTCCCGTGCCCCGAGTAGTGATCGACCGCATTCCGCTTCTCCTCATCGGAATACCTCGGCCTGCGATGCTCCCCTTCCAGGAACTCATCGCCGCCGAGCTGGTATTCCTTCCGCCGGTTGTGGGGTGTGACACGGCTGGGTTAGCCGAGCTCTGCTATGGTGTCGGCCGTGCTGCATCCGAAACCGGCGAACGTCTCGATGGCTTTCGCCTTTTGTTCTGCGCTGTAAATCCGTATGATCCTGCCGGTCCTCTTTTGGTCCAGGATTTCCTCCGCAGTTCCAAGGGGCTAGATGGATAAATCAGGCAGGGCCATTACAGCGCTACGTGTTGAAAACTAGGCCAGCAAAGAGAACTTTGTGAAACGTTTTGTGAAGCGCGGCAGGACGAAGCTACCCCTCGGCAGAGGCGTCTCAACCGCTGGCGGGAACGTCGACACAGCTTTCAAGGTAGCTCTTCATGATGTCTTCCAATGTGGGCACGCGCCCTTCGGCCAATATGCCCAAGGCATCCAGCACATCGAATACGGCGGTTGCGTCATCGGCCCCGAGAAGGTCTTTGTTGCACTGGTTCAACCTCGCATCGAGCACAGTATGCCCGCGCCGCGCGGCCACCCTTGCAAGGGCATCGCCATCGGCAATCAGTGGGTGCCTTTGGATTTCGAAAACCAGCCCATACTCTTCGCCGGGCTTTCTGGAATCGAGATCAAACGCGAGTCCGATCTCTTGGACAACGAGCCATGTTTCGGCATATAGCTTCCCCGCCTCATCCAAGAATAGCCTCGTCATAGCGGGCACGAAATCCCCATACCCAAGAAATTTCCCGCAAAGAAGCGTTTTCGACAGGGAAGAGACCTTCGGATAGCGAGACAGCCACGCCCTGCCCTCTCGAGTTTTAAGCAAGGGGCAAACCTCTTCGGGATTTCCAAGCATTTCCGTAAGTATGTAGAACCTGGCACAGAAGGCGGCGGCGGTCCTGTTAATCCGAATGCCGGGCGCGTAATGGCCCATCGGAGTCTCGAAGCCGGCGGCCCTTTCATATGCGACCCTGCACTCCGCACGCATACCAAGCAAGGCGTAGCACAGGCTCATCTCGAAATAGGGATATCCGAGGGACGGTTGCTTATTGAGCGCGGCGAGGCGCTCTTCGGCAATCGAGAGCTGCAATTTCGCCACCTCGGGTTTGTCGTACAGTGTCAGCCGGGCAAGCTGCCATCGACACTCGAGCGCCGCCATAACCTGCAGGCTTCTCTCAAGGAGGCCTATAGCCTCATCAGTGTACGACACGGCGCGCTCAACGCTCTCTCCAACCATTAAGGCTAGGGCAGCGCGTTCTCGCAGCACTTGGGAGCGCCGCAGAATCGCCTCGGGAGGAAGGCCATCCTCCATCACATCCAAGTCATGCTCCGCGTCCCCATCCTTGAAATACCGCATTACGCTCTCAGCCAAAGTATTTGGGAAGCGGTCATTCACCGCCAAGCCCGAAAGCATCGCACTCAGGTTCTTATGGGCATAGTAGCGTGCATCGGGGTCGCTTACGCACAAAAACCGATCGCATCGAGCGAAGAAATTGAGCACGGGTGCGGGATCGAGCCCGTCGGACCACGCGATTCTGCCCAGGCTCGCCATAGCGACGACGCGCTGTTGCTCGGAAAGGGAGGCATTGCTAAGGGTGTTTTTGACCTCGACCAAATACAGCTTGTTCCTGTCCTCGATACTTGTCCCTATCTGCCTCATGAAAAGAAGCCGCAGATTGAAGAGCTGCCCAAAATCGTTGGGGCCAATCGGAGCAAGCGCCTTTTCGCATTCCTCAATCAACCCCCACCCTTCTTTAACGCCGCCATCAGGCAAGCCGATTTTCGTTTTATTCAATGCTGCGTTCTCAAACAGCAGCAAGAGGAACGACTTATTCCGAACGCCCAGACGCTTAGCTTCGCGATACGTCTTCTTGAACTCGTCGTCGGCGACTTTGAACTGACCGTTCACGACATAGCTAATCGCGCGGTTGTGCCAAAGCTGGACCGTGATGAAAGGGTCTGTCTTGTCGGTTTTCTCGGCCAAGGCGCTTTCGAGCTCCGCTTGCGACCCAGCACGATCGCAAGCGGCGTCCGCGATAATATGGAGGGCGAAATGCCTGAAAGCCGGCTCTAAGTTTTCGTTCTCAAGCATTCTTTTCGCAACGCCGTTGTTTCCCAAGTAGATGTTGCAGAAAATCCTATCCTTGTCGAGGCAGGTGAGCTGCATTCTGGACAGTCGATCACGGTCAACCGAGTTCATCAGCCTGAAGGCAGCTACATAGTCGCATTCGGGAAGAGAGGGATCCGCCTTGTCCACTATGTCATCGAGCTGCTGCGCACACCAAAAATAGTTGACGAGAAGAGCGAACAGACTCAACGCGAGAAAGGGCGATGCCACACCCGCCAACCATAAAAGGCTAAGCTTTACCGATGCAAACAATGCATCGGACGCCAGTGCTGCAACATAGATACCGGCCTTGTAAAACCGCGCCAAAGCCTGCTTACGCAACCACAGCAAAAACAGCCCGACGACAATCGAAAACGCCAGGATAGAATGGGCCGGGTCAGGCCCCGTGACGATATCAATCGCAGCAAGGATATCTTGGAACGCCATAATCCTCCGCTAGACTCGAGTCCAATACTCGTTTGCTATTGTAGCTTGCATTCTGCATTGATCTTCCTTCATGTAGTTTCAAATCGAACACATGTTTTGTTTTTAGGAACAGAGTTACATCAAGGGAGGCCGTATCAGCCAACGCTGATACGGCCTCCCTCTAGATTCGATTTTTGTATATCACCAGATCCTGGGAGTACACCTCTCCCCTAGTCCCTCTTAAACAGATCCCTCGTGTACACCTTGTCCGCAACGTCCGCGAGCTCGTCGCTCCAGCGGTTGGCCACGATCACGTCGCAGCCGGCCTTGAAGGCCTCCAGGTCGTGGGTCACCTCGGAGCCGAAGAACTCCGGCGCGTCCAGCGTGGGCTCGTAGACCACCACGGGCACGCCCTTGGCCTTCACGCGCTTCATGACGCCCTGGATGGAGCTCGCGCGGAAGTTGTCGGAGTTGGACTTCATCGTCAGGCGGTACACGCCCACGACCGGCCTCTCCTTGCCGGCGTACACGCGGTCCCAGACCATCTGCAGCACCTCGTCCGCCACGAAGTCCTTGCGGGTGCGGTTGGCGTCCACGATGGCCTCGATCAGGTTCTGGGGCACGTCCTTGTAGTTCGCCAGCAGCTGCTTGGTGTCCTTGGGCAGGCAGTAGCCGCCGTAGCCGAAGCTGGGGTTGTTGTAGTGGCTGCCGATGCGCGGCTCCAGGCACACGCCGTCGATGACGTCGCGGGTGTTGAGGCCGCGGACCTCGCAGTAGGTGTCGAGCTCGTTGAAGTAGGCGACGCGCAGCGCCAGGTAGGTGTTGGCGAAGAGCTTCACCGCCTCGGCCTCGGTGGTGCCCAGGACGAGCTCGGGGATGCCCACGGTGCCGTCGGCGTTCACGCGCTCGAGCTCGGCGGGGTCGGCGCCCTGCGCGAGCAGACGCGCGAAGCGCTCGGCGGCCGCCACGGCCTCGGGGTCGTCCTTGGGCGCGCCCACCACGATGCGGCTGGGGTGCAGGTTGTCGTAGAGCGCCTTGCTCTCGCGCAGGAACTCGGGGCTGAAGAAGATCTTGCTGTCGCCCAGCCTCTCGCGCAGGCCCGCGGTGTAGCCGACGGGGATCGTCGACTTGATAACGATCCAGGCGTCCGGATTCACCGAGCGCACCGCTGCGATGGCGGCCTCGACGGAGCTCGTGTCGAAGAAATTCCTGTCCGAGTCGTAGTTGGTGGGCGTTGCGATGACGGCGTAGTCGGCGCCCGTATACGCCTCTGCCACGTCTACGGTTGCGTGCAGGTCGAGCTCGCGCTCCCCCGCCTCGGCCTCCGCCAGGAAGCGCTCGATCTCGTCGTCCTGGATGGGCGACAGGTAGTTGTTGATCTTCTCGACCTTCTCGGACACGATGTCCAGCGCGTGAACTTCGTTGTGCTGCGAGAGCAGGACGGCTAGAGACAGGCCGACGTAGCCGGTACCGGCGACAGCGATCTTCATGTCATTCTCCAATTGTCAAAGAACAATAATTCGCATGAAAAATGGCCCCTGTTACAGGGCCATGATTTCCTAAATGTTGTAGTAGCGCTTATACCACTTGGCGAAGGCCCTCAGGCCGTCCTCGAGCGGCGTCGCGGGCTTGTAGCCCAGATCGCGCTGGAGCGCCGTGGTGTCCGCATAGGTGACGGGCACGTCGCCGGGCTGCATGGGCACGAGCTGCTTGTGGGCCTCGAAGTCGTAGCCGGCCGGGAGTACGCCCTCCTCCACCAGCACGCGCTGCAGCGTGTCGACGAAGTCGAGAAGGTTCTCGGGGTGCGAGTTGCCGATGTTGTAGACGCGGTGCGCGGCGAGCGGCAGCCCGTCCTCTCCCATCTTCACCTCGGGGGCGGCGTCCATGACGCGTCTGACGCCCTCGACGATGTCATCGACGTAGGTGAAGTCGCGGCGGCAGTCGCCCATGTTGAAGATTTTGATGGTGTCCCCGCGGCGCAGCTTCTCGGTGAAGCCGAAGTAGGCCATGTCGGGCCTGCCCATGGGGCCGTAAACAGTGAAGAAGCGCAGCCCGGTCGCGGGGATGGAGTAGAGCTTGGAGTAGGCGGCGGCCATGAGCTCGTTGGACTTCTTGGTGGCCGCGTAGAGCGACACCGGCGAGTCGACGCGGTCCTTCTCGGAGAACGGCACCTTCTTGTTGCCGCCGTAGACCGAGCTGGAGCTGGCGTAGACGAGGTGCTTGACCGGGTGGTGACGGCAGGACTCGAGCACGTTGAAGAAGCCGACGAGGTTACTCTCGAGGTAGGCGCGCGGGTTCTCGATGGAGTAGCGCACGCCTGCCTGGGCGGCGAGGTTCACCACGACGTCGAAGCCGTTCTCGGCGAACAGGCGCTCGATGAGGGCGGCGTCGCACAGGTCGCCGCGCACGAAGGTGAAGCGGCCGTCGGTGTCGGCCTCGGCCAGCATGCGCAGGCGCGCGTCCTTGATGCCGGGGTCGTAATAGCTATTGAGGTTGTCGAGGCCGACAATCACGTCATCGGTCTCCTCGAGCAGCTTCTTGACGAGGAACGCGCCGATGAAGCCAGCCGCTCCGGTGACGAGTATTTTTCTGTTCGCCATAAGTGAAACTCCTAAAACCTGAAAATCCTAAAAGGGAATCTTTCGGTTGATATATCCTTCAGTTGCATTTTCGCGAGGTATCATGCGACACGGATTACCCAAGACAATGGAATGACTAGGGACGTCACAGTTTACAAACGCCCTAGGGGCAATAAGAACATCGTCACCGACCGTAATACTTCAGACGACGGCGGCGTTAACGCCACCCCACACACAGTCTCCCAAAATTGGCGCTTCTTTTCTCTTACCGCGGTTCTCTCGACCGATCGTCGCGCCCTTATGCAAGTTGCAGTTCGCGCCGAAAATCGCAGCCTCATTCACCGTGATGTTAAAGGCGTGCCCGAGGTAGAGCCCCGGTCCGATTTGAGCGGCACGAGCTATCTCCAGGCCGCATCTCTCCTGCAGACGGTGAAGCAGCAGACGCCAAATGGGGTTGCGCGAGCCATGCGCCTTACGGAAGACGAAGAGGAATCTGGGCAAATGATCGGACAGAGGCGAAGCATCTGCTCAAGAACGGCGACAATCGAGGCACCCCCCGAGAAAAACTTTATTGTCAAGACAATCGCTTCCTTTCAATTTGCTCGGTCAAAATGCGATTACTGCCGGCGCATTATCGCTTCTCAGGCAAGTGCGGGTAAACCCGCTCGCAGAAGTCCCGCTTCTCCTGCCAACCCATGTGCTTCGTGTTGACAAACTCACTCGAGTGTTTCTCACGGTATTGCTCTATCGTCCCGATTGGCCGCGCCGGGACACCGGCGACGACTGTGTTGTCGGGAACGTCATGCGTTACGACGGCGCGGGCGCCCACGATGCAGTTTCTGCCGATAGCCACGCCCGGCATGATCATGGCGTCCATCCCGATGTGCGAGTTGTCGCCGATCGAGACGCGGCCGAACCTATCGATATCGACCAGCTCTGGATACATATGCCTCAACGTCCAGGCGCCGCCGTCATGGGTCGTGATCTTAACGCCGCTCGTGATCCTGACGTTGTCGCCGATTGTCACCAGGTACGGCTCGGAGCCGAAGTCAAATCCGTTAAGAATCTCACACCCCCCCCCGATCGTGAGTCCGCGTCTTTTCAGGCGCTCTAGCTTCATCCCGGAAGGCATGAGGCGCCAAATGATGCTATCGAGTATTGACATCAATACCTCCAGATCTGCGCAATTTCGTTTCGCTTGTGCATCAAGCGAAACAACTCCTGTGAATGCATTTCCTAATGGCCCGTTTGACGGATTTTGGAACGAGCGAGCGGGCGAATAGCTCGGCTTCCCTCAACCGCAGCCCCTCCACGACCCCGTTACGGAACAGCGTCCGCCCCATAGCGGCACGGGCGGCGCGGTCGAATCCCGATCCAGAGGCATACGTGCTGAGGAATGCAGGCCTACCGGCATGGCGCACAGACGGCTCTTTCAGCTGTCTCTCATAGAGGAACGCCTCGTCAGGGTTCCGCCTCTCGGTCTCGATTCCGAATTTGGCCAAGCCCTCAAGCAACAAGTCGCCTTTGAGGGTGGACACGATGGCGCACGACACCTTTTCCGCCTTGCCTGACTTTTGACCGTGTCGTCCATAACCGCTGAAGTCGCCAATCGTCAGGTCGCCGGCCCTCTCCCCACGGGCATACCTGCACGAGTAGCAGTTCTCTCGGTACGTGAGGGCCGAATGGTAGCCGACCTGATAGGCGTCGTTGCTTTTCGGCCCCTTTTTGTAAAAAAGGCCTTGAGTATCGCTTAAAGTTAAGCGAAACTTTGCAGTTTCGAAAGCTGGGTCGCGGAAGCTTAGCGCCGATGCAGTCCGTCCGCACCTCCCTTCTATCCCTCTAACATGCTCTTCGAGATAGGTCGAAGGACATACACCATGGCAGATTATGTCAACAGTCGTTAGACCGTCCTCCAACCTCTTGCCGACGAAGGTCCTCAGCGCGGCAACCTGGCAGGGAAGCCCGATGAAGAGCACGCCCTCCCCGTTTCTGATCTGCTTTTTCACGTTCTCGTAGACACCCGACATGTCGGACTCGGCGTACTTGGAGTTCTTGCACCTCTGAATATCGGATTCGCCGGACAGTTCGATGAAGCGAAATGCGTAGAGATCGTCCGCGGGTACGCCGTAGCAGTGGACGCCCCTTGAAAGCGCCCACCGGTAGCATGCTGAAGCGATTCCTCCCGACGCGGACGTACGGCGGTCGCCGGCGTCGGTTTGCCACGCGGCAAACACCTCATCCGACTTTGCATGGAGGACGCCATCTGCCAAGAGATGGCAGGACTTTTCACAGGCACCGCATCCGATGCACACGTCCCCGTCGATCGTGGGAGTCCGAACTCCCACGGAATCCGATTCCAGCGTGATGCAGCCCTTTGGGCATGCTGCGGCACATGCTCCGCAGCCGGTGCAACTGTCTTTATCGGCTAGCTTCGGCGGCGTCATAGAGTCACCATGTCTTCCAGGATGGCGATTGATTCTTCTCTGAAACTGGAGATTCTCTCCTGTACATGGGGCCAATCGATTGGGGGTAGCTCCGCGCCGTTGGTTTCGTCACCGCAGCGATCGAGAACACCGAGTCGCTTAGCGAGAGAGAGCACGCGGGTGCTGTGACACCTGGTGTAGAATCGCATGTCTCTTTCATAGTAAAGCGAGAAAAGCATTCCGTGATATGAGGCGGTAAAGACTGCATCCGCATTCTTGATAAGTCCTAGGAACTCTGAGAGCGAAGCTGGTTTTACGCTTTGGGTTCCCCTTAACGGGATGCCGTAATTGATGTTCTTAACGATGAGGCCGTGCCTTTCTGCATAGAGACATGCATCTCTAAGACATTTACCATCAGGAGAGTCAAAATACACAAGGACATAACCTGGTTTGAAGTCCATAGGCTGAGTGATAGCGTCCCACTCGGCCGTCGTAAGGAGCATTGTGGGATCGCAAACCAGGTCAGCATCTCTGCCAGTTAGACGCTTAACCCAATCGACGGCACCGTCCTCGCGCACGGCGATTCTATTCATTTTGATGAGTAGGCGGGCCACCTCTTCATCATCATCTTGAGGCTCGTAGGCTCCAACCGATGACGCAAAGGCTACTTTCTTGGTTTTGTCTCCAGCAAAATCAAGAAAGTACGTATGATCGCTCTCGGTGATGTCTCTGCCCCAGATGATATCGGAACCGGCTACGACCACTTCATAGCTTTCTCCAAGGGTACGAACGTCGTCGGGATAAACTGGCTGGGAAAACTCCATATTGCGAGAAGCGAACTTGTTGAGCGCCGACTTTTTCTTCTTTAGGGCACGCCCAAATAGGATTTTTTTGGCCAAGTCTCTCGGACCGTGAATCTTAGCGGCTAGACCCTCGCGCCTCTCAATGGCTGGACACCGGTAATCAATCACTTCGCAATCACAGCCGAGGTAGCAGATTTTGTGATATAGGGCATATGCCTGTAAATATGACCCGAAGTTCGTTGATCGATGGAAAGTTAAGAGCCCCACCTTAGTCATTATTGCTTTCTCCTTTTAACTTACGGATTAATGACACGATCATGTCCCAATTGATGGCGACAGAAAAAATTAGACATAAGGCGAAACATAAAACTTTGACGGCAAGGCCTCCCCAAATGTAAGTAAGCGAGGCGAAGATTGCCAAAATTGCGGTCGGCATAAGAATCTTTACATCAAGAGCCATGTCCATGTGTCTTCGTTGCACATCAACAACGCGCATAAAGGCAACAAGACCATATCCTACGATGGTCGAGATTGGGGCAGCATAGACGCCGATTGGGCCCAAAAGTACGATGAGGACCGTGATGCTGACTACCGCCGAAACAAGTGTAGCCTCCAGCACTTTACGAGATTCGTTATTTACTAGGTAAATGGGACTTACCAATCCCGTAAACAGATTTGCATAGACGGCAATCATGTAAAGAGGCACCATGCCGAAGGCGTCATTATAGCTGGCGTCAATCATGAACGGCCATATAAACGGAAGGGCTGAAATAATAAAAAGAAAGAGAGCGGAAAAAAAGCGAACTGCACTGTCAACGATTTGTCGAATGAAGGACGCACCGTCTTCATCGTGATAGTGCAAAATAACTTGTTCGGTCCATGAAGCGTTGAATACGCTAAAGACAGTCGAATAGATGAATGAGAACTTATTCGCTACAGATATTAGACCATTGGCGGCTGTGCCTAAGGCAGTTGAGATAACCACTCTGTCTGCCGACTGCAGCGCCCACCAAGACACCTCATTTGGCATAAGCGGAAAGGCATATCGGGTTAGCCTTTTGGCTTCCATCACGGAGCATAACGACGGATTAAAATAACGCCAAAGTCTATCCCTGATCGTGACAGTAACCGTGCCGGCAATTGGACCGATGCAATAAGCGGCAAGCATGCCCTCAAGGCCTAGAGAAAATACCGCGAGAAGAATAACGTTTAGGACTAGCGTCACTGAAGCCGAGATGAAGCTTCCTAGGGCAAAAGAGACATTATCGCCTATCCCTCGTGCCGAGTAGAGAGCAAGCTGCAGAGTGATATTGAATACAACGAGCGGCAGGAGCACCCACTTGTAGGGTAATGATACAAAAGGTGCCGAAACAACGAATAAACCAATGTATACAACAATTAGAGCTAGCGACTCCAGGTAAGCTGTCGAAAGGACTGTCGCGACTGCATGATTATCACCACGAACTTCAGCAACGTAACGAAATATTGCCTGGGAAAGTTGGATGCCGACTATGGGGACAAATAATCCGCCGATGGTCGTCACCAAGTCGAGTGTTCCGTAGTCCGAAGTACTCAGCAGTGCTGTATAAAGGGGTAGCAGCAAGAATGAAAGGGCTTTGGTGCACATCGTACCAAAGCCAATAATTCCAGTGTTTTTAAGTAAATCCCTGCTGCGACTGTCGGTCTTAGCGGGCAATCCAACCACTCCTCTCAAGTGAGTTGTTGGATATGAGCTCCCTAGCGTAAGCGCCGATAGTTTCACCCTCAAAATCTAAAGAAGCACGATCGAAAAGCTTTTCCAGCTGAACATAGAGATTCTCTACTGCTGCTTCATCCCTGAATGTTGGGCTTCCTCCTGGCATAAATTCAGATGAATGAAGCATAAACATGATGTATTCAGAGGAGCTATTCGCTACTCGCCGTTCAAGCCATAGCATTTCATTGAGGTTTTTCCCATTCGGTCTAAGCTGAAGCGACTGCCCTCGCGCGACATTGTAAAGCGACTTGGCTAGTGGCTTAGCCTTGCAGGTGGCTGGTTTAATAAATGAATGCGTATCCCTAACGGTCAAAGGAACCTCAACAATATCTGCTTTGTCACATCTGACCAAATATGGTTCCTCGCTGGCGTTGGAATAATCTGCACCGGAGACCCCTTTCGTCAGGCCTGGGGATGTTATCCAATTAATGTGTGGAGTCACGGAGCAATCGCAGATATACCCTTTACGAGCAAGAAGCTCAAAATACCTTTGATCCATTGCCCATCGTCCGGCACGATGCGAAATAGGGCGAATGCCGATGCGGTCTATGATTGCATCGGTCATTGCGTCAATTTTGGCTTCCATGATGTCGTCAGTGAATTCAATAAGATAAGGTAGGCCACAGTCATCGTTCTTCTCTCCGGTAAGCTCGAAACTGGGCGGAGTATTCCAAGCATGCAAGTGCATGCCAACTTCACATCGCCCTTCGGCCGCCCATGACCCAACCATTTCACAGAAACCAGGGTCACTTACCATCTCCCAGTTAGAAAGATATGTCGGCTTGTAACCGTATCGATCGCAAAGAGCCTGGAATCTTGGTAAATACTTTGCATTGCGCGTCCCGATAGGATCTTTTTTATTCCATTCCCAGAGGTTGTCTCCCTCTGTGTCTATGCTGATAAGAAATTTCTTCAAGTTGTCTCCAGTACTTCTAGCGAAAAACAAACTGATTAAAACCCTGGCATTAAAACGGAGCGGAGTGTCCAAGTTCCCGATACAGCTTTTCATATTTTCTTGCCATATGAGCCGCCGAATATCCGTCGATGTTCGCGAGAGAGCTTGCTCCCATTTTGCAACGTAACTTGCAATCTACGAGCTCGCACATCGCCCTGAAGAGCTGGTCCTCAGATCCAGCATCGATAAGAATGCCGTTAGAATTAGAAACTACATTACGTATGCCTCCAACATCCGTAGAAATTACGGGGAGGCCACATGCCATCGCCTCGAGAATAGACATCGGCATACCCTCACGATTGGAGCTTTGGACATAGACATTGGCTCCACGCAGAACGTTTGGAATATTCGTAAGAGCGCCTGGCAGTTCTATAGAAGGGTCGTCACCAGCTTCGCGACACAATTCTTCATGAAGTGGGCCGTCACCGACAAGAATTAACCTTGCATCAGGACACTCCATCTCGAGTCGTTTAAATGCACGCAAGATAAGCATTTGATTTTTGTTCTGGTTTTGCGTTGCAACATTGATGAATGTTGGCGCACTGGCGATATCGCATGGCGAATAGTCAGATAGCGTGATGCCGTTATCTATCTCATCTATCAGACTGTCTTCGACTCCAAAATAGTCGCAAGCTTGCCTATGGTTCTCCTTAGACACCGCAACTAATTTTACACGGTTTTCACCTGCGAGGCGTACCATCCGTTGGGCAGTAGTATTAAGAGCGGCGGGAAGAGTACTATGAAGTGTAATTAGAGTATTTCTATGATGCATCAGTGCCCATGGAATAGATATTTGCGCTCCACCTAGATGCGCGTGAACTACATCTGGACGCTCCCTAGAGAGAGACTTGTAAATCCTAATTAGCGTCGGCGGATCAATACGGTTACCAATTCCATGTAAATAGACCCGAGCAGGGGTTCCGGAGACTAACTGCATAAACCCCTTATCGCTTCCCCCGAAAAAACAATGGAGTGAGACGTCGAATTCACGAAAATCTAAATTACGAATCAATTCGCACACCATACGCTGTGCGCCGCCAACGATCAACGAATCAATAACTATTGCTACGTTTGTTTTCTTCATTCTTACCTACAAAAGCTTTGTATATAGTTTCTAATATCTTTAGAACGATAACCAGAGCTAAACAACGGAACCAAGGCTGCTTACGAATAGCACAAGGGAAATAGGTACAACAAAATATAAGCTTAGTATGCGACCGTGTCTTCCTAAGCAATGCATCATTAAATATGGAACCAGAATTGTTAAAAAGATGGTGTAGTAGGACATAATTCGTCCCATAATACCAAGAGAATAAGAAGCGCCCTGAAGACACAGGGCAATCCCAAGGGAAAAAATAGAGAGCCTAATGACATCGGGGCATTTATCAAATATCGATTTATTGCGGAGAGCATATAGCACAATGAAGGCAATGAATAATAGAAGCATGAACATCGTATAGCTTCCGCCCTCAACGTCGTATTTGGAGCCGATGTAGCCCGCATACTGAGGCAGAGCCCTAACCGCGATCAATGCGATGACACGGCCGAAAATCAAGCAGACAATAGAAGCGGGAATGGCGATCTTCAAGAGCTTGATTACGTCGAAACGCTTGTAGAACCAGAGTAAAGCGAAACAAATCGCCGAGGAATGGAACGTCATCGCAACGCCGATAGCAATCGCAAAGAACACAGGCTTGTTTGAATCAACCCACCTCGTCGCAAATAGACAAATCGAAAGTGCAATCATTTGTCTAAAGATACCGAGACTGTATACAAATAAGCTTAGCGCACAGTAAATTAGAAAGCTTAAGAAAGGCGAGTCGCTGTACCGACCGAAGAACTCCATTAGCGGCGAGTATATGAGAACCGCGATCAAGAGGAAAAAAACGTGATCGGACATGTAAAAATGCGCACAAATCTTGGTGAGCAGGAAATAGCCGGGCTCGTAGTCGTAAGGGTATACGAGCTTAGCCGTCAGCACGTCGCTCCAAGGAATCCCAGCATAGTAGTGGAGTGAGCCCAAGTAGTTCCCGGTATCAGCACCAACAGTTACGTCTCGCATTGAAACGAAGAATATTAGCGCTACGCAAAGGCACACAAGGTAAGGAGTCCATGTAAGCTCTCGCTCCTTAGCCGAAATCGCAATAAATTTGCCTTTTTGCTCAGATGTGCCACGAATGATTAGCGCAACGAGGCCCGCAATTGCAACGAATGTCAGGTAAGGAGTCATCTAGTCAAGCTCCGATTCAATCGTAGCAACCCCGTACACCAGCTCTACGAACTTCTTAGCTTCGCTTGAGATGTCGTACCCCGCCGCAGTCATGGCTGTCCTCGTATCGAGCCGCTCCACCGTAGCGGCAGACTCCAAAACCTTCGCCCAGGCCGTCGTGTTATCTATGGGCAAATACTCCACCAGACCTGTCACGTCGGCCTGTCTCGTCACCGTATCCGACACCACGCAGGAGAGCCCGGCCGCCTGCGCCTCTATCACAACGTTGGGCATGCCCTCGTACAGCGAGGGCAGCGCCAGCGCATCGAAGGCAGAAAGCAGCGCAGGCACGTCGGAACGCACGCCGGTGAAAACAATGCTGCCAAGCACGCCAAAAGCCTCGGCCTTGGCGCACACCTCGTCCTCAAGCTCGCCCTTGCCCACAAGCACGAGCCGTGCGTCGGGCCTGCTCTTCAAAAGCTCCGTGAAGACCTCAATGAGGAACCCGTGGTTCTTCTGCGGAGCAAAGCGTCCCACGTGTCCCACAACCAACGCGTCTGCGTCGATGCTGAACTCAGCGCGTATGGCTGTGCGCTTCTCTGCCGAGAATGCATAGGCATCTAGGTCGAGCGCGTTGCGCAAGTAATGAACCTCGCCTTTTCTCATGGCCATGGGCCCGAACGTATACTCGGCCGCCAGGTCCGACGGCGCTATCTTCACGTTGGCCACCGACGTTAACGGTCGACGCAGGGCCCTCTGCAGAAGCATGCCAAGACCGGCCTGACCGTCGCTGGCATTGCTCGAACGCAACGCAAGCCTTCGCGCGCCTGCACGTTTCGCGATCCACAGGTCGATAGCTGAAAAAGCATTCGAACCAATCCTCAGCACGACGGGGCATCCATCTTCGCGAACTGCATCGAAGAGCTCACGACGATAGGCGGAGAAATCCTTCGTTTTACGAGTGATTCGAAATACTCTTCCTCCGAGTCTTTCGATTTCATCCTCGTAGTAGCCGCGACCATCACCCGAGACCACAAAATCCATCTGATAGCACGTTCGGTCAAGCTGGCGATACATCTTCATTAAGAATGTCTCAGCTCCACCTGCATCCATATTCGACACAATGCAAAGCAGTCGTTTGGGTTTATTGGTTGTGCACATCGAAATCGCTTTCAACAAGATGCTTAAATTTCCTCAAGCCTGCTTCATACGAGTAGTTACGCCCTTTGCGAAGGCAAGATTCCTTCATTGCGAGTAATTGTTTAGGCAGATCGGGATTAAGAAGTACGTCCAGCAACGCATCGCGATTAAGGAATTCATACGTCAAACCCGTTTCACCTTCGTCGACCATCTCTGCATAGCTTGGCCAACGTGAAGCAATCACTGGAATGCCCGCACAATAGGCATCTACCACAGTGCCCGGGACACCCTCGCCCGGGTACCTCGTCGGAAAGGCCAAGACGAGGTACCCGTTAAGAACAGACGTGCTCTCCCCCGCAGGAGCCACACCCTTATAGACGATCTCGGAGATATCGCAGCCAGCTATTAGCGCATCGAAATGCTCCTTGTACTCGGGCAGCACATTGCCGTAGATATCGAGCCTAAAAGCACGGCGACCAAGACGGCAGTTCGCCTTGTGCACAGCCCACACGATGTCATCAATACCTTTATCCTCGTAGATGCGCGAGAAAACAGCCAAAGGCCATGGTTCACCGGACGGCTGTTTGAGCTCGGTAAACTTGAGCTGTGGCAAACGCTTGAAGTTGTATGCGACGAGCACGTTGTCGAAGCCTTGCTCGGCAAGTAGGACCCGAACTCGATCTGACTCAACAAGTATCGCGTCAAAGGATTTGAGTTTCTTGGCCAGAATAGGCTGTCCTACTATATACTCTGCGAGCCATCCGCCGATTACTGAATATACGATCTTGCAACCATAGCGTTTTCGTAAATACACGAGTAACGGGGCGAAGATTTTCACCCCGTTGTGCGCCGGTAGCATAACCAAGGCATCCGTGAGCTTCGCTAACTTAATGCACTCACGAGCAAGCGCAATTGGATGCTTTTGCCAGTCTCTTGTGTCAATTGAGCGAACATTTTCTGCACCACAAACGTCACGAAGCAGTTCGCGGACAGTACGAGTCTTTACGACCTGTCCGTCCGCCATATCGATACCCTCGGCGAAATGCCCTATGATTCCAACGTTATTTATCTGCATGGGCATGTCCATAGCGAATACTCGCACCTCGTTACTTAATTCCAAAAATTTTGATAACGCCCCACACCCCGATATGAAACACAGATCGAAATACGCTCAAGTGTTCGATATCTCGATAAAGCATCCAGTGATATTTCACTAAGTCAAATTTGTTGTGCGATATAGAGCCCTCGCGAACACGATACTCTGCCAGTACATTCGGCATGCCCCAAATGTAGGGTTCCTTTTTAAGCATCTGTAGCCACAAAGCGTCATCATTACGTTTGCGAATATTGGGGACCTCGAACTTGCCCATCTTGCGGACGCTATACATAACCGTTGAATTTCCTACCGGGCAATCAAGCAATAGCCTGTTATAGCTAGTTCGAGGAATAGTCTTGATCACCTTTCCAAGAGGATTTCCCTGCTCATCAACTTGCTCATAGGCGGTGCATGAAAAGGGATGTCCCTCCTCGCGCATGAAAGCCAACTGTTTAGCCAGCTTCTCCGGTTTCCACATGTCGTCACTGTCCAAAAAGGCCATAAAATCGCCCTGGGCAGCTTTCATGGATTCAGTTCTTGCTACGGCGGCTCCAGAATTTTCATTTAAGCAAATATAACGAACACGGGGATCATCTTTGGAATAGGACTCAACAACTTCCCGGGTATTATCGGTAGAGCAATCATCCACGATAACCATTTCCCAATTATCGTAGGTTTGCGCCTGAACAGACTCAATGGTTTTTCCAATGTACTTTGCACAGTTATATGCCGGTGTAATAACCGATACTAAACCGTCTTTCATTTACCCTCTCCTGGCTACCGCCACAACAGTAGCGAACATCGTGGCTATCTCTCCCCAAAAGCTAAAATGAGAAAGATCGCGCAGGTTTAATTCCATCTTCTTTGGCAGCACCAGATTGATATATGCGCTATCAACGTCCTCTGCACCCTCTAACAAGGCATCTTCATCTTTGAACTCAATACTCGCTCTCGAAGTAACACCGGGAGCGAGCAGCAAAGTTGCTCGCATCTCGGCTGTATACGCTGCTACATAACGAGGAACCTCGGGGCGGGTGCCGACAAAGCTCATGGTTCCGCGCAGGATATCTATCAGCTGCGCGACTTCGTCGAGTCGACATTTACGTATAACGGAACCAACACGCGTTATACGAGAGTCACCAGCACTGGTGACTTGTGCGCCCTTTTTCTCGGCATCGACGCACATGGTTCGGAACTTGAAAATACGAAACGTCTTGCCGTATCGCCCAACTCTTTCTTGGCGGAAAAAAACCGGACCGGGAGAATCGAACTTAATTGCAACAGCAAGAATGATGAATAGCCACCAAGTTAAGGCAAATAAAAATAGGGAACCACATATATCGAAAATACGTTTCGCGAATAACCCCATACGATGCCCTGCAAGTTCGTCATAGTAAGGGCGAACCTCATCAACGCGCATATCTTTGGGCAAATCAGCCCATGATAGCAGTCCCACTACGCACCAAGCTCTAAGAGACAGGCCTTGAAGCAGTCGATGACGTAATTGACTTCGTCGTCAGTAAGGCGAGTATGCAGCGGCAAGGTGATTTCATTCTCAAAATGTTTGTACGCATTCGGAAATTCGGAAATGTTAAACCCAAGATTCTTATATGCCGTGTGCATGGGCAAAGGCTTGTAATGAACGTTTGTAGCAACACCAAGCTCTGCCATCTTTATGATAATTTCATTGCGCTTTTCGAGATCAAACCCGGGGATACGACAAATATACAGGTGACCCGAAGACTGGCGCTCGCCTGTAAAATGATTTAGAGGCTCAATACCCAGCGGGGTCAGAGCAGCATTGTAACGCTCGATAATCTCTTTGCGTCGCGCAAGCATGCCCTCATAACGATCGAGCTGAACGAGACCTAAAGCAGCTTGCATGTCAGTCATATTGCATTTATACCAAGGACCAACAATGTCATATTCCCAAGCACCAAGCTTGGTCTTAGCCAAGGCATCCTTGCTTTGGCCATGAAGACTCAGGAGCTGCAGCTTCTTATACATGGCCTCAGAGTCGATGCCGGAAATGGCACGCCAAGCAAGGCAACCACCCTCGGCAGTGGTCAAATTCTTTACGGCATGGAAGCTGAACGAGCTGAAATCGGCGATAGAGCCAACCATCTTGCCATGCCAAATTGCGCCTAAGGCATGGGCAGTATCTGCGCAAACCGCGATGCGCCCCAGAGCCTCCTGAATTTCGCCATTTGGTTTAAACAGATTACGCTTAGACTTAACGATTTCGAAAATACGATCGTAATTGCAAGGAACACCACCAAGATCAACAGGAATGATTGCTTTTGTGTTCTCATTAACGGCAGCCTCAACAGCATCGTAATCCATTTCGAAACTATTCGGCTGGCAATCGATAAGCACGAGTTTGGCACCCACGTGGCACACAACAGAGGCGCTTGCCGTGTAAGTATAAGCAGGAACAATTACTTCATCGCCAGGTCCCACATTAAGAAGACGAAGCGCCATTTCTGCACATGCAGTCTGTGAATTTAGGCAGCAGACCCTTTCGGCTTTCAAATAATCTGCCAACCTTGCTTCGAGTTTCTTGGTACGTGGACCAGTAGTAATCCATCCGGATCGAAGGGCTTCTGCAACTTCGACAATTTCTGCCTCGGTAATATCAGGCGGCGAAAACGGGATGTTCATCTTTACAGTCATTATTCTGCCTCTTCCAACTAGTCGTTGTACTGTGGGTGATACGTTGGGACAACTTCGGCAAGAACCGTTTTAATCTCGTCGTTCGTGCCATTCAGACAGGCCTCGAGCTTCTCGAGCTTGTCCTTCTTCTCCGCGATCGGCTCGATGAGCACATGCTCATGGTCGTCCGCCAGCATCAGGATGTGCGGCAGCTCGACGGGCGCTTCGCGGCGGACGCGCATGCGCGGCGGAATGCGCTCAACGACCGTGCGCTCCGTGGCGCGGATGGGCGAAACGGAGCCAGTGGAATAGTCATAGGCATCCAGATCGACCATACCGATAAGGCCGCGG
>CAJJPN010000016.1:0-23346 GCA_905193635.1 Coriobacteriaceae bacterium
GAAGTGAACGAGCTTATTTGGACCCCCGAAGCATTGGCATATTTTGACCGCTATTTCCTGCGGATTTGCAGCGCGAATCCTGCGGTTTTGCGGTCTAAAGGTGTGGATGCTCCGGGACTTCGTTTTTACTCGTTCACTTCTCGGGAAAAGTATTAGAGCTCAGCTGGCGGGGGTACCGCTCTGGTGTCGATGCCCTGCGTCTTTTTCGCTTGATTAGAGAGAACAGTCTCGCTTAAGTAATTGCGAGCCCGCCCAGACGTATCTGCGGGGTTGTCTGTACAATTCGCGGTATTATGTTGCGGAGTTTTGAAGGGAGCCGCTGGTGGTCACGACGACGTTTGCTTCGCCTTTGGGCGAAATCTTGCTTGCCGCTGATGGCCGCGGTCTGACGGGGCTTTGGTTTGAGGGGCAGGAGCACTTTGGTTCCACGCTTCTTAAAGAAAGCGCCGAATACGTTGAGGGCACCGATGCAGTTTCGGGTGCCGGGGGCATGCAGACGGTAAATCCGGCCAATGGCGCGGCTTCTTCGGTGCTAGAGCGTTCTTGGGCTTGGCTCAACGCCTATTTTGCAGGGCAGGAACCTCGGTTTACGCCGCCGTTGCATATGATCGGCACGGCGTTTCAGCGTGGGGTTTGGTTTGAGCTGCTTTCGATCCCGCGTGGCGAGGTCGCTACGTATGGCGAGATCGCCCAGCGTGTTGCGGCTCGACATCGTGTGCCGGGAAATGAAGCGCCCGTTGTATCTCCTCGCGCGGTGGGGGCCGCGGTCGCTCGCAACCCTATTTCGATTATCGTGCCGTGCCATCGCGTGGTCGCGGCCGACGGATCGCTCAACGGATACGCCGGTGGACTGGATCGCAAGGAGTGGCTGCTGCGCCTCGAGGGTGCCTATCTATAAGCTGCAGGCGGCCGCAACGCCCATGCGGCAAGCGCGCTCGCTGTACGGGCGTTGTTTGCAGGGCGAGATGTGAAGCCGCCCGTTCCTTAAGTCCGACTAAGCTATAACCTTGCTTTTTTAAATATGCTCATCGACCTGCTAAGGCAGCACTAAGGCGAGTGCGGGTGCGCTATTATCGGCGCTCACGGAGCGCTTGGTGTTCTTGGCACGCATGGACGAGGGCTCGGCGGGCTTTACCATGGCGTCGATCGATCTTTCGGAGGCGGTGAACAAGGCGGCGGCGCCGTTTAAGTCGGTGGCGGTCTCAGGCGGTAAACGCCTGTCGACGTCGATTGCGACCGGCGTGCGGACCCATGCCGATGCCGCGGCGGTGGCACAGGTGGTTGAGTTGCTACTGGACAACGCCACGCGCTATGCGAGCGAGGGCAGCGTGATTGAGCTGAGCCTGTGCGCCGTTTCGCACGGCAAAGGCAAGGGCGCCGCCGAGCTTGTCGTATCGAACGCCGTGGACGAGCTGCCCGAGGGCGACCTGGACCGATTGTTCGATCGCTTCTATCGTGCGGATGCGTCGCGCAGCTCCAAGACGGGTGGCTCGGGCGTGGGCCTGTCCGTGGTGCGTGCCATCGCCGAGGCCCATGGAGGCGCCGCCACCGTATCCGGTCACGGCAACCAGATCACCTTCACCGTTTGCCTTTAAAACCTGCCAAAAAGGAACAGGTTTATTTTGGCAGGTTTTATCTGGGGAAACGTCCGCAGGAGAGGGCATGGGCGGTGTGAACATATGCATCTCTACCTGCTAAAATATAGGCATCGTTATTCGGCTCCTGAGTGGAAAGGAGACGGTCATGCAGTACGAGATCGGCGGAGGGGCTTTCCCGGTTGTTACGTGCAACCTTAGCGATGGCGAATCCATGATCACCGAAAGCGGCGCCATGGCTTGGATGACCCCCAACATGGAAATGTCTACCTCGGGCGGTGGCATCGGCAAGATGTTCTCCAAGGCTTTTTCGGGTGAGGCATTGTTCCAAAACATTTGGACCGCGCGTGGCGATGGCATGATCGCGTTTGGCTCCTGCTTCCCCGGCCGCATCGTGCCAATCGAGATCGGTCCGGGCAAGAGCTGGATTTTGCAGAAGCGTTCGTTCCTTGCCGCGGAAAGTGGCGTCGAGTTGAGCATTCACTTTAACAAGAAGGCAAAGGCCGGCGTCTTTGGCGGCGAGGGCTTTATCATGCAGAAGCTCACGGGCTCGGGTGTTGCTTTTGCCGAGATCGACGGCGACCTGGTTGAGTACGAGCTCGCTGCTGGCCAGCAGATGATTGTGGATACCGGCAACGTGGCCGGCTTTGAGGAGAGCGTGAGCATCGACGCTCAAATGGTCAAGGGCGTCAAAAACATCATGTTTGGTGGCGAGGGCGTGTTCAACACCGTGCTCACCGGTCCCGGTCGCATCTGGTTGCAGACGATGCCCATTTCCAATCTTGCGGCAGCAGTGGCCTCGATGACCAACAACAATAACTAGTCCGCATAGGATAGCGCGCGGCGGGCTTACCCTGTCGCGCGCTTTTTTGCTGGCAAACGCCTCGCTTATAGAGTGTGGCTGCGCTGCTACAGCGAGCGTCGTCATCTCGTCACCCTGATAGCTTGCGGCAAGCGTGGCAATGAGGAGTGAGAATTTGAGTGCTCAGTCCCAAGTCATAATGGCGGCCATGCCAACAAGCAAAAACGAGTTGCCGGTGTCACGGAAAGGCGGGCGTCGGTCGATTCCACGTGAGACGGCTGTGCCGATCTGCACGGCCGCCCCTGCGCGTCCCGCGCTGCCCCCAAAGAGGTACGTTTCCCCTTATAAAACCTGCCAAAATAAACCTGTCCCTTTTTGGTCGGTGCGAAATGGGTAATACTAAAGAGTTATCCGACCAGATGGGAATTAATCGATGGCCTATATTGAATTCAAAGACGTCATCAAAGCATACGGCGAGGGCGATGCCCGCATTCATGCGCTCGACGGCGCGAGCTTTACCGTTGAGCGTGGCGAGCTTGCCATTATCCTGGGCGCTTCGGGCGCCGGTAAAACCACGGCGCTCAATATCTTGGGCGGCATGGACACGGCAACTTCCGGCACCGTGACGGTGGACGGACGCGACGTGAGCTCCGCCAACGAGACGCAGCTCGTGGAATACCGCCGCGCCGATGTCGGCTTTGTTTTCCAGTTCTACAATCTGGTCCCCAACCTGACGGCACTCGAAAACGTCGAGCTCGCGGCGCAAATCTGCCCCGATTCGCTCGATGCCGAGCAAACGCTTTGCCAGGTTGGCCTGGGCGAGCGCCTCGCCAACTTCCCCGCGCAGCTTTCGGGCGGCGAGCAGCAGCGCGTGTCCATCGCCCGTGCACTGGCAAAGAACCCCAAGCTGCTCCTGTGCGACGAGCCCACGGGCGCGCTCGACTATAAAACCGGCAAGCAGATCTTGCAGCTGCTGCAGGACACCTGTCGCAAGCAGGGCATCACGGTCATCATCATCACGCACAACTCCGCGCTCGCGCCCATGGCCGATCGCCTGATCCGCTTTAAGAGTGGTCGAGTGGAGAGCGAGACGGTCCAGCAAAATCCCGTGCCGATCGAGACGATCGAGTGGTAGCGCCCATGGATCAGGACCGCCAAAACAGCCAACGCCGCGACGCGCAGAACACGGAGCGCGAGCAGGATTTTACGACCTACCGCACTGCCCAAAGTTCAAACGACATGGTGCCGACGGTGTTTCGCCGCGGTGTCTACCGCACGATTCGCGGCAGCCTCAAACGCTTCTTGTCCATTGTCGTGATCACCGCGCTCGGCGTGAGCGTGATGTGTGGCCTTAAGGCGGGTTGCGAGGATCTGTGCGATTCGGTCGACGCTTACTTTGACCAGCAGAATGTTTATGACATCAACGTGCAGTCGACCTATGGTCTGACCGATGACGATCTTGCTGCGATCCAAGAGGTCGATGGCGTCGAGACGGCCGAGGGCATCTATACCGAGACCGCCTATACCGCCGTGGGTACGACGCGCGAGCGTGTCATCGTACAGAGCCTCTCCAAAGAGAATATTGACCAACCGGTGCTAGTATGCGGCGAGCTGCCCGAGACTTCGGGCGAAGTAGCAGTGACCTCACGTTTTTTGAAGGCTTCGGGCAAGAAAATCGGCGATACGGTGAGCTTTGCCGCCAACGATGCGAGCTCGTCGAACCAAAGCGCCAAGGACCAGTTTGCCGATGGGGACTACACCATTACGGCTGAGGTCCTCGATCCCACTGATGTGAGCTCCGACTCGACAGTCAACGCCTTCCGTGCCGCCTCGGCCGCGGACTACAAGTTCTACGTGAGTGAGGATGCCGCGACGTCGTCGTCCTATTCCGCGATCCACGTGATCGTCGAGGGAGCCAAGGACCTCAACTCCTATTCCGATGCCTATACGGCAAGGATTAACGAGGTCAAGGGCAATATCGAGAAGATTCGTGACGAGCGCGAAAAAGCGCGTGCCCAGGAACTGACGGCCGATACGCCGGCGAGCTTGGACGCGGCCGAGCGTCAAGCGAACATGGTCTTTGGGATTGAACAGGACAACATCAACCGTATGGCCGAGGGCAGCGAGGAGCGCGCCCAGGCTCAGGCCGATTTGGACCAGCGCCGCGCCGCCGCCGACCAGCAATTCGCCGATGCCCGCGCCGAGATTTCCGACCTTGGCGAATGCACCTGGTACATCCAGGACCGTGGCAACATCGCGAGCTACTCGAGCGTCGAGAGCGACAGCTCCTCGATCGAGGCCATCGCCACGGTCTTCCCGTTCATCTTCTTTATCGTCGCCGTGCTCATCAGCCTTACCACCGCCACGCGTATGGTCGAGGAGGAACGCACGCTCATCGGCCTGTATAAGGCGCTCGGTTATTCGCGCGGGCGCATTCTGTCCAAATACGTGGACTACTCGCTGTGGGCGTGCCTGATCGGCGGCGTGCTCGGCAATATCATCGGATTTGTGGGCCTGCCGCTGTTCCTGTTTACGGTGTTCGACGACATGTACTCGCTGCCCCAGATGTTGCTTTCGTACGACATTGTGTCCTCAATCGTCTCGGTGGCACTGTTTGCCGTGGGCGTGGTGGGCGCCACAATTATCGCCTGCCGCCACGAGATGGCCGAGACCCCGGCCTCGCTCATGCGCCCCAAGGCTCCGCGCGCCGGCTCGCGCATCTTGCTTGAGCGTATCGGCTTTATCTGGCGCCGCATGGGCTTTTTGAACAAGGTCGCTGCACGCAACCTATTCCGCTATAAAAAGCGCGCCTTTATGACCATCTTCGGAATTGCCGGCTGCACAGCGCTCGTGATCTGCGGTATGGGCATCCGTGACACGTCGGTGGCGCTTTCGCCCAAGCAGTACGGGCATATCACGCGCTATGACTTGCTGGCGGTCGCCAATCCCGACGATTTTTCGCAGACGTGCGCGGCGTTGGACGAGCGCAACGCGGCCAATGATTCCAACGTGACCGTGACCTCGACCCTGCCGATTATGACCGACAACGTCACCTTTACATTCGGCGGAAAGAGCGAGACCGTGCAGCTGATCGTGGTGCCCGATGACCGCACGAACGATCTGGACGACTATGTTCGCCTTGAGGATGAGTCCAAAGAGCCGCTGTCTTTGCGTGACGGAGACGTGTATCTGAGCAAGAGTTCACAGCTGGTACTGGGGATTCAGCCGGGCGATACGGCGCACGTCCAGGATTCGTCGCTCAATGTTGCCAAGGTCAAAGTCAGCGACATCTCGCTCAACTATCTAGGCAACACGCTTTACATGACGCAGAGCACCTATGAGCGCGCGTTCGGTCGAAGTGCACGCCTTAACGGCGTCTTTGTGCTGCTTAAGGGTTCGTCGGCTGACCAGATTGCGTTTACCAACCGTCTTAAGAGCGATGGTTGGATTACGCTGTCGAGCACCGCCGAGCATTGGGAAAACTATGAGGCAAACTTTACGATTATCAATTCGGTCGTGGTGCTTGTGACCTTTATGGCGGCGTGCCTGTCGTTTGTGGTGGTATTTACGTTGTCTAACACCAACATCTCGGAGCGCGAACGCGAGCTGGCGACTATTAAGGTGCTGGGCTTCCGTCGTGGCGAGGTGCACCATTACGTCAACAAGGAGACGTTGATTCTTACGGCGATCGGAGCCGCGCTGGGCGTTCCGCTGGGCGGCTTGCTGGCCGAGAGTTTTACGTACATTTTGCAGATGCCGTCATTGTACTTTGACGTTGAGGTCGAGCCGCTGAGCTACGTGCTTGCCGTGGTGCTTTCCTTCGGCTTTACGATCATCGTCAACCTCGCTACCAATCGCACCCTCAATAAGATCGACATGGTCGGCGCCCTCAAGAGCGCCGAGTAGCCTGCCAAAAAGGGACAGGTTTATTTTGGCAGGTTTTATCGGGGCAAACGCCGGACAACCATTAGGTGGCCCGGCGTTTGCCCCGTCAAACGGGCTTTCCATTTGCCTTTCATTCTATTTGGTTTTCGCTCGCAGGCGTGGATGAGAGACTCTCTTTGGCCTTCGAGATTGGGCTTGTATGGGTCGTATGCCACAAAATGGGCCTATCTACTACGTTTGCTACCACACCCTCGACCGTGACAAAGATTATGAAATTAAAACCGCAGGTAGATGGCTTGCCAGTTTTCGGAAAAGGCGGGTATGGTCGGCCCTCTCGAGTTAAACGTAGTAAATAGGCCCTTTTCTTGGCGCGCGGTCAGCTCAATGCTAATCTCCGTGCCGGAACTGACCCAGTTGTTTGTAAGTTGCGGTGATATACGGACTGTTTGGCGCTTTGGAGCTTCAAAACAGTCCCTATCTCACCGCAACTTAGGAGAAGGGCGGGGGCGGTTGGGTGCTGGTGGGTCGGAGCGTGTTAGGCCTGTTTGCGGTGCTTCCATTGTTTGCGGCACCAGCGCATGAGCGCCTTTATGACGGGAATCGTGATGAGGATGATCCATGCAGGATGGGGCTGTCCCAAACAGAGCCACATGTAGAGGAACCAAGCGATGGCGGCTGCCGGGTAGATGGCCTCGATCAGCTTAGACAGGTGGCGCCGATCGATGAAGTCACCAATCGCGTAGTAGACGGGAACCAGAAAGACGAGGAAAAGCCCCATGCCCCATGTGCCGTAGACAATGCCGAGCACCAGATAGGCGAGAGTGACAAGTGCGGGGAAGGGGAATTTGTTCCATGCACGTCCGACCTTGGTGTGGAAATGCTTGCCATGATGGTCGAGCTTGTCGTGTGCTTCCTTCCAGCTGGAAAACGTCTCGCCGTCGATGGTGACGGTGCCGTCGTCATTGGTGCGTACGCTATGTCCATCGTCCTCAAGCGTATCGATATGCACGCCGTCCGGCCCCACATGCACCTCTTCGCCCTTGCGCTCGTTGGTCACATGGATGCCGCTCCAACCAACATGGACTCCCTCGCCTTTATTGGGATCAATGACGTGGATACCGCGCGCGAGGGAAATATCGACAAGTGGCTTATCGCTGCAATCAGCGTGCTCAGTAGAAGCCTCAGCCTCGTCAGCCACATCCGCCGTCTCGGTGTCGGCGCTACCGTCCTTCAGGTCGTCGGCATCGTTGGCCGCCTCCCCATATAACAGCTCGTCCAACGACACGTCATACAGCGCGGCGAGCGCAATAAGGTTATCGGTATCGGGCGAGGATTCGCTGCGCTCCCATTTACTGACAGCCTGACGACTCACACCCAGCTGGGCGGCAAGCGCCTCCTGAGAAAGCCCGGCAGCCTTGCGGCGATCAACGAGCCGCTGCGCCATCGCAAGATCCATGGTGGTTCCTTTCGTTTGATGGTCGAATCGAATGAGCCGAGTATGCCGAGAACAACCGGTAGCGACCACCATTTCTAGTTAGAATCTGCCCCAACCCTACCGCAACTACCGGTAGCAACCCCTAACGACCAGCCATTTCAGGACAAATGTCAGTGCCACTCTCAGCTAAGAGCCTGCAACATCCCAAAATCTCAGCCCACGCACCCGCAGCAAGAAGACGAATAGCCTCGGCCTCCCTAGTTACCGCAGGAGGCCTCAGGGCTTACATCCCAAATCTTTCCGCAGGACGGAAGGACCCCGCCGCGCGAAGCGCACGGCGGGGTCCTGACATGTCCGAGGACGATTTGGGAGGAAAGCCCTGGGGCCTCCGATGAGAGCAGTTTCGGCCGAGGCTATTCGTCGCCGAAGCTGATGCCCAACGCTTTGGCCTCGCGCACCAGATCGCTCTGGGGGTCGACATATTTGAGCTTGCCGGCGACCTCCTCGAGCGGCATGTGGCACATCTTGCCGTCACGCAGGGCAATCATGTAGCCAAACTCGCCGCGTAGGCAGCCGAGCGCTGCCTCGACGCCGCACTGGGTCGCAAAGATGCGGTCCTGGGCGTCGGGCTGGCCGCCGCGCTGCGTGTGGCCGGGGATGGCGACGCGGGTCTCGCGACCGGTCTTGGCCTCGATCTCCTTGGCGATGTCGTACGCGATTGACGGGCTCGTACGCTCGGCGAGCTTCTTCTTGTACTCCTTCTTGGACAGCGCCGCGTCCTCCTTGGAGATAGCACCCTCGGCGACGGCTACGATGGTAAAGCGGCTGCCGGTCTCCATGCGATGCTCGATGGTCTTGATGACGTTGTCCATGTCGTAGGGGATCTCGGGAATCAAGATGACATCCGCGCCGCCCGCGACGCCGGCGTACAGCGGGATCCAGCCAACCTTGTGGCCCATGATCTCGATAACGAACACGCGGCCGTGACTCGAGGCGGTGGTGTGAATGTCGTCGATGCACTTGGTGGCGACGTCGATGGCGCTCGTAAAGCCAAACGTCAGCTCGGTGCCCCAGGTGTCGTTATCGATGGTCTTGGGCAGGGCGATAACGTTGAGGCCCTCTTCGCGCAGGCGGTTGGCGGTCTTGGTGGAGCCGTTACCGCCCAGCATAAACAGGCAGTCGAGCTGCAGCTTATGATAGGTGTGGACCATCGCCGGCACCTTCTCGACACCATCGGTCTCGGGGGTATCCAGACGCTTGAACGGTGTGCGACTCGTGCCCAGGATGGTGCCGCCGCGGGTGAGGATACCGCTAAAATCGGCGGGCGTCATGACGCGGAACCTGCTGTAGATAAGGCCCTGATAGCCGTCCTCAAAGCCATAAATCTCGATAGGCTCTTCGCTATTGGTCATAAGCGTTTTGACAATGCCGCGCATGGTGGCGTTGAGCGCCTGGCAGTCGCCGCCACTAGTAAGAAGACCGATCCTAAGCATGGTGAATCCTTCCGGGCAAGTTATAACATGCGCATAAGTTTACCCCCGCACACTGTTGATACGGGGGTAAAACGTGTTAGCTCAAGCGTATGGAAATGTAAGCAACGTCAGGCGAGCGTAAGGTCGACGGGCCTGGCTCCTTACAGTGCGAATGCGTCGATGTCGCCCCAGTGGCGGCGCAGCGTGATGGCGGCAGCGGGCTCGGTATTGTCAAAGACGACCGACCACTGCGTGTTGCTGGTGATGTCTTCCGGATTGGGCTCTTGCGCTGCAGCGCGTAGGGCCTTCCAAGCGACTGCCTCGTCTTGGGCGCCGGTATGGGCGTCGAGGACATCGGCGATTGCGGCGGCGCGCTCTTTACCATGGCCTAGCTCGCCATTCTTTTGGTTGGGCAGCACTTCGTCGCCATAGCAGGCGTAGAAGTTCGTGACCTGGCGTACGGGCGTCGCCTTGCATGCACGGTCGGGATCGCGCGGATCCCACTCCACCACCCGCGCGTCACCGGCGGCGTCGTTGATAAAGAAGTGATAGTCGCGTCCGGCCATGGCGTGCATGTCGTAGGCAGAAAGCAGGTCGACGGCCTCCTGCGTGGTGGCCGCGCGGTCGAGCACCAGACGGATGGCGAGCGAAGTGTTGATGACGGGGCGTTGCGTGTCCTGGTCACAGGGCTTGGAATCCAGAGTGAGTACGGCAATGGACACGCCATATTCGTTGACGCCGTCGAGCTGGGCAAACGGGCCCATGAGTGCGGCGGCGCGTCCGGCGACGGAGTCAAGCGGAGTGTTATCGCCCAGGTTGTTAAGGGCCGCAAAGCCGATGGAGGCATAGCCGTCGCGCGGGTGATTGCGCACCAGCAGCGCCGAGGTGTCGTCCTTAAAGTCGTAATTGCGACCGGTGCGCACGCGGCCTTCGGCATCTACGGCGACAAAAGCGCTGCAGGCAAACTGGGGCGCCTGGACATGTGCCGGCACACCGGGCAGCACCTGCGCCACCACGGCATCGATGTAGGCCCGGTCGTCGCGCACGCCAGCGGCGATGATGCGATCAAGATCGTAGTCGTAGGCAATGTCGATTGCGTACAGGTCATAGCCATCCGCGTAGCCGGTCAAGCGTTTGAGCGACGCGACAGACTTGATTTGCTTGCGGTAAACGATGCCGGTGGCAGCGGCAAGGCCGACGGCGGCTCCCGCGACACCGCAGGCGATGGCAATGTTACGTGGCTTCATGACGACTCCTCTCGTCCTGTTAGTGCAATTGTCGCAAAAGGAGCGCGGGCATGATGGCTCAACTTGGTGAGCGGCGCGGAATTTAGCACGGAATGAAGAGTGCGGCGCTGGCGTGGCGGGGTATGCTGGAGGGGATCATCAGCCCAGCGAAAGGGGAGAGCATGACGGATCAGGAAGCGCCCGAGCGCGCGCATGTGACGGCCGACGATATCGAGGCTGCCAACGACCTTATCGACTTTATCGAGGCATGCCCCAGCATGTTTCATACGGCGGCGACCATTATGGCCGAGCTCGACGAGGCGGGCTTTACCTACCTGCCCGAGAATGCAGCGTGGGATATCGAGCCGGGCGGGCGTTATTACACGCAGCGCAATACCTCTAGCGTCATCGCTTTTAAGGTGGGCGAAGACCTGGCCGCTACGTGGGGCGAGGACGGCGTTGCCGGCGACTATCATTTTCAACTCACGGCGTCACACAGCGATTCGCCGACGTTTAAGGTTAAGGCCGTGCCCGAGCTCGACGGCGCGGGCGAGACGCTGCGCCTGAACACCGAGGCCTACGGCGGCATGATCGACTACACCTGGTTCGATCGCCCGCTGGCACTTGCGGGCCGCGTGCTGGTGCGCGAGGGCGACCGTATCGAGAGCCGCTTGCTCGCTACCGAGCGCGAAGTTGCCATCATTCCGAGCCTTGCCATCCATATGAACCGTGGCGTCAACGAGGGCTTTGCTCCCAACCGAGCCGTTGACCTGTGCCCGCTCATCAGCGCTGGTGACCTTAAGCAGGGCGACTTTGACGCCCTGATCGCCGACGAGCTGGACGTTGAGCCCGAGCAGATTTTGGGCCGCGATCTGTTCCTGGTCAACCGACAGGATGCGCGTATTTGGGGCTGGGCCGACGAGTTTATCTCGACGCCCAAGCTCGACGACCTGGCCTGCGCCTACACCTCGCTGCAGGCATTTTTGGGTGCCGAGAATGCGCACGACGTTTCGGTCTTTTGCTGCTTTGATAACGAGGAGGTTGGCTCCGAGACCAAGCAGGGCGCCATGTCGACGTTCTTGGCCGACGCGCTGCGCCGCATCAACGGGTCGCTGGGCTTCGATGACGAGTCGTACCACCGCGCACTTGCCGCTTCGATGCTCGTGAGCTGCGACAACGCGCATGCCGTGCACCCCAACCACGCCGAGAAGTGCGACGCCCGCAACCAGGTTGTGCTTAACGGCGGCATCGTCATCAAGGAGGCCGCCAACCAGCACTACTGCACCGACGCCTTTAGCCGCGCGGTGTTCCAGGCCATTTGCGATGACGCCGACGTGCCCACGCAGGCCTTTGCCAACAAGAGCGATATGGCCGGCGGTTCTACCCTGGGCAATCTGTCCAATATGCAGGCGAGCATGCATGCCGTGGACGTGGGCCTGCCGCAGCTTGCCATGCACTCGAGCTACGAGACCGGCGGCGTGCGCGACGTAATGTACGCCATCCGCGCCCTCACCGCCTTCTACGAGCGTGACCTGACCATCAACGGCGCCGAAAGCGTGGAACTCTAAAACCTGCCAAAAAGGGATGTTAATTTTGGTAGGTTTTATCTGGGCGAATGCAAAGGGTGAAACCGAACTAGATCTGCGATACGTGGCCGCCGAGGTGCAGTGCGCCTCGGCGGCTTTTTGTGTACAGAGTACGGCTAATGCTTATAAATGCTATACATGCTTTACGTATCTACCATAGAGCTTTATGATATTTTGAAGTATTAAGGAGGGGTCATGACCACAACAGCCGCTCAGATCAACGTACGTCTCGATGCCGATCTTAAAAGGAGTGGGGACGCCGCTCTCTCCAAGGCCGGTATGACGCCGAGCCAAGCGGTGCGAGCGCTCTGGCAGCTTGCAGCATCGCTGGCCGATCGCCCCGGTGCGCTCGAGGATATCCTGCTGCCCAGTCGTGCCCGGGCGGAACAGCGCGAGCGCGAAAAGGCCGCCAAACGTAAGCTCGAGCTTATGGATCAGGGGTCGAAGCTGTTCGCTGCCGCTTGCTGTGAGTCGGGAATCGATATGGTCAAGGCTCAGCCATCGGACGACGAAGAGCTCAAACGGAATGCCTATGCGGATCGCTATGGCGAGGAGATGAGCTGGCTCTATGAGTGAGACTCCAAAGCGCATCTTGGTTGACACCAACGTGTGGCTCGATTACTTCATTCCCTCACGACGTGGTCGTTCGGTGGCGATTGAGTTTTTACGCGATGCATGCACGGCGCAGGTTGATTTGCTGTATGCGGCGACATCGTCCAAAGACCTGTTTTATTTGATTTCAAGCGAACATAAGGCATGGTATCGGCGAGAGCACGGCTCGCTTTCTCAAGATGCTGCCGTGGCGTCGACATCACTTGCATGGGATTGCCTCGACGTGTTGTCGCAACTTGCCACGTCGGTACCCTGCGACCTGAGTGACATATGGATGGCGAGCAGACAGCGTGAGCTCCATAGCGATTACGAAGACGATTTAATCATTGCGGCAGCGATACGTGCTCAGGCGGATCTACTGGTCACCAACGATGTCAAACTCTGTTCACACGCACCCGTCGCAGCAATGAGCGTAGAAGACGCAAAGAATTACTTAGCAACGCTCTAGCAATTTGAAGACCCTGCAGGTCGAATAAAAGTCAGCGAATGCCCCCAGGCAGGGCCGCGCCAGCCAGTCCCTACAGGTTGAACAAAAGTCAGCGAGAGCCCGTCTGGGCGAGCAAGGTGCCTTGAAACAAGGCGGCATTGACCTTCTGGTCATGCCGCCGAAGTTGAAAGGCAGATTGTCGTCCAGACGGGCTCGCAGCGTCGGCTCATTACGCCGTTTGTAAAACGGCGTAATTCTTAGTGTTCGATCCAGCAGCGCAGGGTCTCGCCGGCCTGCAGGTGACGCAGATTCTCCGCGGCGATGTCGACGACGTTGTTGAGCGTGGCTGCCAGGTGGAACCAGCCGGAGACGTGCGGCGTGATGAGCATGTTGGGCGCATCCCACAGGGGGCTTGTCGCGGGCAGCGGTTCGGGGTCGGTGACGTCGACCGCGGCGCCGGCGAGATGTCCCGACTCCAGAACGGCAACCAAGTCATCGGTGACCACAAGGTCGCCGCGGCCGCCGTTGGCAAAGAAGGCACCTGGTTTCATCGCGGCAAAGAACTCGGCGTTCGCCAGACCGCGGGTCTCGGGCGTGCTCGGCATAAAGGATGCGACGATGTCGGCCTCTGCCAGGCGCTCAGGTAGGGCGTCCATGCCGTCCATGTCCTCAAACACAATGGGGTAGACGAGTGGATGGCGCTTGATGCCGCGGACGTGCGCGCCCATGCCGCGGCAGAGCGTGGCAAAGTGACCGCCGATATCGCCCGCGCCCAGCACCAGCACGTTGGCGTTTTTGAGCGAGGTAACTGGCCCCAAATCCTCCCAGCGATGTTCGCGCTGCAAGTCGTGATAGCCGGGCAGGCGCTTCATCATGGAAAGGACCATGGCAAACATGTGCTCGCTCACGGCCTGGCCGTAGGCGCCCACCGAGCAAGACAGTTTGGCGTCGGCTGGCACGGTGCCGGCGGCAAGGTAGTCGTCATAGCCGGCGGTCTGCAATTGCAGCAGCTGGAGATGCTCGCATGCCGTGAGCATGTCAGAGTCGATGTTGCCCAAGATCACGTCGGCGTTGGCGACTTGTTCGCGCGTGATAGCGTCGGCGCTCGTGTAGATAAAGTCCTCGCCCGGAGCGCTCGACTCAAGAATTGCGCGATGGTGGTCGTTGACGGGCAGCAAAACCAAGATGTTCACAAGTAGTCCTTTCCGCTTGACCCGCCAAAAAGGGACAGGTTTATTTTGGCGGGTTTTATCAGGCAAAACGTTCAAACAAAAACGCCGGATGCTAGACGAGCGTGCCCGTCAGCATCCGGCGCATCCACGGCTACCAGCTCAGCAGCTCGTAGCCGTCCTCGGTCACCACGAGCTGTACCTCGCACTGGGCCGAATCGCTGCCGTCCTTGGTGCGCACGCACCAACCGTCACCCTTGCTAATCTTGATGTCGGGCGCTCCGGCGTTGACCATGGGCTCGATGGTAAAGACCATGCCCGGAGCCATGATGGTGTCTACATCGGGCGCCTCGGTGGTAAAGCCCACAAACGGGTCCTCGTGGAACTCCTTACCGATGCCGTGTCCGCCGTACTCGCGCACCACGCTAAAGCCGGCGTCCTCGACCGTCTTTTGCACGGCCTCGGCCATCACGGATAGCGGCAGCCACGGCTTGACGGCCGCCAGACCCGCCTCCACGCTGGCGCGGGTGACGTCGACCAGGCGCTGGCGCTCGGCCGAGACTTCGCCGATGCAGAACATACGGCTCGAGTCGCTAAAGTAGCCGTCCAAGATCGTGGAGCAGTCCACGTTGATGATGTCGCCCTCGTGCAGCACGTCCGTATCGCAGGGGATACCGTGGCAGACCACGTCGTTGATCGAGGTGCACACGCTCTTGGGATAGCCCTCGTAGTTGAGGTCGGCCGGCGTGCCACCGTGCTCGACGGTGTAGTCGTAGATCATCTGGTCGATCTGGTTGGTGGTCATGCCCGCGGCGATGTGCTCGCCCACGTAGTCGAGCACGCCTACGTTGATGGCGGCCGAACGCTTGATGCCCTCGATATCGGCGGGCGTCTTGTAGAGCGTGCGGGGCAGAACCTCCCAGCCCTCTTCCCACAGGCGCTCGAGGCGCTCGTCGAAGGCGCTGTGGCATTTCTTATATTTTTTGCCGCTGCCGCACCAGCAAGCGTCGTTGCGGCCGGGCACGGGTCCATTGTCAAACATGGCTAACTTCCTTTCATTCGCAGCTAGTATAGCCCACCCCATCAGCCAAGTACCGGGTAGTCTGTGCGGTTCTGCTAGTAGCTCACCTGGCAGGGGATGCCGAGCGCGCGCACGCGTGCGGCGATTGTGTCGAGCACCACGGGCGCTGCTTTGGCAAGGCCGGCGACCGGTGTCTCGCGCGCCACCGTGTAGATGGTCGCCTCCTGCGGGCGAATGCGCTCGAGTGCCGCGAGCCAAGGGCCGACGTACGCTTCACCAGTGTTATCGAGGGACTTGCCCTGGTACTCGCCGTTCAAAAAGATCGTCTGGATAATAACGTGACCGTCAAAGCTTGCGAACGTCTCGATCTGGTGTTCGACGTTGTAGGGGCCAACAGGCTGGTCGAGCAGCTGGATAAACGCCGGGTCGACGGTATCGAGCTTAAGAATGTTGTCGTCGACCATCATGAGCGCGTCGTGCACCTCGGGGCGGTCGGCGCGTGTGCCGTTGGAGAGCACGGCGATCTTGGAGTTTGGGGCAAGCTCGTCGCGCAGTGCGACGGCGCCGGCGATGGCCCGTGGAAACTCCGGTGCGGCGGTGGGCTCGCCGTTGCCTGCGAAGGTGATTACATCGGGGAGCTCGCCCTCGGCTGCCATCTCGCGCAGCTTTGCCTCGAGCGCTTCGAGTACCACGGCAGCCGTGTTATACGGCTCATGGCAGGGGCGCTCGGCGTTGAGGCCGTTCTCGCAGTAGATGCAGTCGAACGTGCAGATTTTGCCGCTGGCCGGCATCATGTTGACGCCGAGCGAGAGACCAAGGCGACGGCTGCGAACGGGCCCAAAGATGGGGCTGGCATTCAAAAACGTAGACATAGGCATATGCTCCTCAAGACAATTGTGCCTAAGCATAGCATCGGCTCCAAAGCAAGGTGTGGGCTCTTGCTTTACAAGTTTCGTTTTTTCACGTCGCTCATGATGCCGTGCCATGAAAAGCCTCGGGTCGGGTAAAGTTAATCTGTTAACAAGGTGTAAAGCAATGCGGGTCCATCCAACCGTGCTGACGTGCAACTGGATGAGCATTGATGATGGGGGCACAACATGGATTTTACGGTCGAGAATGCGGGCACCACGATTGCCTGTCGCGAATATGCCGACCCGGATGTGTCGCCTGATGCTCCTGCCTTGGTGTGCGTGCACGGCGCTTGTGTCGACGGCGCATTTTTCGACGGCATCGCTTGTGAGCTCAGTCGCAACTACCGCGTAATTGCCTACGACCGCCGCGGCTGTGGTGGCAGCAGCGATGCGGCAGACGGCAGCTATGATCTTGCCGCTCAGGCCGCCGATCTGCAAGCCGTGATCGAACACGTTGGCGCTCCGACAAATGTGCTTGCGCACAGCGCCGGTACGTTGGTGGCGCTGGAGCTTCTTCGCACCGAACCCCATCTTGTTGCCCGTGCGATTCTGCATGAGCCGGCTGTGTCGGACAAAGGCGTCGGTATGGGCGCAGCTCCGGTTTTGCTCGATATGATTGCGGCGGGAAAGGTTTCAAGGGCGCTCCGGCTTTTCTTGGGAGCCCTCGGCGACTTGGACCCCGAGGCTCCTGGAACGACCGAAGCGGAAGCCAAACATGCCCTGCGCAACGGCCGCAGTTTCATGGCAAACGAATACGGGATTGCTATGACCTGCGTTCCCGATTGGGATAGCGTTCGCGCGTCAAAAACGGTGGCCGCCGTGCTCCTGGGCGAGCTCTCGATTGGCACATCCCGCGAGGCTGGTACGCGAGCGGCTGCCGAATATCTCGATTGCCCCCTCGTGACAATCCCGGGCGCGCACAACGGCCTGCGCGATCGCCCGGCAGCGGCTGCCCAGACTGTCCGTAGCATCCTGGAGCTCTAGCAGCCGTAAAAATCAAAACAGTCTTCACTCGCAAACGTTTCGGCCGTGTTAACAAATGTGCTCAAAACCTCACGTCTGCGGCTTCAATCGCGCCGCCTGCCAACTCATAAAAATGTAACAGCATTCACGTGCTTACCTGCATCGGCAAGGTGTTACCCTTGTAACATTTGGAACCCACCGCTACCATGCGAAACTATCGAAAGGGCCCCATATGCTCAATAATCACGAGGTCAATCTAACCGACGAGGAGGCTGCCGCCGAGGTCGCCCGTGTCGCGAAGACCTACCCCGTGGTGCGTTTGCTGTCGGCCGATCAGATTAAGAGTGAGCCTAACTGCCTGCTCGCCGGTGATCGGTGTCCTTGTCTGCGTCAGTCAAGTCTTGAGGCTTTGGCAGACTCCGATGAGGTGTCGGAGCAACTGCTCAATGATGGCACTGAGTACCGCGCCCGTCTACGCCCTTTGAAGGTCGAGGGCGAGCCTCACGTCTTGCTGATGGTGCGTCCGATCGATGAGCAAGAGGCCGCAGAAGAGGACCTTGTCTACACCGACGTGCTGACGAATGTGCGCAATCGCCGATATTACGAGGAAAAGCTCCGTAGCACCCGCGTGAATGCCGGCGTTGCGGTGATCGACCTTGATGATTTTAGGGTCTTCAACGATACGTGTGGCCGTCATGCCGGCGACCTTGCGCTCGGTGCTGTGGCGACAGCCATGCGCAGCGGAATCCGTTCGACTGACGAGCTTGTGCGCTATGGCTGCGACAAGTTTGTGGTTGTCATGCCCAATATTCCCTCCGATGACTTCACCCGTCGCCTGCATCAGGTGTCCGATGCCGTTCGTTCCACGATTATTCCGGGCCATGAGTACGTGAGCTTGACGGCATGTGTTGGTGGCGTTCGCATTCATGGCGAGACGGTCGATGAGGGCGTTGGCCGCGCTGCCCAGTTACTGAGCCGCGCTAAGGCAAAAGCCGGTACGGTCGTGACCGATGCCGATTCCATCGAGGCCTTCCAAAGCGAAAAGCCTTTGGTGCTTATTGTCGATGACTCCGAGATGAACCGAGTCATTCTCAACGAGATGCTCAAGGACGAGTATTGTATCCTCGAGGCCGATAACGGTCGTGCGGCGCTCGACATGGTCGACCGCTATGGCGATGAGTTGTCGCTCGTGCTGCTGGACATTATCATGCCGGGCATAAGTGGCTTTGAGGTACTGGCCGATCTGTCGCGCCGATCGGGTATCGACAATCTGCCTGTCATCATGATCTCGAGCGAAGATTCCGATGATATGGTTCTGCGCGCGTACGAGCTGGGCGCCTCGGACTATATCAACCGCCCGTTTGACTCCCGTGTCGTGCGCCGCCGTGTAAGCAACACCATCCGCCTATACGCCAAACAGCGCCGCCTGACGAACCTGCTGTCCCAGCAGTACAACGAGCGCGTCAAGAACAGTCGCATGCTCATCGACATCATGGCCGGCGTCATGGAGCTTCGCAACGGCGAGAGCGGCAGACACGTTACGAACATCGAGAAGCTGACCGAGCTGCTGCTTGGCTGTCTGGTCCAGCGTAGCGGCACGGTCTCCCTCGACAATGAGGAACGCTCTACGATCGCCCTGGCTTCGGCGCTGCACGATATCGGCAAGATGTCGATTGACGATGCGATCCTCAACAAGCCCGGGCGCCTTACGCCCGAGGAGTTCGAGATCATGAAGACGCATACCACGATCGGCGCCGATATGCTGCTTAAGCTGGGTAGCCATCACGCCGGCAATGCGCTTATGGAATATGCGTACCAGATTGCGCGTTGGCATCACGAGCGCTGGGACGGCAAGGGTTATCCCGATGGCCTCAAGGGCGACGATATCCCCATCGCCGCGCAGGTGGTTTCGGTGGCTGACGTGTACGATGCTCTGACGAGTGTGCGTGTGTACAAGGACGCTATCCCGCACAAGGAGGCGATCCAGATGATCCTGGACGGTAAGTGCGGCACCTTTAACCCGCTGCTGCTCGATTGCCTGCTCGAGGTGCAAGACCAAATTGCCGAGACGTTGGCACGCCCCGCCGACGTCGTTGCGTTTCCCACGATTTAGTTTGACCAAAGGAGTTTTAATCCATGATTTCCATGCGTGAGGCGTATGAGAAGATCGGTGCCAATTATGATGACGCTTGCGCTCGGCTGATGGTCGATGAGATGCTTGCCCGCTTTGCCCTCAAGTTTTTGGATGACGAGAGCATGGGCAAGCTGGAGGCCGCCATGGCGGCAGGAGACGCCGAAGGTGCGTTTATGGCAGCGCACACGCTCAAGGGCGTGAGCCAGAACCTGGGATTCGATAATCTGTACGAGCCGGCGGTTGTGGTGACCGAAGCGCTGCGCGGCGCCGATGCCGTTGACGGCGCCCGCGAGGGGATGCATGCGTTGCAGCAGCAATATGCGGCAACGATGTCGGCTCTGCGCGAGGCGGCCGAGTAAGAGGCTGTGAGCCTTGATGACTATGAGAGTGGATAATCTCCCGTTTTAGGCCCGGTGGCGGCCTCAAAGTGGGAGATTATCCACGCTCGTTCGATACGTGTCCAAAAATCCACGCTCATCTCTTCTGATTAGTGAATGGCCTATGCGCACTGGCGGGGCTTTCCGCATGCAATCCATATCGTTGTTCGATAAACTGTTCGAATAACGATAGAGTCGATGAGGGTGAGTGTATGTCCAACAGCGTTCAGCGTATGGCCAAGGCGGGCGAAAATATCAGGAAGCTTGGTTTTTGCATGGCAGCCGTTTTTGCAGGGATGCTCGTCGCTTTTGCCGCGTTGGTTGTTTACGTGATCTGGTATGCGGTTGCAAACGTTGTTTCTGTCGATTCTTTCGGTGTCGTGACGCTTCTCGATGGCGGGAGCATCGTTATCCCAAGCGGGCTGTGCCTGGCACTCGTCGTGGGTGTTTCGCTTGTCGTTTTGTGCGGAATCAGCCATAACATCTCTCGGGGCGTCTCGCCCTTTACCAAGGCGCATGTGCGGCTTATCCGTGTTCTTGCACTTGCCTTTGCTGTTAACGCCGTGGTTTCGTTTGTTGGTGCCTATGAATCGGTCAATCTCACCATTGGCGGACTGGAGCTTTACATCGTGCCTCATTCCTTCGTTATTGAGATTTGCCAAGGCGCTACCTTTGATGCGGGGTCGTTTATCGGCGCAGTTGTCTGTCTGTTTATCTCGGCGATCTGGAGTTATGCCTCGCTGCTCCAAGAGCAGTCTGACGAGCTTGTGTAGGAGGAAACATGAGCTATCTCATCATCGAGCTTGAGACGCAGCTGCTTAAGACCGGAAAGACCAGTGCTGATCTGATTCGGGCGACGGGGCATACTCCGGCTAATATTTCAAAGCTAAGAAACGGAAAAATAAAAGCTATTCGCCTTAAGACGCTTCTCGAAATCTGTGATGAGCTTGATTGTCAACCGGGAGATATTATTCAGCGCGTGAGCGAGAAAGAGCTTGAGGAGCTTATTGTCGAACGCGCAAAAAATGTCGTGAGGCAGATGCGGGATGGCGGAGGCAGCGAGGCGTCACTTCCGACATCAGTCTTCGCTGTCGATTTGAGCGACGAGTAGCATAAAGCGAACAACTATAACGAAATATCAGTGTAGCGGAACCCGTGTCTAACACGGGTTCTTTGTTTATTAATTATCTTGACAAATATAAGTTATCGGCAAACAATAACATAAAGAACGAACGATAAAAGAAGGTAGGAACGATATGAGCTGGATAGTCAAACCGAGTTATGTGGACCCCGGTGGTGGGTGTAACGGTTACTGCAAGAAATTCTGTGGAGCACGCGTCTGCGTCAAGAACTGCAGTAAAAACTACTGCGGTGTTTATTCCCAGTAGTTGTGGCTGCTGCCAGGCGACAGTCTGGCAGCAGCGGTTTGGTTATCAAACAGAACGGGAGGGCAATGAGCGCATCAGCGATAAAGCTATCAAAGGTGTCAAAGCGCTATGGGAAGCGCCGCGTTTTGCATGACGTTTCCTTCGAGGTGCATCAGTCTGAGCTCTGTGCCCTTGTCGGTGCAAACGGGGCGGGTAAAAGCACGCTTATTAAAATAGTGCTGGGCCTCTGTGAGCCATCGTCGGGGAGCGTGGAGCTCTTTGGAGGCAAATCAAAAAAAGAGCTTGGTCTGATGCGGACGCGTGTCGGCTATGTGCCAGATTCCAGCGGAGCATACCAATCTCTCAGCGCGGTTGAGAATCTTCAAATCCGATGTGCGGAATGGGGGCTTGATGAGAAACGTGAGATTCCTCGCGTTTTGAGCCTAGTCGGGCTGGACATCGATGAGAAAAAGAGCGTAGGCAGTTTTTCTCTGGGAATGAAACGGCGACTGGATATAGCTACGGCTTTATTGGGCGACACCGACGTACTAATTTTCGATGAGCCGGCAAATGGATTGGATCCGCTGGGCATCGAGAGTATATGGGCCCTTATCGGTCGATTGAATCGAGAGCAGGGTAAGACCATGCTCATCTCTAGTCATGATTTGGATGAGTTGGCATCGGTTGCAACAAGCTGCCTGTTTATTCATGACGGCGAACTGCTAAAAAGGGAATCGATGGACGTCATAAGGGATGAGGCGTCGTCCCTAAAAGAGTATTACAGGCGCTTGATGAAGGCGGTCTCGCTATGAAGCGGGCGATCCATCCCATAAAGGCGGATATGATGCGTTTGCACAGGATATTTCCGGCGCAGTTTGGTCTTGCGCTTATGCTGACGTTCGGCCTTCTCTTCGGCATCTTTCTAAAAAACGGAACAACGTTGCTCGCCTTTGGCTATGGCGTTTGTGGGGAGGATATTGGTTTCCTCTGGAATGCAATCGATCCTTCTGCGCCTGATGAGTCCCTTGCGCGCAGCGCTTTTGCCGGTACATCCCTGTTCGTTCCACTCATCGTTTGTTTGGTGCTTTTACAGGAGCATGGCTATAAAGAGGGGCACCGAATTTCTTCGGCAAGAGGTCTCAACCGCTTTTATGGGGCTCTAGCCCATGCATTTTCGTCTGCTTTAATAATTGGCGCAGCGTATAGCGCGCTTTGCCTTCTTCTTTTTGCAATAGCCATAATACGTGGAGGGCATAACTACTCGCACAACATACTAACTGTATTTTTGCCTGCAATGATAGTCAACGCCGTATTGGTGATATCGGTTGCGCTGGAGACGGTGACCATCTATCGGATAACGGGCAGCGCTGTATTGAGCGGGGCCGTGGTGATAGTTGGATTTGTCATGAGCTTGACGCTCTACGGAGCCTTCCTTCAGACACCCATACCATCCTTGCGATGGATTTTCCTTCTTCCGGGGCCGTATCTTGGAGTCGGATGTGCCCTTGGGTATAGCGATATGGGCCAGCTGACGCTTCTGGGATATGGCGTGGCAGCCAGCTGTCTATCGGTATTGATTTACGCTCTCGTGAGCTTTCGTGCCGGGGGTGTGTTCAATGGCTCGTCAGATTAAAAGATTCCTCCATTCAGAATGGAAGCATGTGAGCAAATGGGCGTACGCCTTAATCCTGGTAATTTATGCGTGCATGGTGGTATTGCAGCTTAATTCTTTCCCGATGTGGCTCTGTGGCCTCCGTGAGAACAGTTTCTTGGGCTTTTTCCCAGACCCGACGCTTCGGCTATCGGCGGAGGATGCCCTTCTATTTGGTAATGCAGAGGTTTTTCGCGGTCTGCTGTTCAACGTAGCCCCGTTGGCTCATGCATTGTTCTTTCCGTTCATTGCTGCTTGTATTGTGCCGCGCTTTGTCAGTTCGGGCTTTGTCGAGGAACCGTGGGGGCTGTCGGAGGCCCGGGGAGGGAAGCGTGTGTGCGCTATCGTTGCGCGAGCGATGCTGTCTTCTTTTGCCCTTTTGGGCGCGTTTATCCTGACGAGTGTCGTTTTGTACTGTCTTAACTGCGCGATCGTTTTGGATGCTCAGCAGTATTTCAACCTGCATGTATTTTGCTATCGACTTGTTCTTGCTGCCGCCGCCTGCCTTGCATACGTGGTTTCTTGCGTAATCGTTGTTTCCTATTTTGGGTCCGGCTTCGGTCCGATTGGCATGCTGTTGCTTGTCAACGTTGTAGCGATCTACATACAGATCGGGGCCAATTCCATGCTTCCGCTTCCAGCCTCGATGCTCATGTGGATTTGCGGCGTGACCCCGTTGGGTGTTCCTATAGTTTTGTCAACCGTCGGGGCTA
>CAJJPN010000017.1:0-22886 GCA_905193635.1 Coriobacteriaceae bacterium
CCCACTGAGCGACTCTGCTTGCAGCCGGAGCGAAGGGGGAAACTCAGCCCCCTCCGCCCCGGCCGGCCAGTTCAACCTACACCGTATGCTGCGGCAGGTCCTGCAGGGCGATGACGTCCATGCCCATGTCGTTGGCGCTGCCGTGACCCTGCTGGTCCTCGCGCACCGCCTCGATGGCACTCACGTACGTGTTGGCCGCAGACATCGCGGTCACGCAGGTCACACCGCGGCGCACCGCCTCGGTGCGCAGCAGATAGCCGTCGCCGCGCGAGCCCGGACCGTACGGCGTATTGACGATCACCGCAATCTTGCCGTCGGCGATCAGGTCGCCGATGTTGGGGCGCTCGCCGTCGTGCGGGCCGCTAATCTTCTCCACGACCTCGCACGTCACGTTGCCGCCGCGCAGCACGCGCGCCGTACCCTCGGTGGAGCAGATATCAAAGCCCAGGTAACGCAGGATACGCGCGACCGAAAGGATGTGGCGCTTGTCGCGGTCGCACACGCTGATGAATACCTTGCCGGCGCTCGGGTCGGGCAGCTTGTAGTCAATCGCCAGCTGCGTCTTGGCGTATGCCTCGGGATAGCTCTTGGCGATACCCATGACCTCGCCCGTCGACTTCATCTCGGGCCCCAGGATGACGTCGGCGCCCGGGAAACGACCCCAGGGCATGACGGCTTCCTTCATGCAGAACCAGTCCAGCTGACGTTCGTCGCTCGGCAGGCCCAAGCTCGCGATGGAATCGCCTGCCATGATACGCGCCGCGCATTTGGCCAGCGGCACACCGGTGGCCTTGGAGATAAACGGCACGGTACGGCTGGCGCGCGGGTTGGCCTCGATCACGTAGACGGTCTCGCCCTTGATGGCATATTGCACGTTGACCAGACCGCGGACTCCCAGCGCCATCGCGATGCGGCGCGTGGTCTCGCGGAGCTTCGCCTGCAGGCTCTCGCTAAAGCTGAACGGCGGGATGCAGGTCGCGGAGTCGCCGGAGTGAATACCGGCTTCCTCGATATGCTCCAGGATGCCGCCGATGTATACCTCTTCGCCATCGCACAGGGCGTCGACATCGGACTCGATTGCGCCCTCCAGGAAGCGGTCCAGATACACCGGGTAGTCGGGGCTGATGCGCGCAGCCTCTGCCATGTAATCGCGCAGATGCTCGGCATCGTAGGCGATCATCATGCCGCGGCCGCCCAGCACGTAGCTCGGACGCACCAGCAGCGGGTAGCCGATGTGCGCGGCCACGGCCTCGGCCTCCTCAAACGAGGTGGCCTGACCCGCCGGCGGGTACATAATGCCCAGCTTGTCGAGCAGGGCGGCAAAGCGCTCGCGGTCCTCGGCAAAATCGATGGCGTCGGGCTTTGTGCCCATAATGTTCACGCCGCTCTCCTCGAGCATGCGCGCCAGCTTAAGCGGGGTCTGGCCGCCGAGCGTCACCACGACGCCGTCGGGGCGCTCGACATCGATAACGTCCATGACGTCCTCGTAGGTGAGCGGCTCAAAGTACAGACGGTCGGACGTGTCATAGTCGGTCGAGACGGTCTCGGGATTGCAGTTGACCATGATGGTCTCGAAGCCGCGAGCCGCCAGCGCGTAGCTCGCGTGCACGCAGCAGTAATCGAACTCGATACCCTGGCCAATGCGGTTGGGGCCGGCGCCCAGGATCATCGCCTTGGGCTTGTCCGCCGGCGTGGTCTCGTCGGGAGCCACGCACTTCTTGGCATCCGGGCTCGTGCGGTAGATGTTCTCGTACGTCTTGTAGTGGTACTCCGTGGCGCTCGAGAACTCGGCCGCGCAGGTATCGACCGTCTTCATGCTGGGAACCACGCCCAGGCCCTTGCGGTAAGCGCGCACAAAGCGCTCATCGGAGCCGGTCAGCGCGGCAATCTCGGCGTCGCTCGTGCCGTACTGCTTGAGCAGGCGCATCGCGTCGGCGTCGATATCCTCCACGCGCAGGCCGCGGATGCTCTCCTGGACCTGCACCATGTCGTTGATACGGTTGAGGTACCACGGATCGATACCGCAGATGGCATGGATGCGGGCGATGTCCCAGCCACGGCGCAGGGCCTCGACCACAAAGAAGATGCGGTGCTCGGTCGGGGTTGCCACGGCCTGAGCGAGCTCGTCGTCGCTCAGCTTGTCGGCACCCTCCTTGCCACCGGCACAAATGCCCTGATGTCCGTCCTCCAGCGAGCGCATGGCCTTGCCAAAGGCCTCCTCAAAGGTGCGGCCGATCGCCATGATCTCGCCCACGGCCTTCATGCGCGTGGTGAGCGTGGGGTCGGTACCCTTGAACTTCTCGAAGGCAAAGCGCGGCACCTTGACCACGCAGTAGTCAATCGTGGGCTCAAAGCAGGCGGGCGTTGCCTTGGTGATGTCGTTGACGATTTCGTCGAGCGTATAGCCAACGGCCAGGCGCGCGGCGGCCTTGGCGATGGGGAAACCCGTGGCCTTGGAGGCCAGTGCGGACGAGCGGCTCACGCGCGGGTTCATCTCGATGACGATCAGACGGCCGGTCTGGGGGTTCACGGCAAACTGCACGTTGGAGCCGCCGGTCTCGACGCCGATCTTTTCCAAGATGGCGAGCGAGGCGACACGCATGCGCTGATACTCAAGGTCGGAGAGGGTCTGCGCCGGTGCCACCGTGATGGAGTCGCCGGTATGCACGCCCATGGGATCGAGGTTCTCGATGGAGCACACGATGATGCCGTTGCCGGCGTGGTCGCGCATGACCTCCGTCTCGTACTCTTTCCAGCCCTCGATGGACTCCTCGACCAGCACCTCGTGGGCAGGCGAAAGCTCGAGGCCCTGGCTCACGATAGAGACGAGCTCCTCATGGGTATGCGCGATGCCGCCGCCGGCACCGCCGAGGGTAAAGCTCGGACGCAGCACGCAGGGATAGCCCACGCGCTCGGCGATGGCCTCGGCGTCAGCCACGCTATAGGCGTAGCCCGAGCGCGCGACCTCCAGGCCGATCTCGGCCATGGCCTCGTTAAAGAGCTTGCGGTCCTCGCCGCGCTCGATGGCGGCCAGGTCGCAACCGATCATCTCGACGCCGTACTTGTCGAGCGTGCCGTCCTTTGCCAGCTCGACGGCGGCGTTCAGACCGGTCTGGCCGCCCAGCGTGGGCAGCAGCGCGTCCGGGTGCTCTTTCTTGATCACGCGCTCGATAAACTCGGCGGTGATAGGCTCAACATAGGTGCGGTCAGCCAAGCCCGGGTCGGTCATGATGGTCGCCGGATTGGAGTTGACCAGGATGACCTCAAAGCCATCCTCCTTGAGCACCTTGCAGGCCTGGGCGCCGGAGTAGTCGAACTCGCAGGCCTGACCGATAACGATGGGGCCCGAACCAATAACGAGGATGCGCTTGATGTCAGTACGTTTAGGCATGTTAGTTCTCCTCGGTCGCAGCGTTCTCGGACTCGGCGAAATTCCAGCCGGCGAGGCGGTCCTTCGCGGTGTCGATGTCCAGGTAGTTCTCCTCGCCGTCCATGAGTCGCGTAAAGGCGGTAAAGAGATAGTGGGCATCGGTGGGGCCGGGCGAAGCCTCGGGGTGGTATTGGACCGAGAAACACGGGGCGTCGAGCAGCTGGATGCCCTCGGCGGTGCCGTCGTTGAGGTTCACATGTGTCAGGCGAATGCGGCCAAAGCGCTCGTTCATCACGACCGGCGCGATGCCGCGGCGCACCCAGACGCGCAGATCCCCATCGACCGCATGCCCGGTCTCGCCGCCGGAAAGCTCGGGGATCAGTTCGCCCAAGCAGGGGAACAGCAGGCCAAAGCCATGGTTTTGCGCGGTGATCTCCACGCGGCGGCTTACCAGGTTCATGACCGGCTGGTTGCCACCGCGGTGACCGAACTTAAGCTTTTCCATCTGGGCGCCGCAGGCCAGGCTGATCATCTGGTGACCAAGACAAATACCAAAGACCGGCACCTTGCCGATCAGCTGCTGTACCTGCTCGTAGGTCTCCACCACGGCATCGGGGTCGCCGGGGCCGTTGGACAAAAAGACGCCATCGGGATTCATCTCGAGCACCTGCTGGGCGGGCGTATCCCACGGCACGACGGTAAGGTCGCAGCCGGCGCGGACCAGGCCCTCCAGAATGCCGCGCTTCACACCGCAGTCGTAGGCGACCACTTTGTGACGGGCAGGAGCGGCAACCGCAAGCGCAAAGTCATGCGTGGCAGGCAGGTCGGCGGCCACAAACTTGTGAGGCGCGGGGCAACTTACGGTCTTGACCAGGTTCTCGCCTACCAGCGTGGGCGCTGCGGCCAGACGCTCGGCAAGCTCGTCGACGTCGAAGATCTCGGTCGAGATAATGCCCATCTTGGAACCATTGTCGCGCAGATGGCGCACCAGAGCGCGGGTATCGACACCCTCGATAGCGACGATGCCGTGAGCGCGCAGGTACTCCGGCACGCTGACGGCCGAGCGCCAGTTAGAAGGCGTGGCGCACATGTCGCGAACGATCATGCCACGCATAGCCGGAGCGCTCGCAGGGCGCGCGGCGTCGCCGGGGAAGGCCGACTGGACATCGGTCTCGTCGATACCGTAATTGCCGATCTGCGGATAGGTCATGGTTACAATTTGGCCGGCATAACTCGGGTCGGTCATGACCTCAAAGTAGCCCTCAAGCGAGGTGTTGAAGCAGACTTCGCCGGTCGCGGTGCCCTCGGCGCCGCATGCACGTCCATAAAAAATGGTCCCATCCTCAAGATACAGGATACAGGGACCGCAGGTGCCCTTGCTGGTTTTGGCCAGCATACGCTGGCAAAGCTCGCTGGGCGCGAAGGTGCGGGCGGCAGCGCCCGCGGTATGGTTGTTCGCCATAATTCTCCTTCCCGGTCTCACAGGACCGGCTTAAAGGTGTGTAGTTAGGCCTCGCGGTATTGTAACCGCAAGCATGCCTCATGGCGTTAATTTCATCGAAATGTTTACGAAATGATAATTATGACTTTCTATGCATAATGATTATTTAATCCCCGTCCCAGAAAAATTATCCCGCGTGGGCTTGTGGCTCACGCGGGATAATGGCCTCTTACTTTTGCTTGTCCTGTTCCAGCAGATCGGACGGTGAGCGATCGGGCTTGCCGCCGCGGAAAATCTCGCGGCCATGCAGACGATGCTCCAGGTCACGTTCGGCCTTTTCCTCGTCAATCTTGGTCTGGCTCACCACCGGGTCCTCGATCAGCGACGAAACCGAGTTCACCTGTTTTTGAATGCGCTCGGCAATGGTGTCGTCCATGCTTACGATGCGCATCTTCCAGTCGATACTCGTGGCGTTGGATGAGCTCTTGGTCCACACAAACGTCAAAATGGCGCTCTGATGACCCCGCGCGGGAAACATGCCAAAGAAGGAATCGTGCTGAATGTTGCTATCCTCGTCGATATAGGCGTGAACGTTATACACCACGCGGTCGATCTTATCGTTGAGCAGCGCGTTGGTCGCAAGCGCAGCGGCCTGAATCTGCCCGTTGGACAGCAGCTCGAGCTCGTTGGCAGACGATGTGTCCAACACCGTCACCTCGACCGTGCCCGTACGCTCATCAGCTTCATCGACGGTAAAGTCGAGCGGGAACTGCGTAAAGCCGTTGCCCCACTCAAGGCCGCCCTTCAGCGCCGTCGAAACGGTATCCACCGAAACGCTCTCGGACAGGTTGGCGGTGTTCAGGCGTCGCATCACGCCGTAGCCAATCTGCATGCCCACAATCAGCACCAAGATGCCAATGACCACGGCCATGGCAGTCTTCGTAATGGTATGGCTCACCTGCGAGCCCGAAGGGTCGTCCTCGGACAGCGGGTCGATATGTTTTGCCTGGCTCGCGCGGTCCTCGCTGCGCAGCTGCGCTAGCGCCGCTTTGTCACCGCGCTTGGCCGCAGCCTCCTTCTCACGCATGCGCTCGGTGCGCTTTTTGGCAAGCGTGGGATCCAAGACACCGGATGCATCGATTTCGGAGAATAACTCCGTCACTTCTTCCGGAGTCAAAGGGTTCTTGTCAGCCATAAACTTCCTGTCATATCAATCAGTCGAGCTTGTGCGCACGCGCACCTTCGAACTGCATTCGATAGTAACGGGCATAAGTGCCGCCACGGGCGAGAAGCTCCTCGTGCGTGCCACGCTCCACAACGCGACCATGCTCAACGGTCGCGATCTCATCGGCATGCTTAATGGTCGAAAGACGGTGGGCGATGATAATCGTGGTGCGGCCGCGTGCCAGCTCTTCGAGCGACTCCTGCACCGCCTCCTCGCTCTCGTTATCCAAAGCACTCGTCGCCTCATCCAAAATAAGGATCTTGGGGTTCTTGAGAAACACGCGCGCGATGGCAACACGCTGCTTCTGTCCGCCCGAAAGACGGCTGCCGCGCTCGCCCACGACCGTGTCATAGCCCTGTGGAAGCGACTCGATAAAGGCATCGATGTTGGCGCGACGGGCGGCCTCGGCGATCTCTTCAGCCGTAGCGCCCGGCTTGCCATAGGCGATGTTCTCGCCAATCGTACCGTCAAATAGATAGACATCCTGCTGCACCAGGCCGATGGCGCGGCGCAGGCTCTGCTGCGTCACATCGCGCACGTCCTGGCCGTCGATGCTAATGGATCCGGTAGCCACGTCATAAAAGCGCGGCAGCAGCGAACAGGTCGTGGACTTGCCGCCGCCCGAAGGGCCAACCAAAGCGATGGTCTGCCCGGGCTTGATGGACAGGTCCATATGGTCGATAACGGGACGCTCGTCGGCATCGCCCTCGCCCAGCTCAACATCCTCGTAGTTAAAGCACACGTCGTGATAAACCACGGCGCCGGCGGTCACCTGCAGATCCGTGGCGCCCGGCTTGTCCTGGATATCCGGCGCAGTCGAGAGCACCTCGTCCATGCGCTTAAAGCCGGCGATGGCCTTCTGATACGTTTCGGCCGAATTGACGAGCGTCTCGAGCGGCGTGCAGAACAGCGAAATATAGAGTGCAAAGGTCGCCATATCGACCGCCTGCAGCTGTCCCTGGGCGACCAGCCAGCCGCCCAGCAGTACCACGATCACATAGAGCACACCCGAGAGCAGGCCATACGTCGCAGTATAGACGCCCATGGCGTGATACATGTTCTCCTTGGACGAAAGGTAGCGATTGTTGGAGGCGCGGAACTTGAAGCGTTCGGTCTCCTCATTGGCAAAGCTCTTGACCACGCGCATGCCCGCCAGCGAATCCTGCAGCTGCGCATTGATGCCGCTGATCTTTTTGCGGTTGTCGCTAAAGACCTCGCGCATGCGCATGTTCTGCCAAAACATGATGACCGCAAACGCTGCTGTCACCACAGCCATGGCGAGCGCCAGCACCGGGGCGATGGTAAAGAGGATCACAAACGAGCCGATAATCTCGATGCCGCAGATGATGATCCACTCGGGCACGTGGTGCGCCGCCTCGCAGATATCGAACAGGTCGTTGACCACGCGGCTCATCATGTCGCCCGAGCTGTTGCGGTCAAAGTACGCAAAGCTAAAGCGCTCATACTGGTCAAACAGGTCCTCGCGCATTTTGGACTCCATACGCGCGCCCATCACGTGACCCCAATAGCTCACAAAATAGCGGCAGGCGCAGCGGATGGCATACATCAGCACCAAGCCCACCGCGATCATGCCGAGCGCCTGCATAATGGCAGCCTGACCCTGGGTAAACAACCCTCCGGTCAAATTGCGCAGGATAATGGGGAACGCCAGGTCAATGGCGGCAAGCACCAGGGCGCAAACAGTATCGGCAACAAAAAGCCCCATCTGGGGCCTGTAATACGAAAGAAACCTCTTCAGCATAATCACCTTACGCGGTTTTACCAAACCGCGTTTCATCTCGACGCTGCAAGTGCTCCATTTGGACAATCTGGCCTTCAATCGTCGGTCGCGTATATCCATACGCTTCCCTCCTCTTTTAGGCCACCTTGTCTCAAATGGAGCACTTTCGCTGACTTACACAAACCTGCGGGATCATTCCCGCTCGTTAAAGATCGGCCCCGCCTAGTCGGTGCGCGATGCTGTCGCAAGCAAGCGCGCCCACGACGGTCTTGGCGTCTTCGATCTTGCCGTCGAGTACGGCGTCGATCAACTCGTGCAGCGGCACCAGGTCCACGTTGACAAACTCGTCATCATCGGGGTTGGGCGCATCAAACTCGAGCTTGGTAGCCAAGTAGATGTGAATGATCTCGTCGCAAAAACCACAGGACGTGACAATCGACGTCAAAAAGCGAATGCGACCAGCCCTAAAGCCCGTCTCCTCATGCAGCTCGCGTTTGGCGCAATCGAGCGGGTCCTCGCCTGGATCGAGCTTGCCGGCGGGAATCTCGACCGTCACACGGTCGATGGCGGTGCGGTACTGACGCACCAGCACAATCTTGCCGCTCTCGGTCAGCGCCACAACGGCCGCCGCACCCGGATGGCGAACGATATCGCGGGCGCTGCGGCGACCGTTAGGCAGCTCAACCTCAAGACGGTGGACGTCGAGGATCTTGCCCTTCCAGGCGCACTCCTCCGAAAGAATCTTCTCGTGCAGCTCGGCATCGTGCGGGTCGTCGTCGCCCAGCACCAGCGCCGGCTCGTCAGCGACCTCGCCACCAGGTTCGCCCTCGGCGTGCCCATACATGCGGCTGTCCTCCTCGACGATCTGTGCGTCCACGAGCTCTTCGTTCTTCTCGTCCATCCGTCTCATTCCTCTCGGATTTTAGGCATCCCAGGCGTCGCGGCCGCGCAGCGCACGCAGGCCGATGTCGTGGCGCAGGGTCTTACCCTCAAAATCAATCTTCTCGCAGGCCTCGTAGGCAAGGTTGCGAGCGTTCTCGAACGTGTCGCCCAGAGCGGTCACGGCAAGCACGCGGCCACCATTGGTCACGAGCTGGCCGTCCACCACGGCAGTGCCCGCGTGGTACACGGTCACGTTCTCCATGGCCTCGGCATCGGCGATACCGGTGATGACCTTGCCCTTCTCGTAGCTGCCGGGATAGCCCGCACTCGTCAGGACAACGGCCACGGCCCACTCGTCACGCCAGTCGAGCTCAATCTGATCGAGCTCGCAGTTGGCGCAGGCTAGCATGACCTCGACCAGGTCGTTCTTAAGGCGCGGCAGCACGACCTGCGTCTCGGGGTCGCCAAAGCGGGCATTGAACTCCAGCACCTTGGGGCCGGCGGGCGTGAGCATAAAGCCGCCGTACAGGCAGCCGCGGTAGTCGATGCCCTCGGCAGCAAGCTCGGCAACGGTCTGCTCCATGACCTTCACCATGGTGGCGTGCTCCTCGTCGGTCACGATGGGCACCGGGCTGTAGACACCCATGCCGCCGGTGTTGGGGCCCTTGTCGCCCTCGAGCGCGCGCTTGTGGTCCTGCGAGGTGGCCATGGGGCGCACGGTCTTGCCGTCGGTAAAGGCCAAAAGCGAGCACTCGGGGCCGGTCAGCATCTCCTCGATAACCACGGTGTTGCCGGCATCGCCAAAGGTGCCGCCAAAGCACTCGCGCACGGCCTCCTCGGCCTGCTCAAGTTCGGTCGCCACGATAACGCCCTTGCCCGCGGCAAGGCCGTCGGCCTTGACGACCAGCGGAGCGCCCTGCTCACGCACATAAGCAAGAGCCGAAGCCTCGTCGGTAAACGAGCCGTAGGCTGCCGTCGGAATGCCCGCGCGCTCCATGAGCTGCTTGGAGAACAGCTTGGAGCCCTCCATCTGGGCGCCCTCGGCACCCGGGCCAAAGCAGAGAATACCCGCCGCGCGCACGGCGTCGGCCACACCCGCCACGAGCGGAGCCTCGGGGCCAATTACCACGAGTCCGCATCCGTGGCTCTGCGCAAACGCCGCCACGGCCGCAGGATCGCAGTCGTCGAGAACAACGTTCTCGCCGCAGCTCGCGGTGCCGCCGTTACCCGGCGCGATGTAGAGCTTGCCGGCGCGCGGTGATGCTGCGAGTTTAGCTGCCAAAGCATGCTCACGGCCGCCGCTGCCCAACAACAGGATGTCGATGGTTTGAGTGTCCGCCTTCAAGGGTGCCTCCTCTATGGATGAACGGCCCGCTCCGCGCGAGCCCTTTGCAAGCAAATATACCCCTCGGCCGCCCGTCCGGGCTGCAAAGGGGTATATCGCAATAACCGTATAAACCGATTACTTCCAGAATCGGTTGATGATCTGCTCGCGACCGGCGCCGACGCCAATGAACGTCACGCGGGTGTGTGCCAGATCTTCGATAAACGCCACGTAGTCCTGAGCCTCCTGCGGCAGCTCATCAAAGCTGCGGCAGCCGGTGATATCGCACTTCCAGCCAGGAAGCTCCTCGTAGATGGGCTTGGCGTGCTCAAAGCGCACCTGGTGCTCGGGCACGCTCGTGTAGCGCTCGCCATCGACGTCATAGGCAACGCACACCTTAATGGTGTCGAAGGCCGAAAGCACGTCGAGCTTGGTCAGGGCGATATCGGTGAGACCGTTAACGCGCGAGGCATAGTTGGCGATGGGGCCGTCAAACCAACCACAGCGGCGGCGACGACCGGTGGTCACGCCGTACTCGTAGCCCTCCTCGGTCAGCGTGTGACCGGCCTCGGACTCATAGGAAAGCTCGGTGGGCATGGGGCCCGAACCGACGCGGGTGATATAGGCCTTCATGACGCCCAGCACACGGTCGACGTTCTTCATGCCAATGCCGGAGCCGGTAATGGCGCCGCCGGCGGTGCAATTGGAAGACGTTACGTACGGATAGGTACCGTGATCGATGTCGAGCAGCGTCGCCTGGGCGCCCTCAAAGAGCAGAGTCTTGCCCTCGTCGATCATGTTGTTGAGCAGCAGGCTCGTCTCGGTGATGTACGGGCGCAGGCGCTCCGCCATGGGCAGGTACTCTTCGCAGATCTGGTCCACGGTGTAGGTGGGCAGGTCATAGAGCAGCTCGAGCTCGGGGTTCACGCGGGCAAGAGCGGTCTCCAGCTTGTCGCGGAACAGCTCCTCGTCCAGCATGTCCTGCATACGCAGGCCAATACGGGCCATCTTGTCCTGATAGCACGGACCGATGCCGCGCTTGGTGGTACCGATGCTCTTCTTGCCGAGCTTCTGCTCAAAGGCGCCATCCAGATCGATGTGGTACGGCATGATGACATGCGCGTTGCCGCTGATCTTGAGATTCTTGGTGGTAATGCCGTCGGCCTCGAACATGTCGATCTCCTCAAGGACAACCTTGGGGTTGACGACGCAGCCGTTACCGATCACCGACACGTGGTCGGAATACATGATGCCGGAGGGCACCTGGTGCAGGCCGTACTTCTTGCCGTTGACGACGATGGTGTGGCCGGCGTTGTTACCGCCCGAGTAGCGCACGACGGCATCGAAGTCGCCGGCGACCAGGTCGCAGATCTTACCCTTGCCCTCATCGCCCCACTGGGCACCGACCAAAACGGTTGACGGCATGTTTACTCCTTACATTCATGGACTGTCTGTGCGCCACGATGGCGCACAGAAGCACAAAACATTCCCAGTATACCCGTGCAACGGGCGCCTGTCCTACTCCTCGGCATGCGCCCCATCAAGCTCATAGAACTTGGTGGATGCCGGCAGGAACATCAGGTCGACGTCGCCGATCGGGCCCGAACGGTTCTTGGCCACGACGATACGCGTAACGCCCTCGTCGGGTCGATCATCGCGCGAGGCCTCGGCCTCGTCGGCAGATCGGTCCAAGAACATGACGATGTCGGCGTCCTGCTCGATGGAGCCCGATTCGCGCAGGTCGGAAAGCTGTGGACGCTTGCCGGTACGGGATTCGACCTGACGCGACAGCTGCGACAGTGCAATGAGCGGGATCTTGAGCTCCTTGGCCATGATCTTCAAACCACGCGACATCTCGGAAACCTCGACGGTACGGCTCTCGGAACGACGGCCCGGCGGAGGACTCACCAGCTGCAGGTAGTCCAGGATGATGATTGCCTTCTCCTTGTTATGGAGCATGCGGCGGCTCTTGGCGCGGATCTCGGTCACCGTGGTACCGGGCGTATCGTCAATGAGGATATCGAGCTTGGACAAAGTCTGCGTAGCCTCGTTGATATTGGCCCACTGCTCGGGACTAATGCGGCCCGTGCGAAAGTCGCTGATCGACATCATGGCATAGGCGCAAATCAGGCGCTGGGCAATTTCCTTGCCCGACATCTCCAGCGAGAAGAAGCCGACTGTATAACCCGCGGCGGCAGCGTTGAGCGCCAGGTTCAGAGCGAACGACGTCTTACCTACAGCAGGACGGGCGCCGATGATGATGAGCTGGCCCTCGCGAAAGCCCATGAGCATATGGTCGAGTGACGGAAAGCCGGTGGGCACACCCGCCGCCTGACCACCGGCCTGGCACACTTCCTCGGCCTCGTTATAGGCCTCGACCATAAACTCGGTCAGCGTCTTGTAGCTCGACTTGACCTCGCGCGCCGTAACCTTGAGCAGCTTGCTCTCGGCCAGCTCCACGACCTCTTTGGTGTCGGTGGGGGCGTTATAGGCCAGCGCGTTGATTTCGTTGGTGGCGCCGATCAGCTCGCGCAGCATCGAGTCGCGGCGCACGATGGCGGCATGGTGCTGCCAGTTGACGAGCGACAGGGTCTGACCCATCAACTCCAAAATGTACGCCTCGCCACCCACGGCATCAAGCTTGTTGATGCTTCGTAGGTAATCGATCAGCGAGATGGAGTCGATGGGGATGCGGCTGTTGTACATATCGACCATCGCGGTATAGATGGTCTTATGAATGGGCCGGTAGAAGTCATCGGGCTGCAACTCGACCTGGGCCTCTTCGACCACCTCGGGCGATAGCAGCATAGCGGCCAGTACATTGGCCTCTGCATCTTGGTTTTGGGGAAGACCCAACTTGGAGCCGCGGTCCTCAACCGTCAGCCCGGTCTCCCTATCGTCATATGCCATGAGCATCCTCATTCATATCGCTTGCGAGCATCCATAGTATCAGCCACGGTCCCAAAACGCGCCGCGCGCCGCCAATCATCACCGAACCAAACGGATGAACGGTCCTGTATATAGGACTTCGACGCAACGTTCACCATGACACTCACTCAGCGCAAAAAACAAAAGGGCGCCCTGGTTTCCCAGAGCGCCCTTCTTAGAACAAGATTGTTGCGTTGCAGCAAATGCTACTCGGCAGCAGCCTCAGTCTCGACCTCGGCGGTCTCGGCCTCGGCGACCTCAGCGGCCTCCTCGACCTCAGCCTCGGCAGCGAGCTCCTCGGCGGTAACGCCGACGAGAACGACAACCTCGGCCTTGATCTCGCGGTACAGCGAGATGGCAACGGTGTGGGCACCGGCAACCTTGATGGGCTTACCGAGCTCGACGCGCTTGCGGTCGATGTCCATACCGAGCTGAGCCTTGATGGCGTCAGCGATCATAGCGGCGGTAACGGAGCCAAAGAGGATGCCCTCGTCGCCGACCTTGACGTCAACGGTGACCGTCTTGCCCTCGAAGGCAGCCTTGGTCTCGTTGGCGGTAGCCAGACGGACGGCCTCGCGCTTGGCGATGTTGTTGCGACGCTCGTCAAGCTGCTTGAGGTTGCCCTTGGTGGCGGCAACAGCGAGCTTCTTGGGGAACAGGAAGTTCTCAGCGTAACCCTGAGCGACCTCTACGACGTCACCCTCGCCGCCCTTGCCCTTGATCTCATCGAGAAGAATAACCTTCATGATGCGTCTCCCTTCTTAGCCGCGGTCGCGGTTGCCACGAGAGGAAACCACGGGGACGGTGTACGGCAGGAGAGCCATCTCGCGGGCGCGCTTGATGGCGTTGGCGATGTCATGCTGATGCTGCGTGCAAGCGCCAGTGACGCGACGGGGCTTAATCTTGCCACGGTCGGTCATGTACTTACGGAGAAGCTGAGTGTCCTTATAGTCGATGAACTCAGTGTTCTCCTTGCAGAACTGGCAGTACTTACGACGCGGCTGACGTGCAGAAAAATCATTAGCCATGTCAAAATACCTTTCGTTTGGCAACTTCGGCGAACCGAAGCCGCCTCTCACTCAAAAATAGGTGAACAACCCTTAGAACGGGATGTCCTCATCGTAGACGTCGACCGCGGGCGGCGTAGCCACCGGTGCGGCAGGACGTGCTGCGGGCGCGGGAGCTGCGGGGGCGTAACCGCCCTGGTCGTAGCCACCCTGGCCACCACGGGAGCTCATAAACTCGATCTCATCGACGATGACCTCAAGCTTGCTCCGGCGCTGGCCGTCGCGCTCCCAAGAGCTGTAGCGCAGCTTGCCCTCGATCGCGACCTTGTTTCCCTTTGCCAGGAAACGGCTCACGGCCTCGGCGCGGGTGCCGAACATGGTGCAGTCGACAAAGTTGGGATAGTCCTCCCACTCGCCAGTCTGCGCGTTGCGGCGACGATCGTTCACGGCGACGCCAAAGGACAGAACCTGGGTTCCGCCGGCGGTGGCGCGCAGCTCGGGATCGCGGGTGAGGTTACCGGTGATGTTCACTCGATTGATGCTCATAACTCACTACTTCCTCTTGGGGCACAAGCCCAGTCCAAAACGACAGTCTTACTCCTGGTCGTCGCGACGGACGATCATGTGGCGGACCACAGCGTCGGTGATGCGCAGGACGCGATCAAGCTCGGCGATCTGGGTAGGATCTGCGTGGAAGTTGATGAGGGTGTAGTCACCATCGGTGAGGTCGTTGATCTCGTAGGCGAGCTTGCGCTTGCCCCACTCGTCAACGGAGTCGACCTTGCCAGCGCCCTCAGCGATCGTGGTATCGATACGCTTCATAACAGCGAGACGAGTCTCGGGGTCGAGCGACGGGTCAACAAAGAACAGCAGTTCATAAGCCTTCATATTGTCACCTCCTCTGGGCAAATGTGGCTTCAGGTCGTGAAGGTGCGCCTGAAGCAGGAAAAGACTTGGTAATAATATCTTTCAACCTCCTAGGCTGCAAGAATATGCAGCTACAACCTCATGACCTCCACATATGTCCATGCTCACACGGCACTTCATGCGCATTCCAACCAAATGCTGACCAAATGCTTGACGGATCTGTGGACAAGATACGGCGCCACGGGGACAAACCAAATCAAACTGCAGGTCAGCAATTGCAAGGCTGTGGTCGCAAAATGCATACCAGTGGCTCACAACACCGTTCAAAGATTTTTAAAATTGCTGCGGCGTCGTTTATAAATACCCATTTTGAACAATTTGCCGCATGCAGTCATGCTGGTCAGAGCCCGTTTTTGGCCTCCTAGATCCCGTCACGAAGCCAAGCGTTTTAAAAAATGCCAACTTTTCTGTTTGCACTTTGCGATTCCTCGTGTATACTGACTTTCGCATTTAACGGAGAGTTGTCCGAGTGGCCGAAGGAGCACGATTGGAAATCGTGTAGGCGTCAAAAGCGTCTCCAGGGTTCAAATCCCTGACTCTCCGCCAGTTAATTCCAAAGCAGGCCTTCGAGCCTGCTTTGTTTTTACCCCACGCGGAGGGGTGGCAGAGTGGTTGAATGCGGCGGTCTCGAAAACCGTTTGGCCTGTATAAGGTCACGAGGGTTCGAATCCCTCCTCCTCCGCCATTTTGGTTGAGAAAGCTCCCGAAAACGGGGGCTTTTTTGTTTAGAGTCCCTTACAAGCAAATACGGCGGAGGAGGAGGGATTCGAACCCGCCAGGGCGCGGAGCGTAAAGAAAACGCGCCAGTGGCGCGTTTTTAGCGCAGCGCGGTCGGCGTAAGCCGACCGGATAAATTTTGAGCGCTGCTCAAAATTTAGACATCCCTCCTCTTCAACCCACACCCCCATCACGTTCAATCCCAACCCAACATCCCAAACATGTACATCACCCTCCAAAGATGTCAAAAAATGTCGTTTTTGGAGGGTGGTGTACACGTTTGTATATGACACACGCCGTGCATGAGTCGGCTTACTCGCATTCGGTATATTTCCCCACCTCAACGGACATAAGAGTTGGGTATCGACTCAGAGCGAGAGGTCCCCAATGGATACCCCTGTTCTCATTTCGCATAAAACTGCATGGCTCGTCCATCACGCGCCGCAAGGCCGGGTTCAAGCGGTCGCGCAACACGACTACCAGATAGGCGCAAGAGGTCTCTCCACCCAGCAACGCATCGCGCGCATACGACAGGCCCTCACCGACTGCGGCATTCCGCCCGATATGTTCAAGACTATCGATATCTCCGTAGTGTTTGCTTTCGAGCGAATTCGCACCAACGGCGTCACTTGCCATGTTCTCGGCCAAAGCCTACCCTATGGCCATATTGACGAGCTTACGCCCGGCATCTTTATCACCGACGAAGCCTTCACCTTCGTGCTCGCCGCCGAGTGGATGGATAGAATCGAATACCTCGAGTATGGCTACGAAGTTTGCGGCGACTATCGCATGGGCCTTAATCCCTCTGACCCTTATACCGAGCAACCAGCAACCACCTCCAAGGACGAAATTGTCGAACTGCTCGATCAACACCCTGGCAAACCCGGTGCCACACGCGCGCGACTCGCGCTCAGACATGTCTACGACCACTCGGTCTCGCCTATGGAGGCTGCATCGGCAATCGCACTTTCACTTCCAACAAGCGAAGGCGGCGTTGGCATTCGAGGCATCGAGCTCAACCGACCGCTCGAGATCCCTCAACGTCTTTGGCATTGCACCAAAGCCCGAACACTCAAAATCGATGCCCTCATTACCTATAAGCGCAGAGAGCTCGGCATCGAATATAAGGGTGGCTTTCACGACGAGACTGGCCGTAAGGGAGCAGATGCGGAACGCGAAGCTGTGCTCGCCCAAATGGGTTATCGCATTGTCACACTCACCTCAGCGCAATTTGCCAGTCAACTCGCTTTTCACCGTGCCATGAACAATATCCGCGAAGCACTCGGTATGCCCCGCTGCACGGATGCCGAGTATCAGCGAAAGCAAAACGAACTGCGAAAGGCACTTATCCGCAACTGGAAGGGCACGAAGGACATAGAGACGCCCTCCGAGTAACGTCGCCCGCTCGGCGCGCGCCAAAACATGTACATCACCCTCCAAAAACGACATTTTTCGGCATCTTTGGAGGCTGATGTACATGTTTGGTACCCATGACCGTTCCCAGTCCCTACCGTTTGCCGAGCAATAGGGTCTCAATCGCCGCCAACCATGTACTATGTACGGGCATTGTTCAAACCCGAGAATCAAAGGACCTCATCTTGCCCGTCGTCGCCGCTATGACTGTTACTTCACACGCCTCGGATGCCATGGTCGCTATCCCATTTTGGCTCGAGATGTTCGCCGTTGTCGCGGCATCGATCTCGGGCGTGCTGGTCGCTCGCGAGCACAAGCTCGACCTGGTGGGCGCGGTCGCGCTCGCGGTGGTCTGCGGTCTGGGCGGCGGTCTTTTGCGCGATATGACGCTCCAGGTCGGCAACGTCTACATCCTCAACCAGCCAATGGCGCTGCCGCTTTCCATTGCCACGGCAGCCATCATCTATATTTTCCCGGCAATCGTCGACAAGCCCGAAAAACTCATTCCCCTGCTCGACATCATCTCGGTCGGCATCTACGCCGCCACTGGAGCAGACAAGGCGCTGGTCTACGGCTTTGCACCGGCGGTGTGCATCATGATGGGCTTTTTCACCGCGGTGGGCGGCGGCATGTTGCGCGACGGCTTTATGGGCGTGGTTCCGGGCATTTTCCAACGTACTAACTTTTATGCCATCGCCGCCATCGCCGGATCGACAAGCTATGTGTGTCTCGTTATGAGCGGCATTATGAGCAATGTCGCCGCGCTGGTCGTATGCGTTGTCGTGACCATGGGTCTGCGCTGGCTCTCGCTGCGCTTTGACATCAAAAGCCCCACCGAAGAAGATATCGCGCGCTTCTTGCACCGTAAAAAGTAAACAGCACGGCACGACCCTTCGAAATGCAACCGAGAGGTTCTTTTAGAGCGCCCACGCGTTGGGTACCCTGTTAGGTGTATGTCGAGCATCTGACGAAGGATTCACTATGCCCTGTAATCAATTCCCGTCGACCCAGCGCCGTAAAGCGTGGGTCCGCATCACGATCCTATTCGCGCTCGTCGCCCTAGCGGTCACCGCACTTCCCACGGCGTCGTTCGCCGGCACAGACACCGCAGGCAACGTACTTGCGACCGACAATGACGCCAATTCGTCCGGCGTCGAAGGTGACCTGTACTGGGCAGGTCAGGCCCTCAACTTGGACGATGCGTCCATCGGCCGCGACATAATTGCAGCAGGCGAGAGCCTCTCCATCCGCGACTGCACGGTGGGCGGCGCCGTCCGCTTGGCGGCGCGCACCATCGACATTGCCAAGACTACGGTTGATGGCAGCGTGACCGTTGCCGGCCAGCATGTCGTGCTCAATTCCGACAGCACCACCAACTGTTTCTATGCGATAGGCGAGACGGTTGCCCTGCGCGGCTCTACCAAGTCGGCAGCGCTTGCGGGCGATACGGTGACTATCGATGGCACCGTCGAGGGCGATGTCGAGGTTTGGGCCGATAAGCTCATCCTGGGCAAGAACGCCCACATCACCGGCACCGTGAACGCGCACGTCTCCGAGGACCCCGAGCGCGCCGCGGGAGCCGAGGTCGGCGCGCTCAAGATCGACCGCACCGAGAGCGAGGATACTTCCACCGTTAACGATGTCATCGGCGGTATCGTCGCCGCGGCACTCTCGGCCTGCTTTGTCGCCCTACTGCTCGAACTCGTCTTTCCGCGCGCAACCGCCAGCGCCGCCGGCATGCTCCACCAGCGCCCCATGCCCCTGTGGGTGAGCGGTCTTCTGGGCACGATTGCTATCGTCCCCGCCGTCCTACTGCTAATTATCTCTATCGCTGGTCTGTCGCTTGCCGGAGCCCTCATGTGCGGTGTTATTGGCATCGCGCTGGTGTCGAGTGCCTTTGCAGGGTGCGCGATCGCGCGCATGGTCGGACACAGCCAGAACCGCTACGCCATGGCGGCCGCCGGCGGCGTGATCGCAGGTGCACTTACGGCAATCCCCCTCGTAGGCGATTTCATCAGCGGCGTGGCCTTTGTCTTCACGCTCGGCTATGTTATCCAGATCATCTGGCGCAACGCTCACCTCAAGTCGCAACAGCCGGCTAATACGCCGGAACTCCCCACCGCCTAGCTGCCAACCACCACAAAGGGGACAGGCACCTTTGTGGTGGTGCAAGCGAACCTGTCCCCCTTGCACCAAAAAGGGCGCCGACCATCGCGGTCGACGCCCTTTCTTATTGGCGGTTATAAGCCCCAGCGCTTATTTGTTGACCTGACCGGCACGGACGGCGGCCTTCTTGCGGTCGGTGGCATTGAGCAGACGCTTGCGCAGGCGAATATTCTTGGGAGTGATCTCCACCAGCTCGTCATCGGCGATGTACTCCAGCGCCTCCTCCAGCGAGAAGGTGCGGGGCGGCACCAGCTGCACGGAAATATCGGAGGTCGAGGAACGCTGGTTGCCCAGGTTCTTGGTACGGGCGATGTTGACGACCATGTCGCCGGCCTTGCTGCGCTCGCCCACGATCATGCCCTCGTAACACTCGGTGCCCGGCTCAACAAACAGCTGGCCGCGCTCCTGCAGCGTGCCCAGGGCATAGGCAACGGCCTTCTCGGTGGTCATGGAGATCATGGCACCGTTCTGACGGTTGCCGATCTCGCCGGCGTAGGGACCGTACTCCAGGAAGGTGTGGTAGAACACGCCCTCGCCGTGGGTGACGTTCATGATGCGGTTCTTAAGGCCCATGATGCCACGCGTCGGGATCTTAAACTCAAGGTGCGTCACGATGCCCGAGGTATCCATACTCGTCATGATGCCACCGGAGGTGCCGAAGACCTCAACGACCTTGCCCGAGTACTCGTCCGGGCACTCGACGACGGCCTGCTCGACAGGCTCCATCTTGTTGCCGTTCTCGTCCTTCTTAAACAGAACGCGCGGACGACCGACCTGGAACTCAAAGCCCTCGCGGCGCATGGACTCCATCAGAACGGACAGGTGCAGAATGCCGCGGCCCGAGACCTCGACGCCGCTCTTGTCCTCGAGCTCCTCGATCTTCATGGTCACGTTGTTCTCGGCCTCGTTGAACAGGCGCTCCTTGAGCTGACGGGCGCCAACGATATCGCCGTCGCGGCCGACGAGCGGGGAGGTCGAAGCCTCAAAGACGATGGACAGGGTCGGCGGGTCGATCTCGATGGGCTCGAGCTCGACGGGATTCTCGGGGTCGGTGTAGACATCGCCGATATCGGTGCGGTCGATGCCCACAACGGCGGCAATGTCGCCGGCGCCGACTTCCTGGCACTCGGTACGGCCCAGGTAGTCGAAGGTAAAGAGTTGCTTGACGGTAGCGGTGGCGCTGGAGCCGTCGTTCTTGACGACCAAGATCTGGTCGCCCTGGTGGATGGTGCCGGAGTACACGCGGCCGATGCCGATACGGCCGACGAAGTTGGAGTGATCGATGGTCACGCACTGCATGGCCAGCGGAGCGGTCTCGTCAACCTCGGGTGCGGGCATGTCGTCGATGATCATGTCGAGCAGCGGGTACATGTCCATGTTGCCGTCCTCGGGATCATGACGGGCAAAGCCGTTGACGCCGCTGGCGTAGATGACATGCTCCATGGCAAACTCAAGCTGGTCGTCGGTAGCGCCCAGGTCGGCCATAAGGTCCAGGCAGTCGTTGTAGGCCTTCTCGGGGTTGGCACCCGGACGGTCGATCTTGTTGATGACGATCATGATCTTAAGGCCGGTATCGATAGCGTGACGCAGCACGAAGCGGGTCTGGGGCATGGGACCCTCAAAAGCGTCGACCAGCAACAGGGCGCCGTCGGCCATACGCAGCACGCGCTCGACCTCGCCGCCAAAGTCGGCGTGGCCCGGGGTGTCGATGACGTTGATCTTAACGTCCTTGTACTCGATAGAGATGTTCTTGGCGAGAATCGTAATGCCGCGCTCGCGCTCCTGGTCGTTAGAGTCCAGGACGCGGTCCTCGACCTGCTGGTTGGCACGGAAGGCGTCCGTGGCACGCAGGAGCTTGTCGACCATCGTCGTCTTGCCGTGGTCGACGTGGGCGATGATGGCGATGTTCCTCAGATTGTCTACGCGCATGTAGTTCCCCTATCTTCTATCCATATACAAACGGCACGCGTATGCGACCCGCCCAGCGATACAACGCTCAGCGGGAATATTGAGCCTTTTACCGAAAACTCGTTTATTTTAGCGATTTTAGATAAGAGGGGTTTCCTCACCTGCAGGTTCAGGGTCGCTCCACATAAAACCATCGCCGGCACCCATGCCCTCATACAGCACGTATGCCGAAAAACCGCTCTCGAGCGTGGTTTCGAAGAAGCTCACGAGCAGAGCATCGTGATAGCCGCCGTCAATCTCGACGCAGCCGGTGTAGCCGATGGCATAGCGGGCGATACGGCCCAGGCCCTCGTCCTTAAGACCCATCTTGTGCTCGGAGATAAAGTTGGTGGCAGCCTCCAGGCATGCCTCCTCGCCATCTTCGTCGAGTGCGGCCAGATAACGGTTGGAAGCGGCGTCCTCAATTGCCACAACCACGCCCGGGTTCTCGCCCGCGGCCAGGTCGTCCAAGAAGGCGCCAATCAGATCGCACACCATGGCGTCGAGCTCGGCGGAGACGTTACCGGCGTCCTGCATATCCTGTGCCATCTTTAGACCTTCCCATCGAATCCGGCGTCGTTACAGTTCTTGTGCCTCAGCAGCGATCTTGGCGGCAGCGTCGCGGGCGTGCATCATATCCACCGCACGCTTGTCGAGCACCTTGATCTGACTGGTCAGCATTACCGCGTCGACCACGCCCCAGATCACCAGGCCCGTAGAGATCGAAAACCCAAGCGCACCAACTGTACCACGAAGGCGCGAGCAGATTGCCGCGACAAGGGCGGAGATGACAACCATCTTGATAAACGAGCCGCGGCGCTCGCGAAGCGTACGGGCCTGTGTCACATAGGCGAGGCGGGCCGCCTCGGATGCTTCCGAGCGCATCTGGGCTTCACGCGCGATGGCGGCCGCCTCAGCCGACATGCCGCCGGCCATCAGCGAACGCTCCGCAACCTGGACGCCCCGCATTTAGAAGTCATCGGGGGAGAGCGTATGGACGAACTCGTCGAACTTCTCGAACTCCTGCTCGTCGTCGACTTCCTCGGCATGGGCAGAAACGGTGCCCAGGCGATTCATGATGTCGTCCTCCACAAACATGGGAGCATTGCTGCGCACGGCAAGGGCGATGGCATCGCTGGGGCGGGCATCGATCTTGCGCTCGTCACCATCGGCCAGTACGACAATCGTCGCGTAAAACACCGGCGGCTCGGCGCGAACTATCTCGATGCGCTCGAGTTTGGCGCCCAAGGCGTCAACGGTATCGAGCAACAGGTCATGGGTAATCGGGCGCTCGACGCGACCGCTATCGATGCCGCGGCTGATGGCAGCAGCTTCAAACGAACCAGTCTGAATGGAAAGGGAACGCAGCGGCGCGGGCGAGTCCGATTTGCTGCTGCGCTCACGAAGTACGATAAGCGATGGCACGGGACCGGCGGCCATGACGATGGTCTCTATGTCGACACGAACCATGGAACACCTCCGGTACGTAGCGGTTAACACGCGGCAGCCCGCCGCATTGAATAGCTATACTACCCAAACTTTCGCACAGCACACAAAATCAAAGTAGTCTTTTTGGGACGGGGCTCTTTTGACTACTCCAGCAGGTAAGAAAAAAGCCCCGAGGAAACCCTCGAGGCTCTTCACAGTTTTGATGGTGGACCTGACAAGATTCGAACTTGTGACCTCCCGGTTATCAGCCGGACGCTCTAACCAACTGAGCTACAGGTCCATCGCGCAAGGGATATATTAGACGAGTCGTTACGCGCGCGTCAACAACTTTTTTGAAAATCTTTGAGGG
>CAJJPN010000018.1:0-22628 GCA_905193635.1 Coriobacteriaceae bacterium
CGTGACCGGCGGCGCGAACCCGCTCGACGCCACGAGCGTCCACCCCGAGAGCTACGAGGTGGCCACGTCCGTTCTAGAGCGCGCAGGCGTTAAAGCCAGCGAGCTCAGCCGCGGTGGCGTGCCCGACATCGAGCGCCGCCTGGGCAGCATCTCGGCGCTGGCAAGCGACCTGGACTGTGGCACCCTGACGCTCATCGACATTGTCAACGAGCTCAAGAAGCCCGGTCGCGACCCGCGCGACGACGCGCCCGAGGTGGTCTTTAGCCGCTCGGCACTTTCTATTGACGACCTGGAGCCCGGCATGGAGCTCAAGGGCACGGTGCGCAACGTCGTCGACTTTGGCGCCTTCGTCGACGTGGGCGTGCACCAGGACGGCCTCGTGCACATCTCCAAGCTGGCCAGCCGCTTCGTCAAGCACCCCAGCGACGTGGTGCGCGTCGGCGACACGGTGAAGGTATGGGTAGAAAAGGTCGATCGCGACCGCAAAAAGATCTCCCTCACCATGGTGCGGGGCAAATAAGCCGCTGCAGGCGCTCGGCGGGCCCCATTCCGCCGAGCGCCTCTCCTTCTAAAACGATTTGGCGATATCCCGAAGTGCGAGACGCCGTTTCCGCTAATCATCACCTGCAATTATTGAGATATTCGGCCTCGCTGGGCCGCGATAACACTTCTTCAAAGTGCAAGCTCAACAAATAGGCATCAGATATTCCACAAACGTCCCATATCTGCACCCGCAGAGGTGCGGTACGGGACGTTTTTCAGCCATATTGGCAATCTTGACGGCACTCTGAGGCCGAATATCTCGATTTCTGTTGGTGGGACACTTATGGGCACGAGCCGCAAAGACCTCGTTTGCCCGGTAGAGCTGTTCAACCACGTCAAGCATGAGATCTTGCATGCGCGGAACAAAGGATAATCGAAGGGTCTTGGGCGACTTGCGCGTCGCCCCGAACACATAGCCGGCAGGGTCCTTTGCCCTGGCTATGACTGCCAACTCGGGGCCGGATCGTTTTCGATACTTGATAGATATGGATTAGAAGATCATTAGATTACAGGTTGATCCATAATGCGGAACCGCGTTGTCCACGCGATGCCGTCGGAGCCCACGCCGCCGTCCGAGGTGACGCCGGCCGCGTAACACGAATCGTCATCCGGCGAACGAAGCCGCCAGTGGCACGCGGCGTTGCCATCCGAGCCCAGCCCCATTACTGCCCGAGACAGTTGGCGGGGTAGCACTGTCGACCCCCATCGGAATAAAGGTAGCGATTCAGCTCAGGACCTACCGACGGGTTCGTGTCGGCAGCCCCGGCCTTTCCTTTGCCTAGCGCGACCCTCGCGAAGCGCGTGAGCGATAGGGAAAGGAAAGGCCGGGGCGAACAACCCGCGGCGCAGCCAGTGTTCGCGTTACGGCAGGATATGGAAGCCTAGCGAGGCGATATCCTTGGCAAAACCGCGCACGGTATCGAGCGAGACCTCGTACGGATCGCGACCGATGTTCTTGCGCTTGGCCAGGATGCTGTTGGGCACCGTGATGATCTGACAGCCGCAGGCCTGCGCCTGGTAAATGTTGATAAGCTCGCGCGTGGACGCCCACAGGACCTCGCAGTTGGGCTTGGCGGCGGCCTTCTTGACCGACTCCGTCATAAACGGAATGGGATCGACACCCGTGTCGGCGATACGGCCGGCAAAGAGCGAGATGATGGACGGCGTCTCGGCGTCGACAGCGTCGACCATCTCGTCGACCTGCGCAGGCGTAAAGATGGTGGTGACGTTGACCTTAATGCCGTCGGCGGAAAGCTTGCGCACCAACTCGGCCGTGGACTCGCCCTTGGTGGTCACGCACGGAATCTTGACATAGACGTTCTCGGCCCAGGTAGCGATCTCGCGGGCCTCGATCTCCATGGTCTCGACGTCGTCGGCAAAGACCTCAAACGACACGGACACATCGGTGATGTGGGCCAGAACCTCCTTGGCAAACGCACGGTAATCCGTCACGCCGCCCTTCTTCATAAGGGACGGGTTGGTCGTGAAACCCTGAACGTTGCCGTTCTCGTACATGTCGAGCATGCCCTCGAGGTTTGCACCGTCAGCGAACACCTTGATTGCCATCTGCCTGATTCCTTCCGTTTGCACAAGGCCGGTAAACTGCTAAACACTTTACCTATGTTTATCAAGGCGTGAGCTGCGGGTTTTTATCTTCTCGGCGAACGGTATAAACACCTCAGTGTTTGGATTGATAAATCGGTTGAGCATGCAAAAGTAGAAAGTCTCAGTTTGAGCAAACGTCAGCGAGCGTGTTCCAAGTGCCGCAGGTCGCCGTGAAAGAGGAGCGATGCGTACTTTGGTACGCGAGCGACGGCTTGAACGGCGAGATGCGGTGGCTGGGACGCGCGCAGCGCTAGATCAACCCAAAGTGGCGCATGGCCGTGACGGTGCCGTCGTGTGCGACATCGTCGGTCACGTAGTCGGCGATCGCCTTGACCTCGGGCATGGCGTTGCCCATGGCGACAGCCGTCTCGACAGCGGCGAGCATACCCAGATCGTTGCCGGAATCGCCAAAGCCAAAGGTGCGCGCGTTGCCGGTGCGACCTAGGTATTCCAGCGCTCGCGCCACGCCCACGCCCTTGTCGATGCCCTTGGGACTCAGCTCGCGGTTCTGGCCGCCAGTATTGCACAGCTCAAAGTTGCGATCGATAAAGCCGTCATCGTTGGCTACGCGAGCCAGGTTGCACGCGTTAATGCACACCTTGCCTACGTGCAAGCAGCCATCGACGCGCATCTGATCAACGCCATGCACCACGCCGGCGCCTAGCAGAAATGACTGTTCGACACCAACTGGCTCAAGTGAATAGGTGGCACCGTTCGTCTCGAACAACGCCTCGCCGCCCGCCACAGTAATGCGGCGCGCGAGCTCCTCAACAATGTCTTCGTCAATGCAATCCTCGTGCACCACGCGTCCCTCGACCTCGAGCGTGGCGCCCGCCATGGCAACGATTCCCACCGGGTTCAGCGCACGCAGGCCATCGGCAACCAGCCACAAGGGACGGCCCGTGCAGATAAATGCCTGGTGACCCGCATTGCGCAGACGACCAAATGCATCGACAACAGCCTTCGACGGATGGATTGCATTGAAGTCCTTATCGGTCATATCGTCGGGGTCGAACGACGTCAGCGTGCCGTCCACGTCAAAAAAGAGCACAGCGGAATCGGGGCACGCATCAATCATATGGGTTCCTTTCGAGGTCGATGGCAAACGAAGCATCCATCATATAATGGAGCGATGCAACCAGAGAGGTCACCCATGGAATTTTATGCAAGCTGCCCCGAGGGCTTTGAATCCGCACTCGCCGACGAGCTCAAGTGGCTCGGGCTTTCGCATGTCCGCCGCCTGAAGGGCCGCGCTACGTTTGAGGGCGAGCTCGAAGAAGGCTACCGCGCCTGTCTGTGGTCGCGCCTGGCCAGCCGCGTGTTTGTGGTGCTCGGACGCTTTGAGGCACAGGATGCCGACGAGCTGTACGATGCCGTTTACGACATTGCCTGGGAAAACATCGTCCGCTGCGGCGCCACCATTGCCATCACTGCCCGTGGTGTGACCGAGCAGCTGCGCAACACGCGCTTCTCTGCCCTGCGCGCCAAGGACGCATTGTGCGATCGCCTGGCCGAGACCACAGGCCGTCGCGCCGATGTCGATGCTGCCGACCCCGATGTCCACCTGCTGCTTTCGCTACGCCAGCGCCGTGCGAGCATAAGCCTGGACCTTTCGGGCGACCCGCTGTTCAAGCGCCTGCCGCCCGCCGCGACTCGCGCCGGCGAGGGCGCGCACGTGCTACGCCCCGACTACGCCGCCCTGGTGTTGGCGCAGGTCGGCTGGACCGCGCTGTGCGAGCGCGAGCTGACGGCCGACGACTACGAAAACGAGGCCCTACCTACGCTGATCGACGCCTCGTGCGCCGGCGGCGGCCTGCTGCTGGAGGCCGTGAACATTCTGACCGACCGCGCCCCGAGCGCCGCACGCGAGCGCTGGGGCTTTGAGGGCTGGCAGCTGCACGACGCCACTCTGTGGGAGCAGCTGCTCGCCGAGGCACGCGAGCGCGAGGCGGCGGCGCGCGAGCGCCAGGCGCGCATCGTTGCCGTAGACATCGACCCCGCCGCCCGCAAAACCGCCGAGTGCATGGTCAAGTGCGCCGGCTACAAGCGCTTTGTCGATTTTTGCGCCGCCAAATCTGCCACCGTACTGGACCACGCGGGCGCCGTCGCCGGTGCCGTCCTCGTCGCGGATACGACCGAGACACCGCTGTCGCTTATGCATGACGCCATGACGCTGGTCGGCGAGCTGCGCCGCGCGCCCGAGCTTGCTTCGGCACCGGTCGCCGCGCTCACCCGCGACGGCCTGCTGGCCCGCGCGCTCCATGCCGAGCCCGCGCGCTCCATTGCCGTCATGCCCAACAACGAAGAGGCGACTATCGAGGTTTGGCCCTCGCTCGACCACGCCGCCGCAGCGTTTGAAGCTGCGACCAGCGCGGATGCCGAGGAGCAGACCGCGGTCGCCGACGACGTCATCGGCGACGAAGCCCCCGCCATGCCCGAGCCCGCTGCCACGCTCGACCTGGGCGACGGCAAGCCGCTGCCCGTGCTCATCCCCGAGTCCGAGCAGTTCGCCAACCGCCTGCGCAAGAACGCACGCCTGCGCCGCAAGTGGGCCAAGCGCGAGGGCGTGAGCTGCTACCGCGTCTACGATGCCGACCTGCCCGATTACTCCGCCGCCATCGACCTGTACGAGGGCTGCCCGCAGACACCGGGCCGTTGGCTCGTCATCGCCGAATACGCCGCACCCAAGACCATCGACCCGGCGCTGGCCCAGGCCCGCATGCTCGATATCTTGGCCATCGCGCCGCGCATCCTGGATGTTCCGGCCGAGCACGTGCACGCCAAGGCACGCATGCGTTCGCGCGGCGGCTCGCAGTACGGCAAGCAGGGCGCCGGCAAGGGCGGCTCGGGCGAGCGCGCCAACATCGCGCGCCGTCGCCTGCCGCTCATCGAGGAAGGCGGTCTTACCTTTGCCGTCAACTTTGACGACTACCTGGACGTGGGCATCTTCTTGGACCACCGCGTCACGCGCGATCTGGTGCGCGAGCACGCCAAGCAGGCACGCCGCTTCCTCAACCTGTTCGCCTACACCGGCACCGCTACCTGCTATGCGGCCGACGGCGGCGTCGAGGAAACCGTGACGGTCGACCTCTCCAACACCTACCTGGACTGGGCCGAGCGCAACATGCGCCAGAACGGCTTTGTGGGTCCGCAGCATCACTTTGTGCGCGACGACGTGCTCGCCTGGATTCGCGACCAGCGCCAGACGCGCAACCGCTGGGACCTGATTTTTGTCGATCCGCCCACGTTCTCGAACTCGTCCAAGATGGGCCGCCGCACCTGGGATGTCCAGCGCGACCATGTTGAGCTGTTGGCCGGCGTATCGCGCCTGCTCGCACAGGGCGGCCATGCCATCTTTAGCTGCAACCTGCGAGGCTTCCGCCCCGAGACACGCAAGCTCGCACGCGCGGGCGTGGTGCTGGAGGACATTACGGCGCAGACCATCCCCGAGGACTTCGCACGCAACCAGAAGGTGCACCATTGCTATATCGTGCGCCGCCTGCCCATCGAGGACGCCATGGCCGAGGTCGGCTTTAGCGCCGAGGAAATTGCCGAGCGAACCGAGGAGCTGCGCAACCCCGAGGCCCGCAAGCCCCGTGCGGCAGTACCCGCGCACGCGCAGGCCGGCAACGGCAAGTCCAACTTTGCCGGCAAACCCTCCCCCGCCGGCAAGCCCAAAAAGAAGAAGTTCTACGCCAGCAAGCCTAAGGGCAGATAACAAAGTTGCGGTGGAATACGGACTGTTTTGCCTGGAATTAGGCAAATTTAGACCGTATTTCACCGCAACTCATATTGGGATGGTGGTTGGCGATCTAGCCTTGGGTGACCAGGCGGTAGCCAATGCCTACATGGGTTTGGATGTAACGCGGATGCGCGGGGTCGGACTCGATCTTCTTACGCAACGTGCCCATAAAGACACGCAGGCTCGCCAGGTCGCTCTTGGTCGCCGTGCCCCAAATCTCGTGCAAGATAAACTGGTGCGTCAGCACCTTGTCGGCGTTGTGCGCCAGCAAGCACAAAAGCTTGTACTCAATCGGCGTCAGATGCAGCTCCTCGCCATCCATCGTGGCGATGCCGGCATCATAATTGATATGCAGCTCACCGGTATCGAACGAGCCCTCGGAGGCAACGCCGCCCGTTTGCGCATACGAAAGGCGCCTGAGCGTCGTGCGAATGCGCGCGAGCAGCTCCTCGACCGAAAACGGCTTGGTCAGGTAGTCGTCGGCGCCGGCATCGAGCGCGCGGATCTTGTCCGCGTCCTCGCTGCGTGCCGAGACCACGATGATCGGCATGCCCGACCACGCGCGCACCGACTCCACCACCTTGACGCCGTCCATATCGGGCAGGCCCAGATCGAGCAGCACAATGCTCGGCGCCTGCGACGAGGCGGCGGCAATGGCGGCGTGGGCGGTCTCCACCGCCATATGGCGCAAGCCGTGTGCCTCGAGCGCGGCAACGATAAGGTTGCGGACGGCGGGATCGTCCTCAACGACCAAGATGAGCGGTTTTGCGGCAGAGTTCGGCACGGCGCTACTCCTTATCAAACGAAACATCGGCGGCGGGAAGCTCAATCGTAAAGACCGAACCGTGTGGATCCGCCGCGGCAACCTCTATGCTACCGCCATGTGCCAACATAATGGAGCGGCACAGGGATAGTCCCAAGCCCACACTGCGGCAGCTGTCGGCCAGGCCATGGTTGGCGGTGTAGAACGACTCAAAGATGCGCTCGCGGTCCTCGGGCGCAATGCCCGGGCCGTCGTCGGCGACCGAACACCTCACGCACCCGCCGTCGACGCTAATCGAAATCACGATATGCGAGCCCGCGGGCGTGTAGGTAATGGCGTTGTTCACCAGGTTGACCACCAGCTGCACCATCAGGCGCGCGTCGACGTTGACGAGCGCCGGCTCGTCGCACGCCACCACCTTGAGGTCGTGCTCGCGCACGGCCGGGTTTACGTGGCGCAATGCCTCCTCGACGATATCGTCCATGAGCTCGAGTGTGGTCGACAGATGCATGCCGCCGCCCTCGAGCTTGGTGATGGCGAGCAGATTCTCGACGGTAGCATTGAGCCATTGCGCGTCCGAGCGAATGGATAGGAGCATACCGCGGCGTGTCTGGTCGTCAAGCACGGCCGTGCCGGTCGAGCCCTGGTCGAGCAGCACGTCGGCATTACCCGAAATGCTGGTAAGCGGCGTGCGCAAATCGTGCGAGATGGAGCGCAACAAGTTGGCGCGCAGCTGCTCGTTTTTAGCGAGCACCGCCGCTTCCTCACGGGCCTCCATGGCGCGGGCGCGATCGAGCGCCAGCTCGCCTTCGCTCGCGATGGCATCGGCAAGCGTCCGCTCCTCGGGCGTCAGCGCATCGGGCTCGGCGACAATGGCGAGCACCCCCACCACCGAGGCGGGATCGCCCGCGCGCACCATGGTGTCACCCGAGCGCACAGTCAGGTATATGCCATAGAACGCCGAAGCGCCATAGGTGGCATCGAGCGGCGTTCCCACATAGGCGGACGCCGAGAGCCGCGGCGGCATCTGCGGCGCCAGCTGGTGCACCGGCGCGGCATCGCCCACGGCCGTGTACGTTGTGCGCGGCAGCAGGTCATCGTTATCGGCATCGGCGCTATACCACACGACCGGACAGTCCGAAAGACGCGCCAGCTGCGTTGCCATAGCATGCACAATCTGTTGCTGATCGCCGCACCGCTGCAGCATGCGGTTGGTCTCGAGCACCATCTGCGTGCGACGGTCGCTGGCGGCAGCCTGCGCCAAGGCGCGGCGCAGGGCCAGCGCAATCGAGCTCGACACGAGCGAGACCGCAAACATAATGAAGAACATGCCGGGATAGGCGCGGTCGATAAACGACAGCGCGTAGCGCGGGTCGACAAACAAGAAGTTGTAGAGCGCCACGGCGGCGGCAGAGCTCAGCAGGCAGTACAGGCGGCTCCAGGTAAAGAAGGCGCACAGCTGCACAGCGAACACATAGACGATCATGATGCTCGGCGCGAGCCCCGGATGGTCGAGCAGCGCGCCCACAATCGTCGCCGCAGCTAGCAGCCCCGCCGATACGCAGGCGTCATACAGAGGGCTGCGACGCGTCAGCGTTGTACGCCGCCACCAAAAGTTCTCGGCAATATCGCCGTCCGCACGGACGTCCATCAGCGCCCCGCCCCTCTCTCAAAAACAAAAACCACCACAAAGGGGACAGGCACCTTTGCGGTGGTTGCCTCCTTGTGGTGGTTTCAAGTGTATAGCCTTTGCAGCCCGCAGTCGCTAGACAAACAGCAGACGTCGACTACGGGCGCTCGTCGGGAGCCAGGCGCTGCATCTTGCTCACGGCCTTAAACTTGGTGAACAGCGGCACGTACTCAAAGCTCACGTTGGAGTTCTCCAGGCCGTACCAGCGCGCGGGGGTGCCGGCAGCGCGGCGGATGATGTACTTGAGCGTGATGGCCGTACGCTCGCTGGGCTCCACGTCGCTTTCGGGCGCCAGCAGCTTGCGGATCATGACGAACTTAAACGTACCGATGTTGCCCGGATCCTTGTAGACCGAGTAGTCGTGCGTCTGCGCCGGCAGCTCGCCGCTGGCAGCCAGGTCCTGAACAACCTGGCGCAGGTAAGCATTGACGCGCTGGTTGATCTTATAGCCCAGGTACAGATGCACGCGGAATACGTAGTCGGTGCCGAACGTCTCGACCGAGTAGGCAAAGGTATGCGGCTCGTCCATGGTCTCGACGTTCACGAACCACCAGGCACGAGCGCGCTTGGGGTGCTTGTCCAAAATCGAGTAGACGATATCGCGGTCGATATAGTCGGTGTTGGTGTCCTTGGTCAGGTACACGATGTTGTCGCTCACGAGCTCGTAGCGATCGTCGTCGCGCAGGCGCTTGAGCTGCGGCAGATAGCTGCGCAGCGGCAGCAGCGTAAACTGGCGCTGCTCAACCGCCGTGCCGTTGTACCAGCACACCATGATGCCCATGATGAGCGCGGCCATAAGGATGGTGAAATAGCCGCCGTGGAAGAACTTGGTGAGCGAGCTCACAAAGAAGAAGCCCTCGAGCATAAGGAAGAAGGCGGCAAAGATCCACGGCGCGACCTTGAGATTGCGCTCCACGTGCAGATAGAAGAAGAGCAGCATTGTCGTGCACATCATGGTCAGGGTAATGGCCAGGCCGTACGCGGCCTCCATGTGCGCCGAGTTCTGGAACAGCAGCACCACGACGACGCAGCCCACGAGCATGACGTTGTTGACCATGGGGATGTAGAGCTGGCCCTTGGTCTCGGCAGGATAGAAGACCTGCATATGCGGCATGAGGTCCAGGCGGCTGGCCTCGGACACCAGCGAGAATGCGCCGGTGATGAGCGCCTGCGAGGCGATGATGGCCGCGACGGTGGAAAGGCCGACGGCAAAGGGGCGCAGACCCGGGGCGAGCATCTGGTAGAAGGGGTTGAGGTCGGCGATACCCATGAGCTCCGGGTTGCCGGCGTTGTTGATAAGCCACGCGCCCTGGCCCATGTAGGACAGCAGCAGGCAGCACTTAACGAACGGCCAGGTGGCGTAGATGTTGCCGCGGCCCACATGGCCCATGTCGGAGTAGAGCGCCTCAGCACCGGTGGTGGCAAGGAAGCAGCTGCCCAGAATCATGATGCCCGCGTGGTTGTTGGGGCTCAGCAGAAAAGCGATGCCACGCAACGGGTTGAGGCACAGCAGCACCGCGGGATACTGGCAGACAAAGAACAGGCCCGTGCCGCCCAGGAACAAAAACCACAGCGTCATGATGGGGCCGAAGGCGTGACCGATCTTGGCCGTGCCGATGCGCTGCACCAAGAAGAGCGCGATGATGATGGCAAGCGTGATGGCGACGACACGACCCTGGTCGTCACCGAGCACGGCATGGACCGCCGGGATGGTGCGCAGGCCCTCGATGGCCGTGGTGACGGTAACGGCAGGCGTCAGGATGCCGTCGGCGAGGAGCGCCGCGCCGCCCAGCATGGCGGGGATGATGAGCCACTTGCCGCAGCGCTTGACCAGGCTGTACAGGGCAAAGATGCCGCCCTCGCCGTGGTTGTCGGCGCGCAGCGAGATCAGCACGTACTTGACGGTCGTCAGCAACGTGACCGTCCACACGACAAGCGAGAGCGCGCCGAGCACGAACTCCTGCGTGACGCTTCCGATGCCGCCGTTGCCGGCAACGAGCGCCTTGGTTACATACATGGGGCTGGTGCCGATATCGCCATACACCACGCCCAGCGTGACGAGCATCGCCGAGATGCTTACAGGAATCGCAGCGTGCGAGGCTACTTCCTTTGCCTTTTGTTCCATAAGCCGGTTTCCTCCCAATTTTAACGTTCGACGGGATTATATGTAATCAGCCCATATTTTAATGGCACCGTTTTCCCAGCTAGATAAACATTTATGCGGCCTTTAGGCCACCGCGGCGATATGGAATGCGACAAGGGGACGCCCCCTTTGTCACATTCGTCATTTTCCGAGCCAGTTTTTGAACCACCACTCCATAGAGCGGCTCATCTCGGCCATAAAGGGGCTCGTGTGCTTACGGGTGTAGATGTCGATGACGCGCTCGCCCACCTCGCGGGCGTGCGGGCGAAACATCGCATCCATCTCGGCCACCTGCGCATCCATCGTCGCGGCGTCGGCGCGACGATAGCGCTCCTCGTGCACCAGGTTCACCACGGGATGCGCAATGGCCGGGCGCTCTTTGCGAGGCGTGCCGATGATGAGCATCGACAGCGGCATGGTATAGGGCGGCAGATCGAGCAGCTCGGCAACTTCCTCGGCATTCTCGACGATATCACCGATGTAGCAGCTCCCCAGCCCCAGGGCCTCGGCGGCAACCACGGCGTTTTGCGCGGCAATCACGGCATCCTGCGCCGCGATGGCAAAGTCGCCCAAACCCGGCGCGCGGCGGGGCGCCTTGCCCGTGCGCTCGACAAACTCGGGCTCAAAGCAGCCCACGTGCTCAAACAGATCGATCCACTTGGCATAGTCGACCACAAATATAAGTGCCCAGGGCGCCTTGGCGATCATGGGCTGGTGGTCGCACAGGTCGGCAAGACGATCGAGCGTAGCCTGCTCACGAATGCTTACGATGGAATACATCATCATGGCGCCCGCCGACGGCGCGCGACTCGCCGCATGCAAAACCGCCGCCCGCTGCTCGTCGGTCACCGCCACGGGACGGTCGTTGTCATCGCGCGCAAAAGCGCGCGTGGACGAACGGTGCTCCAAAATGTCCAGTACCGCGTTGCTCGTAGTCTCGACCGGATAGCCGTACGTATCCACGCCCGCAGCTCCGTCGCCGCCCATGTCCGCCTCGCAAACCTGCTCGCTCATCGCCCTACCCTCGCCATTTCTTTAAGAAGCCTTTACGTTTCCGTGTAATTCCCGTCCATTATCGCGCAGGTCGCCACTACATTGCGCCACACCGCCACACGCGCGCGTTAATATGGCTGGTTGTTGTGCGCAGCCACCAATTGCTGCGCATATCTTGGTAACAATCGGGTAAATCCCCGCTTTCGTAGGTTTTAGTTTGTGAGGAGTCTCAGCATGTTCGCTGCCGCCATCTCGCTCGTCGGTCTTGCGGCGACCGTCTACCTTGTCTTGCGCGAGGCCAAGGCCATTTGCGCAAAGTCGGGCACCGTTGCCAAAAGCGCTCTTGGGTGGAGCGTCGCCTTCGGCCTGTTCCAGCTCTTTTTGACCATTTGGGGCGCCATTGGCCTCGTCGCTCAAAACGAGCCGCTCGCCTTTGTGATGCTCATCCTGACCAACGCCATTCTCACCGGATGCGCTTGGGCCAGCATCGCCCGCGACCGCATCGCACCGCGCGTCTTTGCGTTCGCCTCGGCCGACGCTCCCGCCCCCACTGGCAAGCTCGCCCGCCTGCGCGGCGCCTTTGTGGGCAAACCGCTCGTCGCCGCCGTCCTGTGCCTGCTGCTCGCCGGCGTCTTTGCGCTGCTGGGCATGGAGGTCTCGTCCAACCACGACTTTACCTGGGTCTACCCCCTGTGCATCCTGCTCGAGTGGGCCATCATCACCGTGCTCATGACCGGCCTGTTCTTCCTATTCCAGCGCCACGGCGCAGCTCCCGCCGTCTTGGCCTTTGCCCTCTTTGTCCTGGGCATTGCCGAGTTCTTCGTCATCACGTTTAAATCCATGCCCATCCAGCCGGGCGACCTTTCGGCCATCTCCACTGCCGCCGCAGTCGCCGGCAACGGCTACACCTTCTCGATCTCGCTGTTCTGCGTGCTGTCCATGGGCTTTACCGCCATCGCCATGCTGCTGTGCGAGTACGCCGGCCTGGTGGCACCGCACCGTCAGAAGGGTGCCGCCAACGCCAAGCGCATGCTGCTCACCAACCTGCTCGTGGCGGTGCTGTGCCTGGGCGGCGTGACCGCGCACGTCACCCTCATCGACTACTACAACACCCTCGGCATCACCGTCTACACCTGGCGCCCGCTCGAGAGCTACTGGCGCGAGGGCTACCTGCCCGCCTTTATTAGTGCAGCGCAGTCCATCAAGCCGCCCAAACCCGCCGACTACTCCGTCGACGACGCCAAGGCCACGCTCAAAAAGTACGCCAAGGCCTACGACAAGTCCGACGCCGCCAAGAGTGACGAGCGCACCGCCGCAAAGGAGCAATTCGACAGCGAGAAGCCCACGGTCATCGCCATCATGAACGAGACCTTCTCGGACCTGTCCATCTACCAGAACATGCGCGCCGGCTACGAGGGCCCGCAGTACTTTAAGAACCTGTCCAACTGCCTCAGCCGCGGCAAGCTCTATGTGAGCGCCTACGGCGGCGGCACGGCCAATACCGAGTTTGAGTTTATGACCGGCAACTCCATGGCCAACCTGGGCTCGGGCGTGTACCCCTACACCATCTACAACATGGAAACGACCGGGAACCTGGCAGAGCAGTTCAAGTCGCTCGGATATTCCACCACGGCCATGCACCCCAACCACGCGACCAACTGGAACCGCGAGAACGTCTACAAGGACTTTGGCTTTGACCAGTTCCTGTCCATCAACGATTTCCAGGGCGCCGATACCCTGCGCGGCATGGTGACCGACCAGGCGACATACGACAAGATTCTTGAGCTGCTCGACCAGAACGCCGACCCGCAGTTCATCTTCGACGTGACCATGCAGAACCACTCGGGCTACGACACGGGCCTGCTGCCGGTCGACAAGCAGATGCACCTGAACATCGACACGACCGACCTGGACGCCAAGACCGTCGAGGACGGCACGCTCTCCGATGTCGACGAGTATGTCTCGTGCATCGAGCAGTCCGATCAGGCGCTGCGCTACTTCCTCAACGCCCTGAGCAAGCTCGACCGTAAGGTGGTCGTGGTGTTCTGGGGCGACCATCAGCCGTTCTTCCCGTCTAAGTTCAACGATAAGTGGTTTACCGGCGAGGACGATGCCACCCATCAGGAGCGCTTGTGGCAGACCGACTACATCATTTGGGCTAACTACGACGTAGCCGGTTGCAACCAGACGAGTGAGGTCGACGACCTGTCCACCAACTATCTGTCCACCCAGCTGATGCAGCTGATCGGCGCACCGCTGACCGACTACCAGAAGGCGCATATGACATTGCGCGAGTCGCTGCCCGCCATCAACTCCGTGGGCTACGAGGACGCCAGCCTGCGCTGGGCGCTCTCCTCCAACGTCACCGGTGACGACGCCGCTGCCGCAGCCGCCACCAAGGCGCGCGAGGATTACGCCAAGATGCAGTACTACGAGATGTTCCGCGACGGCAAGAACGTGTATACCGAGCACTTCCAGACCGAGGCCAACGAGACCGACCCCAACCTGGCGCCGGGCACGACGAAGATTAAGTAGCGACTAGCTGCGAGTTCATAACTGAAACGTCTGTCCGGAGTGGGATGCAGTTTCCTCTTGCGACCCCGTCGGGAAAGCGCATCCCACTCCGATCACAAATTCCGGGTCACATTTTCCGCCAAAGGATTCAACCGGAAAGTGCATCCCATTCCATAGTCAAATTCCGGGATGGGCTTTCCAAAACCCCGCCCATCCGGAAAGCCCGTCCCACTCTGAATACATCCGGGCATGGAATATCCGCTTATTAGGCCTTCCATCAATAAAGGGGCGCCCTCCCGAGCGGCGGGCACGAAGTTCATCGCGAGTTCCGCACGCAAAGAAGGCCACTTAATGTGGCCTTCGTCTTGCGCAGGACTGTAGAGCAGGGAACTTCGAGCCCGCCGCCCGGGAGGGCGTTGCGTTTAGAAGATGAACCTAGCGCTTATCCCTCCGGGACAAAAGAAGTGCGGCTATAAATGCGATGATTGCAAGTGTCAGCAACACCAAAAGCAACGTGAGCGTGTTGTCGCCTGTTGCCACCAGACCAAGCAAACCGAGCTTCTTGCTGTCAGCAGACTGCATGGGGATCTTCTCGCCATCGTCCTCGGCGGTGATTTCCCAGCGAATGGTCTTGTTTGCGTCGGCAACCTCGTTGCCCACCGATGTCGGAACGTTTAGCTGCAAATTAAGCACCGTGCTGCCATCGCTCGTAAACGTGGCGATTTGCGTGGGATAAGCGAACACGCTGCCCGGTGTTCCTGTCTGGAGCCAACCTGCAGAGCCATCGCCCGCCGACGCCGTTAGAGTAATGGGCGACAGCAGGCGTGCCGTCTCGTGATCGACAACGGCACGCACAAACACGCGCACCTGGGACTTTACGCCCGTGGCACGAATCTCTATCTGCTGATCACGCACATCGCCAGGCATCAGATCTTTAAAGGCCAAAAACAGATCGGGCTCCCCCGAGGAGTCCGTCGCCCCCGAGACCGTCAGCTGACGCGCATTTCCGTCATAGGCAATCGTGGGAGCATCGGCAAACGCACGGGCAGGCGCGGCAAGCGCGGCAACACAGGCAACAACCGCGACCACACAGCGCACGGCGCGCATAGCGTCTTTGCGAATCGGAAAAGCCATGCTTACGCACCCCCATGCGGCGGCACCAGCACGCCATCCTTGACCGTACAGCCCCATGCCTCTGTAACTGCGTCATCGGGCGTGGACTGAATTGCCTGGGTCGAAATGTCGACGACCAGGTTCTTGCCATCCGCCTTCCTCTCAGTCACGCTCTTGATGAGCACGCCGGTTTTGTCCATCGGCGCAACGGAAGATGTCCAATAGTAGAATCCGTCGGACGCGGCAACCCAAGACGAGGCGCTGTTGGAAGCAGACGCATCGGACACGTTGCCCCACTCAATAACGTAGTCCGTTCCCGCAACCGGCTCATCCCACAGGCGCGCGCCATCCTGGTCCTGCCAGTAGATATCCACCGCAGCACGCAGGTATGCCGGGGCCGAGCCCTTGTTTGTAATCGTGACGTCACTCTTCACGTTGCCATTGAGCTTCTCGTCTACCGAGGGCGCCACCGAACCAAAGCCAAACTCGTTGACCAGCACGCCCGTAACCGAAAGCCAGGCAAAGGTGCCGGCAGCGCCAGCCAAAAGAAGAACGCCGACAAGGAGGGCGATGATTTGCTTGCGCTTAGTCATCCTGGTCCTCCTTCTTCAGCGTGCCGTTTTCCCAAACATTCTTGGCACGCGAGCCACCATCGACCCATTTGTCCTTCGCGCGCGTGTTAACGCACGTCACCACCGCATCGCCCGCGCTCGAGGCAGACGAAATCGTCAGCTCGGCAGATTTGCCGGGCGCCTTACCAGGCGTGCTCAGCTCACCCTGGTAGCGCCATGCCCAAGCCGTATCTTCCTCGACGGTATAGAAACCCGCCGGCGCGGCAAATTGCACACTGCCGACATACCAGGTCTCGCCGTTTTCCTGCTGCGTTTTATCGACCTTCACTTCGACCATGCGCGTCTCGGCAAGAGAATCCTTCGACGCCTTCCGTGCCACCTTAAAGCGGGATGTCTGTCCCATGGCACCAGCATCGGTGGTCTTTTTTACAATTGTCAATGCGTGAGTCTGGGCGAACTTGAACACGGCATTACCGGGGCCCTGTTCGCCTTCACCCGTCTTCTTGGACTCCAGACGATTGGCTAGGTCGAACGAGCCATTGCCCGAGCCCAAGCTGTAGAGCGAGACATACTGGTCGTTAACGGGCTCCTCCGTCATGGACGCATCAGGACCGTAGCTCGCCCGCTTAACGGTAACAGTCAGCTGCGTTCCCATAAACGGCTCGGCAAAGCAGACCTTAAAGGGTGCCTGGTCGGCACTGTTGTCGACTGTGTTGGCGGCGTTGGGATCGAGCAGCCACTTAAGCCGCACGGTCATTGTTTTAGGGTTAGTGGAATCGGATGTGTCGTTGGCAGCCACACGATACGTCACGGGATACAGGTCCATGTCTCCCTTGACCGGCTCGCCCTTAAACTCATTCCAAGACTTCGCATCGCCATCGGCAGGCATATATCGCCACTCCAGGAAGAGCTCACGTACGTCACCGCTAGTAGTCGTCTGTTCATCGAGCAGCGCGACGATCTTGGAGTGGGCGTCCGGGTCGTATGCCACGGACTTTTTCTCCATCTCGGGATTGCCGTCGTTGTCATAGACCGGGTTGCCGCTCTCATCCACCTTGGGAACATCGACGTTATGGACAAAGCCGGCGCCCGTCGCGCGCTCGCCGTCCGAGTCGACCGTTGCCGTAAAGACGACCGACCCGTCGACACCGTGATAGCGAACCTTATACGGCGCGATCTTGTACACCGCAGTGTACGTCACGCTCTTAAAGGGCTCATTACCCTCGAGGGGATACTTATTGTCACCGGTCATTAGGGTGTATTTGCCATCGGGTTCGTAGTCGCGCGACCAGCCGACAAAGTCGTACTTGGTGCCGTCAATGCCCACAACCTCCTTGACAGCCTTGACCTCAAGAGAAATCTGGTCGCCGGAATCAGTACGGCCGAGACCGCGGACAAGAGCAGGATTCGCGAGATTTGAGTCGATGTTCGATTGAACGGTAACCAGGCTGGGACGGTAGACCGGGTACAGCTCCATGGGGGCCCTGACCACGGTAGAAGCACTCACCATGCGGATACCCTCCGACCAAGCGACATAGCCCTTGACAGGTGCCGGCTTGGCTTCCGTCCAGCCCACGAAGGCGTTGAACGCACCTCCTGTATCCCTATCGATAGCGCTGACGTCATAAGTGGGCTTCGGGATGCCGCCATCAAGGTTGCCGAGCATATCGCCTTGCTGAGCAACTTTGCCGTCAACATCTTTGGCATTGAGATGGTACACGACCGCCAACGGCGAATAGTACGCCACAAATGTATAGGCCCCGCCGGGTTCCACCTGATGGGAATACGAGTTATCGCCGTTAGGTTCGATGTCTTCAACTTCGCCATTCGGAAGCTCGATCTCAACCTTCTGCAACTTATACAGCTCACCGCCTGCTTTATAAACCGGAGTCGTGACGTCAGGGGTCACCGTTGCCGTAGCAGGGTCGGTGTCCGCGTTGATAACGGGATCGATGTCGTACCTAGGCACATTGACCTTGTCCGTGCCCTTAAAACCGGCGCGATACAGGTTGGTGGTGTACCTAACATCGTACTTCGCGTACACCGGATAGGCATCCTGCCACTGGGTGACCTTAAAATCTGATTTCACCAGATACGGTTCGGCCTTATCCGGGTCAGAAGTGGTGAAGGAATCGCCCTCGACATCGTAGATATACTTCCAGACGTCAGAACCCTTCTGGACCTCGGCGGTCGAAATCCAGCCCAGGAACTTATAGCCCGGCACGGCCATGTCGGCATCGGTCGGGGAAGCTTCGAGGGTCAGGGGGCTCTCATACGATCCCTTCTCACCATCTTCTGGCTTTTCGGCCACTTTAACCGACTTATTAACATGCGGGTAGTAATACGTGAACGTCGGATCCGCCCCGTTCACCTTGGTCTGCAGCAAGTTACTCTCATAGCGCCGCGTGGCAGTCCTCACGACATTATCGTCCTTGTTGTAGAAATTAACGTCCGTGGTAATCATCGCGCGAACGTAGTACTTCTTATCTGTACGCACCATGCTCTCGATGGGATTTTTCACATATGTCCAATATTCACCATCGCGCTCAAGCGTCCAGAAATTCAGGCGATAGCGATCATTCACCGGTTTGACCGTTACGTTCAGCGAAGCCGAAGTCCAAGTATCGCTTAGCGTTGCAGCGCCTGGAAAATCGGTATCGGCATAGAGGTTTTTTAGAGTATCGGCTCCCGTATCGTTTTTAACGTTGTGCGAGTACGCGTTAAGGGGACTCACGACAAGGGTTTCCTTCGTGAAGCGCGTGCCACACGTTTCATAACTATCCTTTATACCGTGGTAAACATGCTCCGGGCCCCAGTGGACGACGTTTTCACGCACGAAGGTACTACCGACGTTTTCCTCAAAGGGCGTTTGATAGCGATTCCAAACGGAACAGAGTAGCTTGCTGTCCGTAAACTCATGGTTGGTATAAGCCCGAACGTAATAGTCCACGCGGTACTCAAAGCGGGCGATGTAGGTATGTGGCACAGTTAGATCGACATCGGCAGGGAGTGTGTAGCTGGGGTCGCGGCTTACGCGCACCTCGAGCGGGGCATCCTCGGTCCCCTTGTTTTCATACCAACCCAGGAAGCGGTAGCCATCGGGCAGCGAGCCGCCTTCGGACAAGGGCTTGTTGTCCACGCCGCGCACCTGCACCGTGTAAACGCTGGCCCCATCCTCGGCAGTCTGGACATCGACATGAGTGTTGCCCACGTCGACACGCTGGGTCGCATCTTCAAGCCCATCCTGCTCATTACCCTCGAACACCGTCATGATGTTCGAGACGTAGTCGCTGTACACCGGATAGAAATCGGTCGGGCCAAGCACGGTGATCTCGGTGCCGGCAGGATAGAACGCACCGGCGTTTTTAAGCGCGGCAAGCTCAGGCGAGGTGATGGCCGCGTAACCGCCATGCATCCCGGCATCGCCGCTCGGCTGCGTCGTCCAACCGATAAAGGTGGCGCTGGCAGACAGAGCGCCGCGGTCCGCAGGGGCAACCGGCGTTAAACCAACACCATAGCGATACCAGTCCGTCGACTTGTCATGCGCAGCGCCGCTCTGCCACGCGAGCGTCTCGCCCTTGACGTTATAGAACAGTACCTGCGCCTCGTACGAAGCAATAAACAGGTCGTTGCCCTTAAAGGCCTCGGCCCCCTTCGCGTTATCGGCGGTATAGGTCGACGTTATCTCGTGCGCTTCGTTCTTCTGGACCTGCTTGCCAGCCTTAACGGCATCGGCATCGGTCTTGCCGTTAAACCAGGCGTTATCGGCATCGATACGGTTCACATTGACTCCGGACTCGCGGAACCAGCCCATGAAGCGATAACCGCCGTTGGCATCGGTCAAGCCCTTGGGCTTTGCGGAGGCATCCTGCCTAAACGTCACCGATGTATCGCCCTGGGCCAAGCCCTGGGCCGTTCCCGCCAGCACGGCGCTCACGGCAAAGGCGTACGGATCCGAGGTCGCTTGATTAATACCGAGTTTGGTCGCCTCGATTGTCGCGGTGCCCGCACCGGGAAAATCGATCGTCGCCTTAACGCTCTGGCCATGCACGGGGATATTCAGTCTGTAGTCCATCGCCCACTCGTTGGCATGCGAACCGCCCAGGGCCTCATCGTTAGCGGTCGAGCGCATGGTGCCGGCACAGAAGTCGTAGTCGTGCTCCTCCCACAGCTCGCGCGTGGCGTAGCGCCCGTCGTCCCACGGGCCGTAGCCGTCGCCCTTGGTGGTACCGTCGCCGCCAAAAGAGGGGATCTTCTTCTCAGCCGCGGTACCCTGGCTGCTGCCGTTTAGGCTCACGCTCGGCTTAAAGTAGCATTCGGTAACCGTGGCGTCACCCTTGTTGGCGCGCGCAGCAATACCGCCCAGGTTCACATCGTTTTGAATGATGGGGATCACGGCGATGGGATTGTACTGACGCGAGCTCAAGTCACCCGCAAAATGGCTGCGAACGAGCTCGTTGCCCTCGGCCGTCAGAATACGACCCGCCAGGCCACCCGTCCATGCGCGCGTCACGGAGACAACGCCCACGTACGACGCGGCATAGCTGTAGCACTGCGCCGTCGAGAAGCAGTCGATAATCTTGGCGTTACCCGCCATGCAGCCCACAAAACCCGAGGCATACACGTTGTTGCCGCCCAGAGCGCCAACAGCCACGTCGTACTTATTGGTGACGTCGGTCATGCCATTCGCGGCAATCGAGCCGTCCTTCTTGCGCGTAGGTGTAACGCGGCAGTACTCAATCGTCGAATTTGTAACATAGCCGGCAAACGCCGCCATATACAGACCCTCACCGCCGAGCGCCTGCACGCCCGAGGTCGTATTGTTGACGGCACGGCCGCCACGGACCTCACAGTTGTAGAGGGTGCAGCCGTCGAGCTCGCCGGCGATGAGACCGCCCTCAAAGCCTGCGTTGGTAATGAGGTTGAGAGCATTGTTGGCGCAGGTCACGTGCAGCGTGCTCTCCATGACCATAACGTTTTCGAAGCGCGTTTTGACGGCCTTGCCCACGATAATGCCACCGCGGAAGTCCGCCCACACGTTGGCGTCCTTGACCAGGAAGTTTTTGATGGTGGCACCGTTGGTCTCGGCAAAAAATCCCGTATCGCGCTCGGGGTCAAAAGCGTCTTTATCGTAGCTCAGGCCCTCAACGGTGTGGTTTTGACCATCGAACACGCCCTTAAACGGATGCTCCTTGTTGCCAAACGACAGATGCTTAACGGTGTGCGAGACAATGGTCTTCATGTCGTCATCATTAAGCACGATATCGTTATCGAGATAAACGCGCCAGCCGGACGTATCGCGCTCACGCGAAAGCGCCACGTACACCAAAAAGTCGTTCGCGTTTTTGATGTGGTATTCGTTTGTGTTCTCGGGCACGTCCTCGGCATGCACCACCGTTGGCAGCGCCATAACGCAGCAAAGGGCAATCGCCGCGACGGCAACTAGCCTGCTAAGCACGCCCCGGTTCATGTTCTTGATCTTCATAGGCTAGTTCGCCTCCGGCCAACCCACAACGTCAAGTACGTCGAGGGCGGTATCGCTTGTCTGCTGGTTTTTGGCCTGCACGGCCTGAACATCGATATCGAGCCTGAATGAGCCGCCGCGCGCGGCATCGTGGTAGTCGCCCACAAAGCGCAGCGAGTCCATGAGGCTTTCCGTCATGGCACCGGGGTCGAGTGTGCCGCCACGCCCGGCCAATCCGCGGTAGTAGTACCACCCATCGCCGCCATCGATCCACGGGGACCCCTCGCCCGCGTTCACATGAAACGCAACGCTGCCCGAAGCACCCGCGCTCGAACCGTCGGGCGCCACCGACGTCATGCGCAGACGCGCGCGAACGTACTCAGGCTGCGTGCCAGCGTTCTCCACGCGCACAATGCGGCTGATGTCAGAGCCCCCGGCCTTGGTGTCGGGATAGTCCCCGTGCTCGTTGGGCTCAAACGGAATCTCCTCGCCCTGCTCGTTGAGGGTGTATTCACAGACTCGTACCTTCACGCTGCCAAATGATAGAACGTTGTTCGCCGGAACCATGTCAACGGTAAAAGCCAGCGTGCCACACAGGCATGCCAGGGCCAACAGCGCCATCGCGGCAAGCGCCAAGGTGCGTTTCTGATTGTCGGAAAGATTATTGAGCATTACGTTCGCCAATCGTCGATTAAAGGGGGACCGAGATCCCGACCCGAATATAGGGGTGGGGAGCGGACCGGGATCTCGGTGGAGGGGGTTGGATTACTACAGGTCCTTAGCCCAATCCTTGGCAGCAGCCTCAGCAGACGCAGCCGAGCCCTCAGTGGTGCTGTCTGCAGCGTAAACGAAGCAGTTGACCGTCATCTTGGCATCCTTGGCGAAATCCTTTTGCTCGGTCTCCTTGGGCGTAGTCACATTGCTGAACAGCTCACCGGTCCACTTGTCATCGGTCTTGCTGGCAATAAGCGGAGTAGCCTCGGTCCCATTGCCAACATAAACGAAAAGGCCACCGAGATAATGAGTCGGCTCGCCCGTAACTGCGGTCGCGTCAACGGCCTTCCAGCCATTTTCAATGGTGAAGTAGGTCGTCTTGGAATCATCAACCCCAGCAGACGCTGTCGCGTTCTTCACGAAAACGTACACATAAGCGTTCTCGGATCCCTTGCCAATACCGACATTAGGATTCTTAGGAACAGACACGCCAGGGGCGAGCTTGGAGTCCGCAACCCAGTTGGTCTCGGTCAGATTGCCGTTGACCTTAGTGTTGTCATCCGGAATCGGCTGATCCGGATTATCAGGATTAGTGGTGGGCTTGTTGATGCCCGCAGTAGTGAAGTTGTTGGTCAGGCCCGACTGCGCCGTCAGCCATGCATAGGTGCCAACGCCGGCGGCCAGCACCAACAGCAGCAGGGCGGCAATGATGCCGTAGCGCTTTTTCTTCTTGTTTTCCATCGTTCTCTTCCTTTCGAGAATCGTCTTCCCC
>CAJJPN010000019.1:0-22552 GCA_905193635.1 Coriobacteriaceae bacterium
ATGGCGAGCGCCTGTACGACCCAGAGGCGAACGTGCTCACCGTCATCGCGAACGAGAGCTACGACGACTTCGCCAACGGCCTGCAGAAGGAGCTTGAGGCTGAGGACTTCAAGTTCGGCGTCATCACTCCGGAGAGCTTCACGAAGGTCACGGTCAAGGGCGATGATGGCGTCGAGGAGCGCCTGGGCTACGAGAAGTCCAAGCAGGTCTACGACCACCTCGTCGCGACCGGCATGGACGACAAGGGCGCGGTGACGCCCGAGCTGAAGGCGGCCGCCGAGGAGGGCAGGCTCGAGCTCCCCGCCGAGCTCGAGCCTGCCAAGGAGCAGGTCGAGGCGATCATCATCCACAAGTCCCAGAGGGTCCAGATCCGTGACAAGGCCAAGGAGGTCTCGGTCGAGCTGCAGAAGGACGTCACGCTCGACCCTGCGTTCCAGGCCCTGTGGGACCGCATCCGCCAGCGCACGCGCTTCCGGGTCGAGGTCGACTCCGGCAAGCTCATCGAACGCGCCATCGAGGCGATCGACGGCATGCTCGCCGTGCGCCCGCCCCAGGTGACGAGCGAGCGCGCATCGCTGGGCATCGACGACGCGGGCGTGAGCGCCGAGGGCACGGGCACCTCCGTGGTGTCCGTTTCGGGAAAGGTGAAATACGACCTTCCCGACCCGATCGCAGAGCTTCAGGACGCCGTCGGGCTCACCCGCGGCACCATCAAGGCGATCCTCGAGGGCTGCAGCCGCCTCGACGAGTTCGAGATCGACCCCGCGACCTTCCTCGCGCAGGTCGGCGACAAGATCAACCGCGTGAAGAACGACCTCATCGCCCAGGGCATCAAGTACGTGCGCCTTCCCGAGGACGAGTGGTACACCATGCGCGACCTCGAGCTCGATGACTACACCGCCTACCTCGGGCAGAACGCGTGGAAGCCGGATGTGACGGGCAAGAGCCTGTACAACTACGTTGTCTACGATTCGGCGGGGGTCGAGCGCTCCTTTGCCGAGGCTCTCGACAAGCAGGAGGAGGTGCTCGTGTTCGCGAAGCTTCCCTCGGCGTTCAAAATCGACACGCCGCTCGGCAGCTACAACCCCGACTGGGCGTACGTCGAGGAGGCCGACGGCGAGCGCCGCGTGTACTTCGTGACCGAGACCAAGGGCGGAAAGAACGGCGAGCCCGCCCTGCGCGACGCGGAGAAGATCAAGATCGGCTGCGCCAAGAAGCACTTCGAGGCGCTGGATCTCGGAAACGACTTCCACTACAACGTGCGCACGACGTACCAGTATGAGGCGGTGAAGGCTTAGGATGTCGAAGCTGCCCGGAAAGATGACGCGAAAGCAGCACTGGGTGCCGCAGTTCTACCTGCGCCATTTCGCGGATTCCTCCGGGCAGCTCCATGCCTACAGCAGGCAGAAGGGCTCCTTCTTCCGCACGAATTGCGAGAACCTTTGCAGCATGCGCGATCTTTATGAAGTCGAGCATGCCGATGCAACAGGCGATGCGACAGACAGATTCTATGCGCAGAACCTCATCGAGGTTAAGCTATCTGAGCTCGAGAGCCGCATCGCGCCGTTTTACAATCGCTTTTTGGAACGCCAGAAAGAAGACCAGTGCGAAGGCGAAGGGTATTCTGATGGGAAAGCCGCCGTTTGCGAGCTGGCAGCAAATATCATCGTCCGGCACCCTATCAGCATGAGCGTCGACAAGAAATGGTCACGCGAGACTGCCGAAGAGCTGCTCAGAAACGTTCATCTGACACCCTATGAGCTCGGCTTGCTCGATTGGTCGGATTGGCGCGGGGATTCCCAAGCGGTGATCGAGCTTGCCGCCGCCGCAACCATGCTCTTCTCCAACGATGATATTGTGCCAGTTAACCGTATTCGAAAGGCTTTTTTTGAGAAGAGCTTCTCCATCCTTGGGGCACCCGTCGGCTCAGGGTTCGTTACGACGTCGATGCCCATGTTCATCATCGGGTCCGAGGACGACTCGTACGATTTTCATCTCGCGTATATGCCGTTGAGCAGTGAGTATGCTGCGGTCTTTTCGGATGACCCTCTATTTCCGCCGTTTGCGAGACTCGGTTTTTCGGGCACCGAGTTCATGAACCGACTTCTTCTGCTTAACTGCGAGCATTGGGATGTCGCCATATCGAGGGGAAGCGGCCCGCTCGAGCACGCGGTACGCGATTGAAGTCAAGCGAACAGTGCCGAATTCATGCACGAGATGTTCACGCGCGACGGCAGGGAGCTATCCCTCGACACAGTGATCTACGACCGCTCGAAGAAGAAGGGGCAGACGATGATCGATACCATCGACCGTGGCTGCCTCGAGGGCGGCTGCCTTGATGACGAGGACCTGCGCATCATCTTCGAGCACCTTCTGGGGAGAAGACGGCAAGGACCGGGAACATTAAAGGGTCAAGCAGCGTATTGATAAAATTGACCCCGCCAGCAATAACCGCAAAGGATAGATAGGGCTTTAAGGATGGATGCAGGAAAAGCAACGATAAGCGGCGTGTTCAACGGATCGCGCCTGCTCGAAATACCTTTTTACCAAAGGGCGTACGTCTGGGGAGAAGAGCAATGGGAGCGTTTCCTCGGCGACATGGAGTTCGTCACGGCCTCGAAGCGGCCCTATTTCCTGGGCTCCATCATCCTGAAGCAGGCCTCCTCCGGCAACACCTGGTCCGAGGTCTCCGAGGTTCGCACCGTCATCGACGGCCAGCAGCGACTCACGACCATGGTCATCTTCTTCAAGGCACTCTGTGCAAAAAACGGCACCAACAATTTGTTTGAGCGAGATTTCGTCCTGGAGACCGGCGATGTCGCCTTGCGGCACGGCAAGTACGACCGGCAGGATTTCGAAAAGGTCGTCAGCGCCACGGGCTGCGAACCCCTCGAGGGCTCCTCGGCCATCGTCCTTGCCTACAACTACTTCCTCAAGAATATCGACCCGGAGAAGGTCGACAGGAACACGATCAAGTCGAACGTCCAGTTCGTCTGCATCGATCTTACCGAGGGCGAGGACGAGCAGCAGATATTCGACACCATCAACTCGCTCGGGGTGCGCCTGACGACGGCGGAGCTCCTTAAGAACTACTTCTTCAACCGCGAGAACGAGCAGGCGTTCAAGGAGTGCTGGGAAGACGTCTTCGAGCCCACGGCTGAGAAGAGGGAGTATTGGGAGCAGGAGATCGTTACCGGGCGCATCAAGCGCACGCTCGTCGACCTCTTCTTCGACGCGTTCCTCCAGATTCTGGTCCAGGACAAGAGGCGTGGCGTCACGACCGAGGACAAGCTCTTCTATTCGCGTACTTCGAACCTCTTCCAGTCCTACAAGGATTTCATCGGCAGGTACTGCAACGGCGACAAGGTCGAGATTCTCGACAACATGAAGGCGTATGCCGAGGCGTTCGAGTCCACGTTCGACCCTGGCTACTGCGACGCGGACATCCCCTCCGCTTCCGGCGTCGAGCGCCTGAACGTGCTGATATTCGGCCTCAAGAACTCGACGCTCATCCCGTACGTGCTCTACGTTCGAAAGAACGCGGAGTCTTCGAGCGAGGAATCTAAGATCTACGCCCTGCTTGAGAGCTACATCGTCCGCCGAATGCTGGTTCAGGCGACCACGAAGAACTACAACAGGCTGTTCACCTCGCTGATCTTGAACGAGGTGAAGGACGCGGAGGCGCTGAGGAAGGCTCTCGAAGCCAATGACGAGGCGACGACGTACATGCCCGGCGACGCCGAGGTTCGAGCGGCATTCGAGGAATCGTGTCTGTACAACCTCCAGTCCAAGGGCGTCCTCTATCTGCTGGAAAGCGCCATTCGCCCAGGCATGAGCAGCACGGCCCTGCTCGGGTTCAACCAGTACACCCTCGAGCACATGATGCCCAAGAAGTGGCGCAACAAATGGGGAGCCCTCGACGATGAGGCTGCCACGCGAAGGGACCGGAAGCTCCTCACGCTCGGCAACCTCGCCATCATCACGCATTCGCTCAACGCCTCCATCCGCGATGCCGATTGGCCCACCAAGAAGCAGGGAAAGGGATACAAGGACGGCCTTGCCCTCTGCGCCGCCGGCCTTGCGACCATGGCCGGCGCCCTAGAGAAGGAGTCTTGGAACGAGGGCGATATCGCCGATCGCGCCGAATGGCTTGCGGACAAGGCGTTGGAGGTCTGGCGCTAGGCCCTACCTGCGTCCCATCTCGAAGATGCTTGCGGTGTCGGAACCCGCATCGATGACGGATGGAACCGGCTCTTCCAAAAACGTAGTTCGTGGCGATGTCTCTTCCGTCGGCGCGTCAAGAGGCTCGCCGAGCGCTAGGAAGAACCTCATCACGTGCTCAATTCTCTGTTGCAGGGACTCGCTCAGCTCGCCGTAGGAGGCCGCCAGCCGCACCTCCTTGGCCAATTCCGCCATCGAGTCCCTCAGTGCCTTCTGCACGCTCACGGAGGGCCTCACCTCGACCTGGGTATCGGTGAGCTTGGCGATGATGTAGTCCTGCCTGTTCATGCCGCTCCAGGCTGCCATCTCGCATATGAGCTTGCGCTCCTCGGGCGTGCAGCGGAACGCCATCGTCTTGCTGCGCTTGCGGGCGCTGTTCTCGCACGGCATCCTTCTTACCCCCTCGCCCCGTCGAGCGCGGCGGCCATCTCGTCCTGCTTCGTGGGGAACAGGTGCGCGTAGCGGTAGGTGATGTCCACCGCCTCGTGGCCCATGCGCTCGGCGATGGCCAGCGCGGAGAAGCCCATCTCTATCAGCAGGCTCACATGGCTGTGGCGTATGTCGTGTATGCGGATGCGCTTCACGCCCGACGCCTTGCACCCGCGCTCCATCTCGTGGGCCAGGAAGTGCTTGGTCACGGCGAACAGGCGCTCGTCGGGGGCGACGTCGTCGCGCATCTCGATGAAGTCCGCCATCTCGTCGCGCAGGAAGGCGGGCATGACGATCGTGCGCACGGACTTGGGCGTCTTGGGGTCGGTCACGGTGTCAACGCCGTTGAGGCTCTGGTACGACTTGTTGATGCGCAGCCGCGAGCTCTCCAGCATGAAGTCGGACGGCGTGAGCGCCAGGAGCTCGCCGCAGCGTATGCCCGTCCAGTAAAGCAGCTCGAAGGCGTGGAATGAGAGAGGCTTGTCCATGACGGCCTCGCTGAACCTCAGGTACTCGTCCTTGGTCCAGAACTGCATCTCGCCGCCCTTCTTCGAGCCTATCTTGTCGACCCTGCGCACCGGGTTGTCGCTGAGGCCGTAGTAGCGCTCGGCGTGGTTGAAGATGGCGTTGAGCTGGTTGTTCACCGTGCGCAGGTACGTCGGTGCCCAGGGCTTCCCGTCGGCGTCCCGGTGCTCGGTGAGCTCGTTTTGCCACCTGATGACGTCGATCGGCCTCACGTCGCACATGCGCATGTCCCCGAAGAACGGCACGAGCTTGTCGTTGATGATGTACTCCTTGGTGATCCACGTGTGCTCGCGTATGCGCGGCTTCACCTCGGAGGCGTACACCTCGACGAACTCGGAGAACGTCATGTCCATGGCCCCGCCGTTAAGGCTCTTGAACTGGCTCTCCCACACTGCGGCCTCCACCTCGGAGGAGAAGCCGCGCTTCGTCTTGTGGCGCTTCGAGCCGCGGGCGTCGCGGTAGTAGCACTGCACGTAGAACGTACCGTTGCCGTCGTCCTTGTACACGGGCATGTCAGTCCACCTCCGGGAAGTACAGGGCGTCGAAGACGTCGCTTCGAACGCGCCCGCGGATGACCACGCGCCCGCGCGCCTCCTGCTCGGCGTTTATCTTCCTGATCACCTCGTAGGCGCTGCCTTTCTTGATCCTCAGCAGCTCCGCGACCTCGTCGGCGTCCAGCATGTGCGGCCTCGGCGTCTTCGCCACCTTCTCGTCCATGGCTCCTCCAATCAATGGCGTACGGATACGTACGGTTCACAGATTCAGAGTAAACGTACATATCTGTACTGTCAATAGAATTGCGTACATTTGCGTACGCTGATAAGATGTGCTGGTACGTAATTCCAGGAGGAGGGCTCATGTCCGTAGGCGAGAACATAAGGCGGTACCGCAAGTCGCGCGGCATGACGCAGGCGCAGCTCGCCGAGGCGGTCGGCCTGACCGAGGGGGCCGTGCGCCACTACGAGAGCGGCATCCGCGCCGTGAAGCCCGAGCTGCTCGAGTCCATCTCCGCGGCGCTCGGCGTGTCCGTCAACGCCCTCAAGGATTACGGCGTCGAGACTGCGGGCGACCTCATGTCGCTGCTCGTGCGGCTCGAGGACTCCTTCGGCATCGTGCCCGCAGCCGACGGCACGGGCCTCTCCCTGAACCCCAAGGCGCCGCACGCGCCCAAAGCCGCGATGGCGATCGAACTGTGGGCAGAGAAGCGCGCGCAGCTCGAAAACGGCAAGATCGACGCCGACGAATACGAGGACTGGAAAGCCTCGCTGTAGCGGCTCTCCGCATTTCGCGATCAACGCAACCGAATCAGGACGGTGGACCAGGCGGCGAGCGCCGCTCGGGCCTGCGTAAGCTGAGTTTTTACTCCCCATTGCATGCCAAGGCATTTCCGGCGCACCTGGGGAGTAAATGACGCGGTGGCTTACACGGCGGCACGCGGCAGTACGCCGCGGCATTTCCCCTGGTTACTCCCGTTTTCATTGAGGCGGCGAGATTCTTTACTCCCCATTAACCACCTGGGAAAACGCTGTGAGAAGACCGCCGAAAAGCCTATTGAGTTCGATTTGAGTTTCACAGGCCCCGAAACGGCCCCGTTTGGCTCTCGGAGACAAAAATCGCGCGTCTACTCACTTGGGATGAATCCTTACTCCCGTTCCTCCGAATGCCGCACCGTGCCTTGCCGTCTTGAAACACGGGGGAGTAAATTGCGAAATCGCAGGTGAAAGGGAGTAAAACGACAAAGAAAAAGCCTCCGTCCCAACGCGGGAACGGAGGCTCGGTTATCGTATTTACTCACCAACATCGCTGGCGGCTTTGCCATGACTCTCGTACGAAACGAAACTCAGCGGCACAGTGCGGCACTCAAAAATGCAGGTCAGAACCCTATCAGCCTACTCCCACTCGATGGTCGCAGGCGGCTTGGACGTAATGTCGTAGCACACGCGGTTGGCACCGGGAACCTCGGCCACGATGCGGCCCGAGATGCGGGCCAGCACGTCGTAGGGCAGTTTGGCCCAGTCGGCGGTCATGGCATCGCTGGACTCGACGGCGCGCAGGATGATCGGGCGCTGATAGGTGCGCTCGTCACCCATGACGCCGACGGACTTGATGTCGGGCAGGACCGCGAAATACTGCCAGCAGCTGTGCTCGGAGTTGCGCTCGCCGGTCTGCTCAAACAGACGCTGATTGTAGGCATCGAGCTCCTCGCGCACGATAGCGTCGGCATTCTTGAGGATCTCGAGCTTCTCCCTGTCGACCGCACCGATGATGCGGATGGCAAGACCCGGGCCCGGGAAGGGCTGGCGGAACACGATGTGACCCGGCAGACCCAGTGCCAGACCAAGCGCGCGGACCTCGTCCTTAAAGAAGTGGTCGAGCGGCTCGATCAGGTCGAAGTGCACGCCCTCGGGGAACGGAATCAGGTTGTGGTGGCTCTTGATGGTGGCCGTCTTGCCGCCCGTCTTGCGAGCGCCGGACTCGATGATGTCGGGGTAGATGGTGCCCTGAGCCAGGTACTTGACCGGCTTGCCATCGGTCTCGAGCTGCTGCGCCACGGCGAAGAACTCTTTCCAGAACTGCGTACCGATGATGCGGCGCTTCTCCTCGGGCTCGGTCACGCCGGCCAGAAGCTCGGCATAACGGTCCTCGGCGTGGACGTGGATAAAGTCGACATCGAACTGCTTGGTGAAGACCTCCTCCACCTGCTCGGACTCGCCCTTGCGCAGCAGGCCGTGGTTGATGAACACACAGGTCATCTGCTTGCCCACGGCGCGAGCGCCCAGCGCAGCCACGACGGAGGAGTCGACGCCACCGGACAGGGCCAGAATCACGCGGTCGTCGCCGACCTTCTCGCGGAACTCGGCCGTCATGGTCTCGACCAGGTTGTCCATGCTCCAGTTGGGCTCCAGGCCGCAGATCTCAAACAGGAAGTTGCTCAACAGCTGCTGACCGTACTCGGAATGCTTGACCTCGGGGTGGAACTGCGTGGTGAAGATTTTGCGCTCGACGCACTCCATGGCGGCAACCGGGCACACGTCGGTGCTGGCGGTAACGGTAAAGCCCTCGGGCACCTCGGACACGGCGTCGCGGTGGCTCATCCACACGGTCTGCTCCATGGGCGTGGAGTTAAAGAGCTTGGCGCCGGCAGTGCGCGTAATAGTGGCGCGGCCGTACTCGCCCACCTCGGAGTGACCGACCTTGCCGCCGAGCGTCACGGCCGTGATCTGATGGCCGTAGCAAAAGCCCAGGACGGGAAGGCCCAGGTCAAAGATGGCGGGGTCGATGGACGGAGCGTCCTCGGCATACACAGAAGCCGGGCCGCCGGAAAGGATGAGCGCAGAGGCGTTCATCTCGCGAATCTCGTCGGCCGAGATGTCGCAGGGGACAATCTCGGAATACACGTTGAGGTCGCGGACGCGACGGGCAATGAGCTGACCGTACTGCGCACCAAAGTCGAGTACGAGGACCTTTGCGGAAGCCTTTTGATCCATGGTTTCCCCTCCTGTTGGCGGGGAGCCGGTGCCCACCCGCGTGAATGAACGAAAATAACTTTCATAGTGTACACGTTATATGGGGTTTCTCGTCCCTCGCAGCCATCAGCGCACGGCAAACGCACGACCTGGGCCCTTATTTGACGGCAATTGAAGTGTTACTAAACGTTACAGATGATGTATTACGTTTGAACATTGGACGCCCTGTGCCACAATACTGCGGAACGACTCCGCCTCTGCGGCGGCAAATACGATAGGAATACCAGCATGAAGCGCATCCTTCTCATCGCCACGGGCGGCACCATCGCATCGACCGAGGACGGCAACGGCCTCTCCCCCGCCCTGACCGGTGAGGAACTCGCCCAGAGCGTCCCCGAGATCTCGGGCCTCTGCGAGCTCGACGTGGTGCAGCCCATGAACATCGACAGCACCAATATGCGCCCCAGTGACTGGATGCGTATCCGCGACGTCATCGTCGAGGGTTATGCCGACCACGACGGCTTCGTGATTCTGCACGGCACCGACACCATGAGCTACACCGCGGCGGCGCTTTCCTACCTGATTCAGGACAGCCCCAAGCCCATCGTACTCACCGGCTCGCAAAAGCCCATGGGCAATCCCTTTACCGACGCCAAGCTCAACCTGTACCAGAGCCTGCTTTATGCGCTCGACGAGCACTCGCACGACGTCTCGATCGTGTTTGGCGGCGTAGCCATTGCCGGCACGCGCGCCCGCAAACAGCGCACCATGAGCTTTAACGCGTTCATTAGCGTCAACTATCCGCCTATCGCCTATATCCGCAACGACCGCATCGTGCGCAACGGGCTTCACGGCACGCATCAGGGCGAAAACCCGGTGCGTTTCTACGACAGCATCGACCCGCGCGTATTTGTCCTTAAGCTAACTCCTGGCGTGAACCCGGGTATCCTGGACGCCCTTGCCGACAGCTACGATGCTGTAATCCTGGAGACCTTTGGCATTGGCGGTATCCCCGAGTTTGGCGAGTCGGGCGAGTCATTCCAGGAGGCGATTTTCCGCTGGGTCGATTCGGGCCGCACCGTCGTTATGACCACGCAGGTCCCCGAAGAGGGCCTCGATCTGGGCGTTTACGAGGTCGGCCGTGCTTACGCCGATCATCCGGGCATTCTGCGCGGCGACGATATGACAACCGAGACGCTCGTGGCCAAAACCATGTGGGCACTCGGCCAGTCACGTGATGCCGCCGAGATCCAGCGCCTGTTCTACAGCCAAGTCAACCACGACCGAATCCCGATGACCTAATTCAGTTGTCGACGGGTATCCCCTATTCGATCCCCTCGAGAAGCTCTGACACCGTCATGCCGAGTGCGGGCGCGATCTTAAATAGAACCTTGAGCGTGAAATTTGCCGTTCCATCTTCGATTCGGTCGAGGTAGGGTCGGCTGATTCCTGTCGCCACACAAAAATCAACCTTGGAGATACCAAGGTCTCTGCGTGTCTCTTCGACCCGCCTGCCAAGAATCTGTTTCGCACGTTCGTCCATGCAGCCGAGTTTGAAATGGAGCCGAACATAAACGTAAACTATAGTTTACGTTTTGCCGAATACACAGGAGTTTTCTATGTCGGGTTCTTCGGTCCGCATGTACCGAGCCACGCTTTGCACAAACAGCGTACCGCCCAAGCTCGTCGTCGTTGAAGCCGAATGCCTTTCGCCCGATGAGCGCACAGCATTTGCATTGCTATCAAGTCGCGTCGCCGCCGTTCTGGTCCCTTGCCCGGCGCAAGGTGAACTTGCCATCCAATGCCAAACGCATAGCTGCTCGCTCAATCAGGCTGCCGTAATCGCAACCAGCCAACGCGGTCTGCCCCTTCTCCTGGAAGCCGGTATCGCGCTCGCCCTTCGCGGCGCCGGATACGAAAACGAGGCCGCCGCCGATATGGTCTTTAAACCACGATCGAGCGGCGGCCTCGCAGCAGCCATTGAATATGCGTGCAGGCTCGTTGCCTAAAAGGACAAGCTAGAAACCAAAGCCAAAGCCCGTTCCGGTAATCGCCGAGTACATAAAGTAAACGTTAACCACGTTGAGGAACACACCCGTGATGCAACCGTTACGCAGGTAGCGTTCGCACACGATACGCGCCATGGCGGCGGAGTCATCATTGTTTTTAGCCTGGCGTCCTGCCGTAAAGTACGTCGCCACGCTCAGCAGCAGGTTGAGCACCGGCAGTGCCAGCAACTCGTAGCTCTTGCCCCAGCGCGTCGCCTCGCCGGCGGCATTAAACTTTGTTGCCACCTCGGGACCAATGTTGGGGATAACACACGCTGCGACCACCAGCGGAATCACCGCAAGCACGAGCAGCGCAACACCCATGTAGCCGGCTTTTTTGCCATATTTAAACATGTGCGTCGTCCTTACACGTTAAAGCGGAAGTGCACGACGTCGCCATCGGCCATGACATAGTCCTTGCCCTCAATACGCAGCTTGCCGGCGGCCTTGGCGCCCTGCTCGCCGCCGAGCTCGATGTAGTCGTCGTAGCCAATGACCTCGGCCTTAATAAAGCCGCGCTCAAAGTCGGTGTGGATGACACCGGCAGCCTGCGGAGCGGTCGCACCCTGACGCACCGTCCAGGCCTTGACCTCCATCTCGCCGGCCGTAAAGAACGACTGCAGACCGAGCAGCTTATAGGCCGCCTGCGCGAGCACGTCCAGGCCGGGCTGCTCCAAGCCCAGGCTCTCCAGGTAGTCGGCGGCGTCCTCGGGATCGAGCTCGGAAAGCTCAGCCTCGATCTTGGCGCAGATGGGCAGCGGCTTAACACCATCGATGGGCGCCAGATCGTCGTTGAGCATATCCTCGTCCACGTTGGCCACATACAGGATGGGCTTCATAGTGAGCAGGAACAGGCCCTTGGCAGCGGCGCGCTCCTCGTCGGTCATCTCCATAGACGCAGCGCGCTTGCCCTCGTTGAGCCAGGCAAGCAGGCGCTTGGCGACCTCGAACTTGGGCATGAGCTCCTTGTCGCGCTTGGCCTCCTTCTCGAGCTTAGGCAGCTGCTTCTCGAGCGTGCCCATGTCGGCCAGGATGAGCTCGGTCATGATGGTGTCGGCATCGCCGGCGGGATCGACGAACTCGCCCGTGCGGCCCACCTCACGCATGACGTTGGGGTCTTTAAAGTAGCGCACGACCTCGCAGATGGCGTCGGTCTCGCGAATGTTGGCCAGGAACTGGTTGCCCAGGCCCTCGCCCTCGTTGGCGCCCTTCACCAGACCTGCGATGTCGACGAACTCGACCGTTGCCGGCACGATGCGACCCGGGTTGACGATGTCGGCGAGCTTTTGCAGACGGCTATCGGGCACGTCGACGATACCCACGTTGGGGTCGATCGTGGCGAACGGGTAGTTGGCGGCAAGACCGGTCTTTTTGGTAAGCGCGGTGAACAGCGTCGACTTGCCTACGTTGGGCAGGCCCACGATACCGATGGAAAGGGACACGACAGCTCCTTTTGGTACAAGCATTTCAAACTGCATAAGTATAGCGCCGCCGCAGCATCTGGGCGAACCCGGACGCCACGGCGGCACGAATGAAGCAGAGATAGGGGTCGTTGGCTAGTCCGCGAGCTTCTCAACCTGGTCGAGCATCTTATCGAGCTTGGCCTTTGCCTCGGCCTTGACCTTCTGGGCTTCTTCGTGGGCCTTCGCCTTCTGGGCGGCCTTTTCCTCGGCTTCGGGATCGACGACGACCAGATTGGACGCGTCGTGCTCAACCAACTTGAGCGCATGCTCAGGGCACACCTTGACACAGGCACCGCAGCCCAAACAATACGTGGACTCCAACGCAAAGCGGCCGCTTCCCACCAAATCGCAGGCGAACGTGGGACATACATTGACGCACTCGCCGCACGACGTGCACTTGTCAAAGTCGCACTCCGGCGTACTCACCTGCATGTTTTGGGCAAGCTCGGGGTGGTTTTGCAGCGTTGAGAGCACCAGCTGTCGACCGTGCGTGAGCGAACGGCGACGCTTGGTCGTCGTGGTGCCGCACATGGTGTTGAGCGTACGCTCCAGCTGGGTAATCTGATGGCGATGGGCCTTCAACTTCTGCGTCACCGAGGCCAGCGCCGCCGTCGCCGGGTTGAGTTTGGTCACCGTCAGACCCGTGGTGCGGGCGATCTTTTCCATGTACTCCTTGCGCTCGTACTCGCGGCGCTTATGGCACTTGAGGCTCTTGGGATCGACCTCCAGACCCATGCCCGTGCCCGCCCACTCCTCGGCGGTAGCAATGGCCTCGCCCAGGATATCCTCGCCACCGGTGTTACGGCACTTATCGCACACGCCCAGCGGCAGGTACACGCTCACGTTGGGATAATCGGCCAGCACCGAGAACCAGGTCTCGGCCGTAATATCGCCCACACAGGCGACAACAACCTCGTTCTCGCGCGGCATGCGCTTAAGGGCACGTGTGCAGGTAACGTAGGCGGTCTCGTGGCTCGTAGCAGCAGAGACGATGTCGTCATACAGGTTTTTGGGCGCCAGGCGCGGCGAGATGATCGCCTCGGTCGGACAGGCAGCGGCGCACAGGCCGCACTTGCGACAGGTATCGAGGATCTCGATGGCGTCTTCCTCGACCTCGATGGCGTTGACCGGGCACACGTCCATGCACGCGGTGCAGCCGCTCTTTTCGTTTTTGCAGGTCAAGCATGGAATGGTGTTGCCGCGCGGACGCTCCTTGTAGTCGGCAGGATTCCACTGCGGCGCCGACGGATCGAGTGCGTCGGTCACACCGCCAAGCGGGTTTTTAAGAAAGTCGAAACCCTTGCTGATCTCGATAATGTCATCAAACAGATCGTGTTCCTGCGCCATGCGCGGCCCCTCCCTGAGCAGTGCAAACAAGCAAGAAATAATGATACGCCATCGGCCCGTGCCTCGAGCAAATTACACGCGGAGCACCTTTGGGACAAATAGCCTATGGCCTATCGCCGCCTCGATTGCACAAGGTCAATCAAGCGCCAAACTATGCCTCGCACATGAGCTGCACGAGCTTTTGTTTGGTCACCTTGGCCTGCTCGTTGGCCATATTACGCTCGTTTCTAAAGACCGCATTTGCAACACCCTGCAGATCGGCATCGGAAATCTCGCCAAGGCCCAGATCCTCGAGCGTCGTCGGCAGACCAACACGCTGGCAAAACTCGAGCACCTGATCAAGCTCGGGTGCACGCTCCAGACGAAGCTGAACCACCAGGCCAAACGCCACGGCCTCGCCGTGCATGGCCTTGCACTCAGGCAGAATCGTTAGACCGTTGGCGATGGCATGCGCCAACGCCAAGCCACCGCTCTCAAAGCCGACGCCCGAGAGCAGAATATTGCACTCGATCAGGCGCTCAACCGCCGGCGATGTACGCCCCTTTTTGAGATCGCGCTTGGCAGCGACGCCGCATTCCATAAGCGTGTCGTAGCAGGCACGTGCCGCGACCAGTGCCAAGTGCCCCGGCGCGCCACCGTGCTCGTTGGCGCCGTGCGCCGCGGCGCACGAACGCGCCTCGAAGTACGTTGCCAGCGCATCGCCCATACCAGCGACCGTCATACGCAGTGGGGCCGCCGCGACCACGTTGGTATCGACCACGACCAGGTCTGGATTCTTCTCGAGCATCAGGTAGCGGTCGAACGACCCATCCTCGTGATACAGCACCGAAATCGCGCTGCACGGACCGTCCATCGAAGCCGCCGTGGGGCATACGCACAACGGCAGCTCGGCATAAAACGCTACTGCCTTGGCGATATCGAGCATCTTGCCGCCGCCAATGCCTACCACCATGTCGCAATACTCAGCCTGGGCTTCCTGAGCCATTTCGACAACGGCCTCTTCCGTACACGGACCGTCATAAATCTTAAAGAATGGCTCACTCAGATCGTCGTCCAGAAATCCATCGACAATCTGCCTGCACAGCCGATCCTCGGTGCCCTGGTCAAACAAGACATAGGCAGCACAGCCCAACCATGACAAATACCTGCCCTGACGCGAAAGTTCGCCCGGCCCCTGAACATACCGGCCGGGACCGCCATAAACCATAGGAAGCGCCATACGAGAATCCGCCCTTCATCAAACAACGATTGGTGCAAAGTAACCTGCCCCCTTTGCACCATAGCAAAAAGGGGCAAAGCCATCTGCTGGCTTTGCCCCTTCCTTAGCTTGATTTACTCATCCATGAGATAGTAGTGGCCCAGCGCGTCGGCACCCAGGATGGCGTTTGCGACCATCTCGGGCGTCACCTCAAACGGCATGTTGCACATGGTGTCATCGGGCGCGCAGGCGGCCTCGGCAACAATCATGGCCTGCTCGCGCGTAAGCTCGGCAACGCCAAGTTCCTTCATCGTGACCGGCAGGCCCAGCTCAATGCAGAAGCCCAAGACTTCCTCGAGCTTCTCGGTCGGGGCATCTTCGAGTACCAGCTGAACGATGGTGCCGAAGGCGACCTTCTCGCCGTGATACATGCCGTGGCACTCGGGCAGCATCGTCAGACCATTGTGGATGGCATGAGCAGCAGCAAGGCCCGAGCTCTCAAAGCCAATGCCCGAAAGCAGCGTATTGGCCTCGATGATATGCTCGACGGCAGGCGTGAGCGCACCCTTCTCCAGCGCGACCTTGGCCTTGACGCCATCGGCCATAAGCGTCTCGTAGCAGAGCTTGGCGAGCGCCAGGCCAGCCATTCCGCCCTTGCCGCCGGCGCAGGTGCCGCCGTCGGCATCATGCGTCGCCTGGGCCTCAAAGTAGGTTGCGAGCGCATCGCCCATACCGGAAACCGTCAGGCGCACCGGGCTCGCCGCGATAACCGTCGTATCCATCAGGACAATATTGGGGTTTGCCTTAAGGAAGAGGTACTTGTCGAACTGGCCGTCATCGGTATAGAGCACCGAAAGCGCCGAACACGGGGCATCGGTCGAAGCGATGGTGGGGCAAATGATAACCGGGGACTCCAGGTAGTAGGCAACGGCCTTCGCGGTGTCGAGGATCTTGCCGCCACCGACGCCGACGATGATGTCGCAACCGTTGTCGCGAGCGAGCGCAACCAGGCGATCGACCTCGCCCTTGGAGCACTCGCCGTTAAAGTCCTCAAACAGCAGCTCGGCCTTAGCCTCAGCAAAACCGCCCTCGATCTTAGCACCGACGCGCTTCTTGCCCGAAGGCGTCACGATGACGAGGGCCTTAGCGCCGAGCGGCTCGACATAGGAACCGAGCTTGGCCAGCTCGTCCGGGCCCTGGATGTACTTGCTGGGGCTATTGAAAATTGCAGCCATAACTATCCCATTCTCTAAAATAAAAAAGAAAGGGGCTCCGTACAGATACGTGCGGAGCCCCTCGTTACGATAACAAGAGTCGATTAGAAATCGATGTCGGTGTCGTAGTAGCAGGCCTTGAGAATCTTCTCGAAGTCGGCAGCCTTGGTCTCACGCGGGTTCTCGGGCGTGCAGGCGTCCTGCTCGGCGTTCGCGGCGATCTCGGGGAGCTTCGCGAGGAACTCCTCCTCGGAAACCATCTGCGGGTTCTCGGCGTCGACCTTCACGCCACCATTCGCGTAATCCTTGATGGACTGCGGAATGTTGAGCTGGTCGTTGAGGTCGCGAATCTTCTGGACGAGCGCAGCGATGAGCTCCTCGTTGGTCTCGCCGGGAAGGTGCAGGATCTCCTTGGCCACGTAAGCGTAACGCTCGGCAGCGCGCGGGTCCTTGGAGTTCCACTGGATGACCTTGCCCAGGTACATGGCGTTAGCAGCACCGTGGATGATGTGGCCGTTCTCAAAAGCTGCACCGGTCTTGTGAGCCATGGAGTGAACGATGCCGAGCAGGCCCGAGGAGAAGGCGATACCGGCGATGCACTGAGCCTCGTGCATGTGCTGACGGGCCTCATGGTCGCCAGCATAGGACTTGGGCAGCCACTCGACGGTCTCGCGGATGCCGTGCAGAGCGTTGGCGTCGGTGAACATGGAAGCGCAGGTGGAAACGTAGGCCTCCATGCAGTGGGTCAGAGCGTCCATGCCGGTATGAGCGCACAGCTTGGCGGGCATGGTGTAGGTAAGCTCGGGGTCGACGATGGCGACATCAGGGGTGATGTTGAAGTCGGCCAGCGGGTACTTGATGCCCTTGGCGTAGTCGGTGATGACGGAGAAGGCAGTGACCTCGGTAGCGGTACCGGAGGTAGAGGAGATGGCGCAGAAGTGAGCCTTCTGACGCAGCTCGGGGAAGCTGAACGGCTGGATGATGTTATCGAAGGACTCCTCGGGATACTCGTAGAAGACCCACATGGCCTTAGCGGCATCGATGGGCGAGCCGCCGCCGATGGCGATAATCCAGTCGGGCTCGAACTCGCGCATGGCCTCGGCGCCCTTCATGACCGTCTCGATGGACGGATCGGACTCGACGCCCTCGAACAGCTTGACCTCGAAACCGCCTTCCTTAAGGTCGGCCTCGACGTCCTGCAAGAACCCGCCGCGGCGCATAGAGCTGCCGCCAGAAACGATGATGGCCTTCTTGCCCTTGAGGTTCTTCACCTCGTGGCGAGCGCCCTCACCAAAGTACAGATCGCGAGGATTGGTAAAACGTCCCATACTGTGCCTCCTAAACAAGCCCCTCTTAGACTTGCGTATATAACGGAGCACCCGATTGGCTCCGTTAGGACCGTTTTGCGCGTTGCCGGCGATGACAATGCGCGATGTCTAAACGTCTCAACGCTCAGACAAACACTATTCTACCGTTCTGGTTGGTCAGTTATTCACCTAAAGCCGACAATGATGAAACGTTTTTTCTATCCCTGAAGACCCTTGTGGGGCATTCATACTCCCAAGCTGGGCAAACGTTTTATCAAGGTTGACCACATATCCCGGGCAGGACTGTGCCCCTCCAAAATGCGCCCCGTTCGCCGCCAAAAATCGACCGTTTGCGGCACCGTGATACCACTCGGTCGTCCAAGGTGCCGACATTTGTGCGACATCCGTCTTCATGGTGCAAAGGTGCATGTCCAAGTGCGGCACCCCCGGTGTGCCACATGCGGGTAAACTAGAACCTTATATAGAGACATTTGAACCCTAACCGCAGCAAAGGAGGCCCCATGGCATTCGATCCCATTCAAGAGGATTGCCATCGCCTCGTTCTTGAGGCCTTGCGCCGCGACAATATTCCACTCACCGACGGCCCCGCCGTAGAGCGTCTGATGGAACAATTCACCCGCAACCCCGCGCCGCTCATCGTGCACGACCGCGACCGCGCCGGGCATCTCATTGCCAAGGTGGTCGAGGCTGTCGACTACCGCATTCCCTTTATCCCTGACGATACTCAGGCAGAACAAGAAGAGGCCGCTGCCGAGAACATGCTTCGCGAGGCGGCCGAGCTCGATCCGACCAACTGGGACGCTCAGCGAATGCTGACCGCCCTCACCGCCGAATCCAACGAGGAATACGTACAGTATCTGGTGTCCAAGTGCGACGAGGTGGAGCACGACCTGGCGCTCAAGATTGCCTCGGCGCAAGACCCCTACGAGCGTGAGGCCGCAGGCGACCTGACCCGCCGTCCCTACCTGCGCTGGCTTGCCGCCTTAGCATCGCGCGCCCTCATTAGCGGCCGCTACCGCATGTCGTTGGAAGCCGCAAACCGCAGCCTGGACTTTGCGCCCAACGACCCCGCCGGCGTCCGCCACACCGCGATGCTCGCCATGGCAAAGCTCGAGTACCCCGCCGAGGAGCTCAAGCGCTTTCGCTCTGCCCACTCCGTGCCCTATCTCACCAACACGCCGCTGCGCCGCCGCCCCAAGGACGCGGAGCGCGACTTGGACCCGTGGACACTCATCGCGCTGATGAGCGCTGCCTGGCGCGAGCTGGACTACGAGGGCGCCGAGCACTACCTGCGCATCCTTGCGCACTCGTGCCCGCACGCGGCAGAGGCGCTCTACTTCCAAACCGAGTTTCCCGATGGCGTCTATGCCCGCGTCAACGTGGGCGTGGGCTCCACCGACGAGCTTGTCCTTGCGCTGTCCGAGGCAACGCCGCTACTGCAGGAGGGCCTGGGCGCCCCCGACAATGCCAGCTTTGCCGCCTGGGTCGCCACCAACGACATCGTGCGCTCCCAGATCGACGAGCGCATCCTACGCGCAGCCGAGCAGGGGCTTCCATTTAAGGGAGGGGACCTCTAATGGATCCAAGCGTCTACATCCCCGCCTATCTGGAGCGCACCTATCTGGCATCGCACCCCGAGCTCACCGATGCGGCACGCGAGCTTGTCCATAACGACATCAGCGCGAATCCTCACAAGTATGCGCAGTCCGAGCATGCCCAGGCGCTGCTGTCCTATGCCGGTGTTCATCGTCACCTACTCGACGAGCTCCATCGCATCGAGGACATGGGCAGCGACGAGGAGTTCGAGCAGACGCGCAATCGCCTGTTCGACGACATGCGCGATGAGCTGCTCAAGATCGTCCGCATCGATGCGCATGTCCTCGATGCCCAGCTGCTCGCCATCATCCTGGCCGACACGCCCGTTGACGCCTGCCTGGGCGACCTGATGAAGCTCGAGACGAGCACGGCCGACTACCTGCAACAGAGCGTGCCCGGGTTTGATATGGAGGCCCCGCACTACTGGGCCAATAATGTTTTGGCCGACGGTGTCACCGCAGCGGACCTTACCGTGAGCGAGCCGGCCCTTATCGGGTGGCTTCACACACTCGAGGCCATCTCGCAGCTGTGCATGGCGAGCGCTCGTTACCGCGCCGCCGCCAACTATTCTCGCCGTGTCCTTAAGGCGGAGGGCTATCCCACCCGGGCCGCCGGCACCGTATTGCTTGCTCTCGCCCGCTTGGAAGACCAGGACGGCTTTTTTGCCCTGGCGCATCAGCTCGAGGAACAGATGGGGGCAGACGCACTCGAAAACTCTCCTTGGTACCTGCTCGCCCGCACGATCTTGCTGTTCAAAACAAACAAGATGCGCCCGGCGACGCGCGCGCTGCGTGAGTTCGCTAACCGTTGCGAGGGTGGCGCGTTCTTCTTGCTGAACCCCATGTACCAGACGCCGTATCTTCCCTGCCGACCCGAGCCGCGCGACCCCTGGGACCTCTCGCACCAGGCGGTTTGGGAAGCCGACGGCATTATCTCGGACACCCCAGACTTTGCCCCCTGGGCCAACGCCTGCGAAGATGTATCGCAGCTCGCCCAGGAATTTGCGCGCCGCTACGGCTTTTAGCGACGCGATCGCCCCGACCATGTCATCTATGTTAGGAACGGCTTCATGAACCTCCGCTCATCTCTCGCCTGCACCTCGAGCGATATCGCCCGCTGGGGACTGCGCTCTGTCCTCAAACGCCAGGGTGGCGTGCTTCCCGGCCGCATCGCCATGAAGATCGACCCCGAGCTGCTAAGCGACCTCGCGAGCCTGGTCGACCGCAGCGTGGTGATCACCGGTACTAATGGCAAGACCACCACCTCCAACCTCATCGCTGACGCCGTTGCTGCCAGCGGCGCTACCGTGGTGTGCAACCGTGCCGGCAACAATATGGAGCCTGGTGTGGTGGGTGCTCTGCTCGAGGCCCGCGGCGGCCTTAAGCACACCAGCAGCGGCAAGCGCGTGGGCGTTTTTGAGTGCGACGAGCTCTACACGGTGCGCGTCCTGCCCAAGCTCAAACCGACGTACTTTGTGCTGCTCAACCTGTTCCGCGACCAGCTAGACCGCTACGGCGAGATCGACCATACCCAAGACGCCATCGCCCATGCGTTGGAGCTCTCTCCGACGACAACGCTCATCTACAACGCCGACGATCCGCTGTGCGCCTCGATCGCCGCGCGCGTCCCCAACACGAGCATCGCCTTTGGCATCGACGGCGCCACGGGCACCGAGTCCGACCGCATTAGCGACTCGCGTTTTTGCTCGCAGTGCAACGCCCCGCTGGAATACGACTATGTGCAGTACGGACAGCTGGGCGCCTATCATTGCCCTTCGTGCGGCTGGGGTCGCCCCGCGCTGCTCCGCCGCGTGACGGGCGTTGAGCTCGGCTGCGACGGCTACGGCTTTGACCTGGCCTTTGGACCCGAGGTCAACGCGCCCGCCGTGCACATCGCCACGCGCTACAACGGCCTGTACATGGTCTATAACGTCGCCGCCGCCTTCTTTGCGGCGCACGAGCTGGGCGTGGACGCGGCGCACCTGCAGCCCACGCTTAATGCCTACGTGCCCGCCGGCGGACGCATGGGCCGCTGGGATATTGCCGGCCGCACCGTCGAGGCCAACCTGGCCAAGAATCCCGTGGGCTTCGATCGCCAGATCCAGTCCATTAAAACGGCAGGTGGCAGGCTCTGCGCCTTCTTCCTAAACGATAACGATGCCGACGGCCACGATGTCTCGTGGATCTACGATGTCGACTTCGAGCGCATCGCCGACACGCCGGGTCTTGTCGCCTTTGCCGGAGGCACGCGTGCGCACGACATGCAGGTACGCCTCAAGTACGCCGGCATCGATGCCGCGATTATCTCGGACGTCGCGCAGGCGATCGGCGCCGTGGCAGACGAGGCCGCCGATGACACCTTCTACGCCGTCGCCAACTACACGGCCTTCCCGCCACTGGTCAAGGAACTCGACGGGCTCAAGGGCGCCGATGCAAGCTCGGTTGCCTCCCACGCCGTAACGCGCGCCGATGGCAGCGCTGTCCCCACCGACATTGTGCCGGTCGAGCTCTCGCGCCCCCTGCGCATCGTCTATCTGTACCCCGATGCGCTCAACCTCTACGCCGACGGCGGCAACGTTATCGCCCTCGAGCGCCGCTGCGCCTGGCGCGGCATTCCCGTGCGTGTGGACGAAGTCCACATGGGCGAGACGCTCGACCTGACCGACGCCGACATCGTTATGATGGGCGGTGGCTCCGATCGCGACCAGCTGGCGGTTGCACATGAACTGCTCGCTCAAAAAGACAAGGTCGCGGCCTATGTTGAGGATGGCGGCTCGCTGCTTGCCATCTGTGGCGGCTATCAGCTGCTCGGCCGTTCGTACTATATGGGCGAGGATCGCATCGAGGGTCTGGGGGTCATTGCCGCCGAAACCGTACGCGGCTCCGACCGCCTGATCGGCAACGTAGCCGTCGAAACCAATCTGGCACCCGAGCCCTTTGTGGGATTCGAGAACCACGGCGGCCGCACCCTGCTCGATACAGCGGCCACGCCGCTCGGAACGTCCGTCGTCACGGGCACCGGCAACAACGGCGACGATGGCTTTGAGGGCCTCGTCTACAAGGGCGTGATCGGCACGTACCTGCACGGGCCGGCGCTGCCCAAAAACCCCGAACTCGCCGACTGGCTGATCGCACACGCCCTCGAGCGCCGCGGCGATGCGCAGGCCACAGCCCTGCTGCCGCTCAAGCCCCTCGACGACACCTACGAGCGCGCCGCCCACGACGCCGCCATGAAGCTCCTCCCCTAGCACCCCACCACCACAAAGGGGACAGGCACCTTTGTGGTGGTTTTGACCCGCCACGGCAGTTTGTCTCAATCTGTAACATTTAGACCGTTAAAAGTCATCTTACTGTTACAGATTGAGATGTTCGCCCCGACTGCCGCCGTCTGTCTCGATCTGTAACAGATAGAGCCGATTTGCCCGCCCAGATGTTACAGATTGAGATGTTTGAATATCGGGATAGAGAGTCAGCTCCTGTGTGGTGGTTTTCCAGTTTACCAACGATATACGCGCCGGCAAAAAAGTCTGCTATACTCTTTCCCGCTGTCCCCATCGTCTAGCGGCCAAGGACGCCACCCTTTCAAGGTGGATATCGCGGGTTCGAATCCCGCTGGGGGCACCACAGAATCTGAGAAGCCCGTTACCAATTCGGTAGCGGGCTTTTTGCTACCCATGCGCCGGGATTCGAACCCGACAGGGTGCGGAGCTGAGGAAA
>CAJJPN010000020.1:0-21930 GCA_905193635.1 Coriobacteriaceae bacterium
CCCTACCGGGAGTAGCCCCGACGGTTGACAAAACTATAGGAACACCCAATGACTAGTGGCGGCGGGCGTTGAGTTCGCCGGCCAGTTCGTCGAGGGTGATGCCGTAGCGCTCGAGCGTCACGAGCAGGTGGTAGATCAGGTCGCCGGCCTCGTAGCGGATGTGATCGTGGTCGTTATCCTTGCAGGCCATGATCACCTCGCTCGCCTCCTCGGCAAGCTTCTTGAGAAGCTCGTCCTCGACGTCGGTCAGCAGACGCGCGGTATAGCTCTCCTGCGGCGATGCGTCGCGACGACTGTGAATCACCTCGGCCAGTCCCGTCAGCGTCTCACCGATGTTTCCCGGCTGCACGTTAGCTGTTCTGACTCCCATGGTTATTTCCTCTCGTTACTGCAGCGTAAAGTAGGTACCGGCCTCATCGAACCGAGGCTTTGCGCCCTTTTTCTCAAAGAACTCGACGATGACGGCATGGGCCTCATCGAGCCTTTCCTTCTCGGCCTCGAGCCAAAGCGACTGCGCCCCGCAGGCATCAGTCAGGTGCACGCGGCATGGCACGCCCGCGCGGAGGAGCTCGGTGTTGCATTCGGCGACCTCGAACGGCGTCACGACTTTCATCGCACTCCCCCTTCCACGCGCTTAAAGAAGCAGGTACGGTTGCCGGTATGGCAGGCCGGGCCCGGTGAGTCCACCTTGACCAGCAGCGTATCGCTATCGCAGTCGGCCCAGAGCTCCTTGACCTCCTGCATGTTGCCACTCGTCGCGCCCTTGTTCCAGAGCTCCTGACGGCTGCGACTCCAAAACCACGTGGTCCCGGTCTTGAGCGTCAGCCCCACCGATTCCTCGTTCATCCAAGCAACCATAAGCACCTCACCGGTGTCATGCTGCTGAACCACGCAAGGAATCAGCCCGCGGGCGTCGTATTTAAGCTCGGTAGCATTTATTACCTCAGTCATCATTTCTCCCAAGTAACAAACGAAATCCCACAGGTCGGCGAGGGTTGTCCAGGTGCCGCAGGTTGTCGCGAAAGAGGAGCGACGCGTACTTTGGTACGCGAGCGACGGTTTGAGCGGCAAGATGCGGTGCCTGGGCAAGCCGCAGCACTAGAAGTCCAGCCTCACAGGGATGCCTTGGCTGGCCATATACTCCTTCACCTGGCGAATGCTGAAAGCTCCAAAGTGAAAGACGCTGGCCGCCAGCACGGCATCGGCCTCGCCCTCGATCACGCCCTCGGCAAAATGCTCGAGCGTACCCACGCCGCCGCTCGCGATGACGGGAATCGGCACCGCGCGCGCCACGGCGCGGGTGAGCGCCAGGTCAAAGCCGGCCTTGGTGCCGTCGCGATCCATACTGGTCAGCAAGATCTCGCCGGCGCCGCGACGAGCCGCTTCCTCGGCCCACGCCACCGCGTCGATACCCGTGGCGTTGCGGCCGCCCGCCGTGAAGACCTCCCACCTATCGGCACCCGGCTCGCCGGGCAGGCCCACACGCTTGGCATCAATCGCCACGACCACGGCCTGGCTGCCAAACGCCGCGGCAGCCTGGCTAATCAACGACGGGTCGCGCACGGCCGCCGAGTTGAGCGACACCTTGTCGGCACCGGCGGCAACCATGGTGCGCATGCCCGCCAGGTCACGAAATCCGCCGCCCACGGTATAGGGAATGGCCAGCTCCTCGGCCGCATGCGCCGCCATCTCGATGGTCGTCGCGCGGTTATCGCTCGTGGCGGTAATGTCCAGGAAGACGACCTCGTCCGCGCCCTCGCAGTCGTAGGCGCGCGCCAACTCCACCGGATCGCCCGCATCGCGCAAGCTCACAAAGTTGACGCCCTTGACCACACGGCCGTCCTTGACGTCCAGACAGGGAATCACGCGTTTGGTAAGCATGGGCTACTCCTCCCCTCGGGCGGCGGCCAGTGCCTGGGCCAGCGTAAAGTTGCCCTCGTAGAGCGCACGGCCGGTAATGGCACCCTCGATGGCATCCTCACCCACCGCAGCCAGCGCGCGAATGTCATCGAGCGTAGAGATGCCGCCCGAAGCCACGACAGGAAAGCCCGCGACCTTGGCAACATGGCGATACGCCGCCACATCGATGCCCGTCTGCATGCCATCGCGCGCGATGTCGGTATACACCAGATGCTTAAAGCCCAGCTCGGTGAGCTGTGCCACGGCATCGTCGAGTGCCACGCCCGCGCCGTCGCGCCAGCCGTTCACCTTGACCTGGCCGTCGCGCGCGGCGATGTCGGCCACGAGCAGCTCGCCAAAGCCTTGGGCCGCCACCTCGGCAAAACCCGGCTCGGTCACGAGCACCGTGCCCAGTGCGATGCGACGCGCGCCGTAGCCGGCCAACTCGTCGATGCGTGCAAGCGAGCGAACGCCGCCGCCCACGTCCACAGACAGACCGTCGATGCCGCAGATGCCCTTAATCGCCGCCGAGTTGGCAGCACACGTGTCCTCGTCCTCGCCAAAGGCAGCAGACAGGTCGACGACGTGCACCCAGCTCGCACCCTGCTCGGCGAACGAGCGGGCGACTGCCACGGGATCGTCGGAATATACCTTGCAGCGGCTCCGGTCGCCGCGCTCCAGGCGCACGACCTTGCCGCCGATCAGATCGATTGCGGGAAACAGAATCATCGGCCGGCCCCCTCGACGATGCTCACGAAGTTCTTAAGGATGCGCTGACCCAGCGCGGAGGATTTCTCGGGATGGAACTGGCAGCCCCACACGTTGCCGTGGCGCACGATGCACGGGAAGCTCCGCGTATAGTGCGTGCGCGCCAGCACATCGGCGGCATCGGCATCGTCGGCCACCGCGTAGCTGTGGGTGAAGTACATGTTGGCGCCCTCGGCAAAACCGGCGAGCAGCGGATCGGCCGCACCGGCGGGCGTCATGTGCACCTGGTCCCAGCCCACGTGCGGCACCTTGAGGCGGCTCGACTCCAAGCGCGTGCACGAGCCGCGCATGATGCCCAGGCCATCGACCCAGGGGCCAACGGCATGCTCGGAGGCATCGTCGTCCGCGTCCGCACCCTCGTCCGCCGGCACGCCCTCGTCGCCGCGCTCAAAAAACAGCTGAAGGCCCAGGCAGATGCCGAGCAGCGGAGTTCCGGCGGCAACGGCGTCGAGCACCGCGTCCGCTTCGCCGCTCTCGCGCATAAAGGCAATCGCGTCGTAGAACGCGCCAACGCCCGGGATGACCAGGCCGTCGGCGTTACGGATCTGCTCCGGGTCGTCCGACGTGCAGGTGACGGCACCGGCGCGCGCAAGCCCGCGCACAACGCTCGACAAGTTGCCCTTGTGGTAGTCGACCACCACGATCTTCGGTTCGCCCACGCGACCCTCCCTTTTTCTTCGTCCAAAACCACCACAAAGGGGACAGGCACCTTTGTGGTGGTTTCTGCCTATATGGCGGTTACAGTGAGCCCTTGGTGCTGGGGATTCCTTGCACGCGGGGATCGAGCTCGCAGGCGTGGCGCATCGTGCGGCCCACGGCCTTAAAGGCAGCCTCGATAATGTGATGCGAGTTGCTGCCCGCCAGCTCGCGCACGTGCAGCGTGAGCTTGGCGTCACGCGCAAAGGCGTAGAAGAACTCGACGGCCAGCTCGGTATCGAAGCTGCCCACGCGCTCGGTCGGCACGGGCAGCTCGCAGTAGGCCTGCCCGCGGCCCGAAATATCAACAGCAGCCATCACGAGCGTCTCGTCCATGGCGATCGCCGCGTCGGCAAAGCGTGTAATGCCCGCCTTGTCGCCCAACGCTTGGCAAAACGCCTCGCCCAGCACGATGCCCGTGTCCTCGACGGTGTGATGCGCATCGACCTCGACGTCGCCCACCGCGTGCACCGTCAGATCGAACAGACCATGGCGGCCAAAAGCGTTGAGCATGTGGTCGAAAAACGGCACGCCGGTCGAGATATCGCACACGCCGCTTCCGTCCAGGTCGAGCTTTACGACAATGTCGGTCTCGCCCGTCTTGCGGGTCACCTCGGCATAACGGTCCATCTACATCTCCTCCTTCACCAGCGCGGCAAACGCAGCCAGCACCTCGTCGTTTTCCTGCGGGGTACCCACGGTAATGCGTAGGCAGTCCGCGAGCCCCGGCGCGTAGCTAAAGTCGCGCACCAAAATCGAATACTCGTCGCGCAGACGCTCGCGCACGCGCGTGGCATGCGGCGTGCGCACGAGCACAAAGTTCGCCGCGCTCGGCCACGCCTCCACGGGCAGACCCTCGGCAGCCATTGCGCGCAGGGCGCACAGTTCGCGCTCGCGCTCGGATGTAACTTGCGCCACCACGGGCGCATACGCATCGCGCGCACGCACGCAGGCAAGCGTGGCAGCCTGGCTCAGCACATTGACCGAATAGATCTGGCGAATCGCCGCGAACGCGTCAATAACCTCGGGCGCCGCGATCACATAGCCCAGACGCGTGCCGGCGGCGCCAAACGCCTTGGACAGCGTATGCAGAATCACCAGGTTGGGATGCTCGGCGATAAGGCCTTGCGCCGTGGTTGCCGCGCCAAACGAATCGTCGGCAAACTCAACATAGGCCTCGTCGACCATGACCATGCCGGGGCACGCATCGCACAGCGCCGCGACAAAGTCGAGCGGTGCCACGTCACCCGTGGGGTTGTTGGGCGAAGTCACGATGGCCAGGTTGCACTCAGGCGCCGCTGCAAGCACCGCCAATTGGTCGAGTTCAAAGGTCGCCGGGTCGCGCCACACGTCGCGCACCTCGGTCTGACAGAGCGATGCAAAGAACGCATACTCGCTAAAGCACGGCGGGCAGTTGAGCAGGGTCCGCCCCGCGCCGCCAAACGCCAACAGGTAGTTATAGAGCAGCTCGTCGCCGCCGTTTCCCACGCAAATATTCTCACGCGCCACGCCATGCCAGGCAGCAAGCTCATCGCGCAGGTCGTTGGACATGGGATCGGGATAGCGGTTGAGCGGCGTGGCAGCCAGGGCTGCATCGATTGCCTCACGCACGCCGGCAGGCACGGGATAGGTGTTCTCGTTGGCCGAAAGATTGATGCGCGTAGGCGTAAAGTTGGGATCATAGGGCTCAATGCCGGCCAGGTAGGGCTGGACGAGCCCCTTCATGCGCGGCGTAAGTTCGGCCATGTTAGGCCTCCCCGCCGGTCGCGCCAGCGCCATCCGAGCCTGCAGCCGCCAGGTCCACACCCTCGGCGACCGTCGCCACAGCGTCGCCCGGCCAGGCGACCTTGGTCAGGTCGGCCGCAGCCAGCGACTCGGCACTCACGGCATCCTCGCCCTGCTCCAGCACGCGACGACGCAGGGCGGCAGAGAGCGCGTGCGCCCACAGGCCCTCGGCCTCGGCCAGGCGCTGCGTAGCGGGAGCGTCGGAGAGCAGACCCTCGGGCGTATAGCAAATGACGCTCGAGCGCTTAACGAACTCTTCGACCGAAAGCGGGTTGGAGAACATGGCCGTGCCGCCGGTCGGCAGCGTGTGGTTGGGGCCAGCAACGTAATCGCCAAGCGGCTCGGAGCTCCAAGCGCCCACAAAGATGGCGCCGGCGTTGCGAATGCCGCCAAGCAGGCCCATTGCATCCTTGCAGTGCAGCTCCAGGTGCTCGGGCGCCACGGTGTTCACGGCCTCGACGGCGGCAGCCATATCGGCGGCCACCACGATGGTGCCTTCGTTGTCGAGCGAAGCGCGCGTGATCTCGGCACGCGGCGACTGCGCCACCAGAATGTCGATACCGGCCTCGACCTCGCGCGCAAACTGCTCGTCGCAAGTCACCAGATAGCAGGCCGCCAGCGGATCGTGCTCGGCCTGGGCCATCAGGTCTGCCGCGACCACCATAGGCTTGGCCGTGGCGTCGGCCAGCACGCAGACCTCAGAGGGACCGGCGACCATATCGATACCCACGTCACCCGAGACGATCTGCTTGGCCGCGGCAACAAAGGCGTTACCCGGTCCGGTGATTTTGTCGACGCGCGGAATGGTCTCGGTACCATACGCAAGTGCGGCCACGGCCTGAGCGCCGCCCACCATATAGATCTCGTCCACGCCGCCGAGCTTTGCCGCGGCGAGCGTGTAGGGACTGATCAGGCCGTCTTTTTGCGGCGGGGTCACCATAACCACGCGCTTGACGCCGGCGACCTTGGCGGGAATGGCGTTCATGAGCACGGTGGAGGGATATTGCGCGCGGCCGCCCGGTACATAGATGCCGGCCGCCGCGAGCGGGGTCACCTTAACGCCGAGCATCGTGCCGTCCACACGCGTGGTAAACCAGCTCTGCTCGACCTCGCGCTGGTGGAACTCGCGAATCTGGCGCGCGGCCTTCTCAAGCGCGGCGACAAAGGCCGGGTCGAGGCCTTCGAGCGCGGCATCGATCTGCTCCTGCGGCAAGCGGAAGCTCTGCAGCTCAACGCCGTCAAAACGCTGACAGTAATCGCGCACCGCGGCATCGCCGTTGGCACGCACGTTGGCCACGATATCGCGGGCGGCGTCGATGATGTTTTGCGGCAGCACGCCTTTGCGGTTGAGCTGGTTGGTAACGAGGCGCTCACCGGGAGCAAGCTTGATGGTCTTCATATCGGTATCCCCTATCGGTCGAGGTTGTGTTCGAAAAACGAGAGGCCGGGCGGCGGCGCCAATCGGCCCGCAGCCCGTACGTTGGGGCGCCCGTGCGCGCTCGCGCTATTGTGCCGAGCCCGCGACGGGCTCAAAATGCTTGTCCTTAACGGCCGCGGCCAAGCGATCTGCCAGATTGCGTACGCGCGGATCCAGGCGCGCAGCACCCGGATTGACAAAGAAGCGGGCCGTGCAGTCCATGATGCGGCCGGTGATGACCAGGTCGTTGTCGCGCAGCGTGGCGCCCGTGGCGGTGATGTCCACGATGCGATCGGTCATGCCGACGATGGGGCCCAGCTCGATGTTACCGTGCAGCGAAACGATATCGGCGTTCACGCCGCGCTCGGCATACCAGGCACTCGCGATGCGCGGGTACTTGGTGGCCACGCGAAGCGACCCGCGACGGGCATAGTTGCGCTCGGCCTGGCCAGCGCGCCACGCGGGCTCCGCCTCGATAAAGGTGCACAGACCATAGCCCAGGTCGACCAGCTGCAGCAGGTTGAGGTCTGCCTCGATGAGCGAGTCCCAACCGCAGATGCCGCAATCGGCACCACCGCAGCCCACAAAGGCAGGCGCATCGCTGGGACGCACGATGACAAACTCGATATCGCCGACCGCGCCCTCGCCGGCACGCGTGTCGCGGCCGCGCACGATCAGGTGACGGCCGGGGTCACGCAGCTCAGAGACGTCCAAGCCCGCGGTCTCGAGCACGTCGAGCGTGTCGGCCTTAAGCGAGCCCTTGGGCACAGCGATGCGCAGCGGGCCCTCGGCGCCACGGCCCGCGGCGTGATCGCCGTCGGAAGCGGCATCCTCGGCCGAGGTGCGCGCGGCCTCCAGGCGCTCGAGCGAAAAGGCGAAGCCCGCCGCCGGTACCTCGATGCCGTCGCCGAATGCGCCGGTAAAGATGGAGTCGTAGCGACCGCCCGAGCCCACCGGGTCGGGCAGACCGCCGGCATAGGCCTTAAAGACCAGGCCCGTGTAGTAATCAAACGAGTTCATGATGGAGAAGTCGAAGGACAGCACCTGGGCGTCCTCGGGCGCCAGGCCCTCGACCAGGGCACGCAGCTCGCGCGTGAGCGGCGCGACGATACCGGCGGCCTCCAGCAGCGCGTCCACGCGGTCGAGCACTTCGGGGCCACCGTGCAGGCGCGGCAGCTCGCTAATGGCGGCCTTGACGGCATCGGACTCGGTGCTTGCCGCCACGCGGGCATCGAGGCCCACAAAGTCATTGGCGTGCACGCAGCGCAGGGCCTCGGCAGCCAGCTCGCGATCCTCACAGGCCGCAAGCAGCTCCTTAAACGGACGCACGCTACCTGCGATAATGCGCGCATCGGGCAGTGCCAACTTGCGCACGGCCTCGGCTACCAGCGAGACAATCTCGACATCGCCCGCGGCGTCGCCCGCGCCGATGAGCTCAAAACCCAGCTGCGTAAACTGACGCGAGCCGCCGGCATTGCGCTGGCACTCGCGAACCACCGGTGCCTCGTAGCGAAGGCGCAGCGGCAGATCGGCCGCACGCATGCGGGTCGAAACCAAGCGCACGATCGGCAATGTGTTGTCGGGACGGACCACCAGCAGACGGCCATCATCGTCAAAAAGCTTAAACGGCGTGTCCGCGATGCGGCCGCCTTCCTCGAGAGAGCCCTTGTCCTCGAGCAGCGGCGTCTCAACCGGCAGGTAATGATGCTCCCTAAAGCAGCCCTTCACCGTACATGCGATCTCCTCGCGTGCCTGAGCCTCCTCGGGCAATATGTCCCGGAATCCCCACGGTGTGGCCGTCATCTGGTGAGCCTCCTCATGCTGTGTTTCATATAGAGCAGAAGACCGGCATAGCTCCGCCGGTCTTCTGGGTACTTTAGCATACTAGAGTGTTTGCGGGGAAAATCCATCGCAGCCGCTCACGCCGTATTCATTTGGAAACATAGGGCGGATTGCCGCAACCCAACCCCACCTAGGCACCAATCGCACGACGATACTCTGCCATTACCTGCGCATCGGCAGCTGCGGGGTCGGCAAAATAGCGCCCGTCATAGGTTTCAGCCGAAACAACTCCGCGATAGCCACGCGCCACCAGCCTATCTAGGTCAGCGCGCATATCGCGGTTGCCGTCACCCCAGGCAAGATGCGTCGTGCCATCTGCCGCAACATCGACAAAATGCACGTGGGCGACATCATCGCCAAGCAGATCGAAATAATCGTCGATGGTATCCCCCGCCACCGCCATAGCGCCCATATCCAGACACGCCTTAAGTGCCGGATGATCAACTGCCTCGATCATGCGCTTCGTGTCGGCCGCCGAGTTCACGATCATCGACTCAACCGGCTGTAGGGCCTCGAGCACCAGTCGCACGCCGCGCTCTCCCGCATGCTCGGCAATCGCACGCAGCATCGAGGCGCTGCGACCCCACGCGTCCTCGATCGGCTCGTTCAAAAATGCCCAGCCGCTCGAGACCATGACCTGCTCGGCTCCAAGTTCCGCCGCGATATCCACAACGTTCTTAAAGTACGCGAGCGTGCGGGCACGCGCCTCATTCCCACGCGCCGCGATATTCCACGGCTTGGGGTTGTTCTGTTCGGGACAAAGCCCCACAATCCGAACCCCATACCGCTGCGACAGCTCCCGCACCTGCTCGAGCGAATCGTATCCATGGCAATCGACATACAGATGCATCGCCCCGGTCCAAAGCTCGCAACACGTGTAGCCCGAGGCCGCTGCCGAAGAAAAGAATTCCTCAAGGTCAAAATAACGATGGCTGATATTCATGACGGCAAGCTGCGGATACTCCATCTTGTCCACCTTTCGGCAAAAGGGCGCCGCAGCACAGTGTGCGCGACGCCCCCTCTTACATTATTCTCATTATGACGGATGCCCTACTGAACACCAAGCACTCCAAAGAACGCGCCGGCGATACTCACGAGCAAGATCACGAGCATGATGACCAGCGGATTCATCTTCTTCTTGAGCATGAGATAGACGATTCCAAACAGCCCCATCGTGACAAAGCCCGGGAAGATTCCGTTGAGCAGCTCGGCCAGCGTCTGAGCACCATCGCCCGCACCGACCATGAGCGGAATGTCCACGGTGACCATCTCCATGGTCATAGCGCCGATCACCATGGCGCCCATGATAGAGGCCATCTTGACGATCGTGTCCATAATGCCCGATTCCTGGACCTTGCTGATCATGTCCGAGCCAAAGCGATACCCCACAAACGTCAGCAGGTAACGGATGATGTAGTGAGGGACATTGAACACGAGCAGGAACAAAATCGGGCCAAGAATAGAGCCCTGTAGCGCCAGCGACGTGCCGACACCCGTTGCCAAAATTCGCAGCGTGCCCCAGTAGAAGGCATCGCCCACGCCGGACAGCGGCCCCATCAAAGCAAGCTTGACATTAGAGATCGCGCTCGTGTCAAAGCTATCGTCAGTAGCGTTGACCTCCTCCATTGCAGCGGCGATGGACATGGGGAGCGTCGAGATGTACGGCGTGACGTTATAGAGCTCCATATGGCGCTTGAGGGCGGCCTTAAAGTCCGCATCCTGCGGATACAGCTTGCGAAGGATCGGTATAAGGGCCCACATAAAGCCGATATGGCCCATACGCTCGTAGTTCCAGGAATGCTCATAGGGAATCGAGCGCCAGAACAGCTTCTTAAGGTCTGCGCGGGAAATCAGCCCGTCATAAGAAGACTCAAACTTAAAACTCATCGAACCCACTCCCAATCGCAGGATCCTCGGTTGCCACTGCGGGCTGCTCCGCCTTTTTCTTCTCGCCCAAAACCGTCATCGCGACGACGATGATCGCGGCAAAGATCGCCACGCCCGTCGTGCTAATGCCAAAGTAGGCGACGAGGAAGAAGCCGGCGAAGAAGAACGGAGCCACCGTTTTGTTCATAATCATCTGCGCCAGCATTGCAAAGCCGAGCGCGGGCAAGAAGGCGGCGGCGACATCCATGCCGGTCTGAACGAAATCGGGGATGATGTTGAGCAGGCTGGCAACAGCATCGGCGCCAAAGAAGAATGCCAGGGGAATAATCAGCAGGCCGCACCAGCTCTGCGCGTAACCGGCGATGAGCATGTTGCGCGTGATGGCCTTGGTGTCTCCGTCCTCGACGTTTTTGTCGATACGGTGCACCAGCAGCAGCATCACCGGCTGGCCCAGGGCTGTATCGAGCGCCAGGACGATCGTTGCGATGGGAATGCCCAGGGTCAGGGCCGCCGAAGCATCCGCGCCGGCCTGCATGGCAAGCGATACGCCCAGGATAGTGCCGGAAATCGTATCGGGCGGGTTATACGCACCGACCGAGATGGCGCCGACCATGGCAAGCTCCATCGTGGCGCCCATAATCGTGCCGGTCACCATGTCGCCCATGACAAGGCCAACCAGAGGTCCGAGCACAATCGGGCGCTGGAGGTAGCTCGTGCCCGTCAGCCACTCGGAATAACCCAAAAGGGCAATAAGGAAAATCAGGATTGTCTTGATAACCATGATGGCCCCCAACCGATGACCTTCGCGGCGTCAGTCTTCGCATCTGCCGGAATCATCTGAATGAACAGCTCGTAGCCCTCGCCGAGCAGCTCTTTGACGTATGCCTCGTTTTCGGGCGTGAGAAATACGCTGGTCGAGACCTGGCGGGCATCCTCGCTAAAGGCAACATTGCCGAGGTTGATCTTCTTGACGCCCATCGCCTTGGCGACGGCACCGGCCTGCTGGATCGTCTCGCAAACCACGAAGAGCTTGTACTTGTCGGTCACACCGCTCTGAAGCGCCTTGACGGCATCCTCGGTGTTTTTGACGACGACCTTGCATCCCTCAGGCTTTGCGAGGGATAGGGCCTGTAGACGAAGCTTGTCATTGAGGACCGTGTCGCTCACCAACAGGATGCAGTCGGCACCCAGAGCCGAGGTCCAGCTAACGGCAACCTGGCCGTGAAGCAGTCGATAGTCCACACGAATCATCTGAATCATGATGTGCTCCCTAGTGGTTAAAACTCATCGAGTTCGGCCTGCCCCAGCAGGTCGTTGACGTACTTGACCTTGGTGTCGTCCGCCTCGACGATCTGGCGAATGGCCTCATCGATCGGGTTGGATTCGGGCACGAACAGCAGCTGAATAAGGAGCGGCAGGTTCATATTGGTCACCAGATGCGTGTTGGGACGCGTCTGGACGATCTTGGTGAACTCGTTGTTGACGCTGCCGCCAAAGAGGTCGGTGCAAACGACGACCTCATCGTCCGCGGCAAAGCCGTCCAGAATCGCTGCAGCCTCCTTGACCAGGTCCTCGTTTCCGTCGACATACATAGACAGCGCATGGACGTTTTCGCGCTCACCGGAGAGCAGGCCGATACTCTCGACGATTCCAGACGCGAAATGAGCATGGGACGCCACGATAAACTGCCTCATTCGATTCCCCTTTCTTGCGAATTTCGGCATAAAAATGCCCGGACGCATGCGCCCGGGCAGGGTGCTTCTTGATCAGTAGCTTATTTGTCACCGATTAGTAGTCGAACTGGTGATAGTAACGACGGTAGTTGAGGTTGTGCTTGGTGACCGTCTCGTAGTAAGCGGCAAGGCGATCGGTGATCAGCGAGGAGAGGATCCACGGAGACACGATGACGCGGAACTCGTCGTCAAGGCCGGGGATCGCGAACTCGGCGGTGTCGATGATGTTGATGTCGGTGTCGCCGGTCACGCCGCGGGTCAGGAAGGCGCGGACGCGCTCGTCGAGCTTGCGGTTCTCGTCCTCGCCCATGAACAGGAAGACGGGGACGCCCGGCTCCACGAGCTCGAGGGTGCCGTGGAAGAAGTCGGCCGAGGTGATGTAGCGGGTGCGCTTCCACTGCATCTCCTCGAGGATGCACATCGAGAACAGGATGGTCTCGCCCCACAGGGCGCCGGAGCCGATGAACATGGTGTAGGGGGCCAGGGCGTACTTCTTGGCGAGCTCCTCGGCGCGCGGCTCGAAGCTCTTGCGGATGTCGACCAGGTGGGTCCAAACATCCTTGGTCTGCTCAATAAACTTGTCGAACTGCGGGAAGCAGCCGCGGCGGTTGAGCAGGCGCAGGCCGAAGCAGTCGGCGAGGTAGTAGCCCATCTCGCAGCCACCGTTACCATGATCGGACGCCATCTTGACGCAGTTCTCGGCGCCGACAGCCTGGCCGATGAGACCCTCGGGCTTGGTCATGGCGTAGACACGAATGCCCTTTTCCTTCATCTTCTTGACGGCCTCGAGGACCTCGGGGGTGGTGCCGGACTCGGAGGCGGTGAGCACGACGGACTTCTCGGTCATGCGCTTGTGGCCCATGGCGTTCCACTCGGCGGCGTGGATCAGGTAGACCTCGAGGTCGCGGTCGCCGAACTTGTTCATGAGGTACTCGAGCTGCATGAGCTCGTCCCAGGTGCCGCCGACGCCCATCAGGAACACGGCGTCGTAGCCCTCGTCGGCGACCTTGTCGGCAAGGGCGGTCATCTTCTTGCCGGCCTCGTAGAGCGCCTTGCCGTCCTCGACGTAGCCCTCCTGGCTAAAGTGCATGATCTCGATCTTCTCGGTTTCCTTCATGGCTTTTCCTTTCTGTCCTGTACGCGAATCTATACATCGCGTTTCTTTTCGATACCAATTATAGACATACACCTAACGTGTTTTTAATACCACTTATCAATCTATTCCAATCCTCGGTGAACGGTCGAAATTCTCTGGTGAGTGGTATTAAATTAGAATTGAATGTATAGCTAACACCGCCGACGCCTCCCTTGTGCGACAAAGAACAGCGTTCCCACCAGCGCAATAATGGTCGATGCCCCAAACAGCACCGCCTGGACGCCCAAAGCCTCCGCCAAAAACGGAGCCGCCAGCAGCGGCAGCACGCCGGCGCTCATCAGGCCAAAACGCACAAAGCCGGTAATGCGCCCCAGGTATTTGATGTCGGCGCGCTCCTGAATCAAGATCATCTGCAGAGGTTCCAGGAATCCCCAGGCCATACCGTTAATCGCCTGACCGATAATCGCGACCCCCAGCATATCGGTGCCCACGTACACCATGGACCCAATGCCCACGGCCATGAGCGCGCCGAGCAGCAATCGCAGGTTGACATGGCGAGTAGAAAGCTTGGTCAGGATGAACGCACCCACCGAGGAAGTAAGGCCCACGACCGAGGACAGCCAGCCCAGCCAGACGATATCCACGTTGAGCACGTCACGGTAGAACAACGACTCCAGCGAATCGAACGCGCCAAACGCAAAGAAACCCAAAAAGCCCGAGATAAAGATGAGGCGCAGGTCGTGGTCTCGAAACGTAAGTCGCGCGCCCTCGGCCATGCCGCCCAGAATACCGCCCTTCGGCTTCTCCCCTTTTGCGGGAACAACGCACTCGTGACAGCCCAAGGAGAGCACAGCCGCCACACCCATCATGCCCGCCATGAGCAGATAGACCGATTGCGTGGCAAAACAACTCACGATGGCACCACCGAGCAGCGGGCCAGCGGTATAGGCGATATTGCTGTAGAACACCATGAGACCGTTCACGCGGGTACGGCCCTCGGTGGTCGACTCCAGGTATCCCGGAAACGCATGCGTGCAGGTGTTGATAAAGCCGCCCGCAAGTCCCAAGACGCACGCGGCAAACACAAGCCCGGGGACAGACAACGGCGCTAACCCCACGCCAAGCGATAGCACTGCCGTAATCACGCACGTCACAAACGACGTCCGGCGCGGTCCAAAGCGGTCGATGGCCGAACCCGACACCATATTGCCCACCGACGTCATAAGATTGCGCACGAGCGTAATGGCGGCAACCAAAAAGGCCGTGCCGGCCAGATCATACGTGGCCGCACCGATAAGCCCCAAAAAGTAGACCGCGTTGTTGGCGCACCACTGCAGGGACTCAATAAGAATCAGCCTGACCTCCGCCGGCGTCAGGCGCATTGCTTCGCGATCCTTCGCGAACATACGAACTCCTTCTATACAAAAAGGGGATGGAGGGCATAGGCCTGCTCCATCCCCTTTCCAGGTTGCAACGAAAATCTATGCAGCCGGGCCCTTACGCCAGCACGCCGAAGAACGCGCCGATGATGCCCACGACCATGGTGGCCACGATCAGCACCATGGGGTTGATCTTCTTGGACAGCAGCCAGTAGTACAGCCAGAAGGCGATCATGCCGAGCATGCCGGGCATGATGCCGTCCAGGATGTCCTGGAGGGTCTGGGCGTCCTCGCCCGAGCCGATGGCCACCGGGATGCTGGCCCAGAACATGTCCTTGCACATGGCGCCCACGACCATGACGCCCACGATTCCCACGCAGGTCATGATCTTCTGCATGAGGCCGGTCCTCTGGGCCTCGTCCAGGAAGCCCACGCCCAGCTCGTAGCCCTTGACGGCGCCCCAGACGCGCAGCGCGAAGCCGGGGACGTTGTAGATGAGCAGGAAGGCGATGGGGCCGAAGGGGTTGCCGGCCTGGCACAGGCTGATGCCCACCGCGGCGGCGACCACGCGCAGCGTCGACAGGAAGATGGAGTCGCCGATGCCCGACAGCGGGCCCATGAGGGCGGCCTTGACGTCGTTGACGCTCTCGGGCTCGATCTCGCCGCGGGCGACCTTCTCCTCCATGGCCATCGCGATGCCGCCGACGAACGGGGCGAACTGGACGGTGATGTTGAAGAACGCGCAGTGGCGGTGCAGGGCCTCGGCGTAGTCGTCGGGGCGGCCGGCGTAAATCTTCTTGAGCATGTTGGCGACCATCAGGCAGAAGGCGATGTTCATCTGCTTGTAGTAGGTCCAGGAGAACTCCATGCCCAGGGCGCCGACGTTGACGGCGCTCTTGACGAGGTCGGAGCGCGTGATCTTGTTCTCGGGACTAGAAGTCATCGTCCTCATCCCCTTCCGCGGAGAGCTGGGGCTGGGCTCCGCCCAGGCCGAGCAGGTCGAACTTGTCGATGCCGATGATGATGGCGATCAGGGCGACGCCCAGGACGGGCACGTTGGCGTAGGAGCACAGCAGGAAGCCCAGGAAGTAGAAGGGCACGAGCTGCTTGGTGAGCACCAGGCGGCCGAGCATGGCGAAGCCCATGGCCGGCAGGATGTTGGCGGCCACGCCAAAGCCAGCAAGGACAAAGGGTGGGATGGAGTCGAGCATGCCCTGGATAGCGTCAGCACCCAGATAGAACGACAGCGAGCACAGCAGGAACGCCATGATGACACCGGTGGAACCGATCAGGAAGTGCATCGCATAGACACCCTTAAGGTTGCCCTGGCCGGAGAAGACGTCGGCGCGGTCAACCAGGATCGGCAGAGCGGCGTTGAGGATGTTCTTCATGGCGAGACACAGCGTTGCGATGGGCATGGCAAGCGCAATGGCAGCCTCGGTGCTCTGACCGAGCTGGATAGCGAAGGCGCAGGCGAGCACGCCGCCGATCGTCTCATCGGGCGGCACGTAGGCGCCGATGGAGATCGAGCCCATGAACAGCAGCTCCAGACTCGCACCGATCGCGAGGCCGGACTGCAGGTCCCCCAGAACCAGGCCCACGAGCGGGCACAGGACGATGGGGCGGAACGCATAGAGCGTACCGAGCTGGCAGTCGAACTTACCAAATGCGGCGATAAGTCCGATGAGGATTGCTTGGGTAAGCATACATCCCCCTTTCCATATAGGACACTACGAAGAGCTGAGACTCTTCGAATTCAAACGCCTAGAGCACGCTGGCGCAGTCAACCTTGGGGTCATCGGCCAGGGGTCGAATCTCGACCTCAACGCCACGATCCAGCATCTCGCGCACATCGGCTTCCTCGGTCGCGGTCAGGAAGATCTGACGAGAGACCTGACGAGCGTCGGGACGCTTCTCGTCCTTGGGCTTGGTGTTGCCCAGGTTGACCGACTTGATCTGCGGGCAGCCCTCAACAAGCTGCTTTGCCTCAGCAATAGTGGCGACGCAGATAATCATCTTGTACTTGTCGGTCACACCCGAGTTGATCGCTTCGATGGCATGCTCCATATCTTTGATGACGAGCTTGCAGCCGGCAGGCTTGCCCATCTTGAGCGTCGTCTTCCACACCGGGTCGTTGGCGACCTTATCGCCCACGCAGAAAATGCAGTTGGAGCCGAGGCCCTGAACCCAGGAAACTGCGACCTGGCCATGAAGCAGGCGATGGTCAACGCGAAGTAGCTGAATCATGATGTGACCCCCCAAAGGTCTTGCGCCGTCTTACGGCATGTCAATAGGTGCTGCGGATTAGAACTCTTCTTCCTCGTCGTCATCGACCAGCAGGTCGTTGACAAACTTCACGCGCGTATCGTCCGCAGCGACGATGGCGCGAATCGTCTCCTCAACCGGCGCCGACTCGTCAGAGAACAGCAGCTGGATGAGCAGAGGAAGGTTCATGTTGGTAACGAGGTACGTGCGGGGACGCGTCTGGACGATCTTGGTGAACTCGTTGTTGACGCTGCCGCCAAAGAGATCGGTGCAGACAACGACATCATCGTCGGCAGACATGCCCGCCAGCAGTTTTTGGGCCTCCTCGGCCACGTCCATGCGGTCATCGACGAACATCGAAAGATCGTGGACGTTGTCGCGCGCGCCCGAGAGCAGCTCGACGCTCTCCTTGATGCCGGTAGCGAAGTGCGCATGGCTGGCGATGATGTACTGTCTCATTCTGTGTTCCTCTCAATAGCCCGGCACGTTCCCGCACCCGTTTTCTTTAGTAGTCGAACTGGTGATAGTAGCGACGATACTTGAGGTTGTGCTTGGTGACCGTCTCGTAGTAGCGAGCCAGGCGGTCGGTCACGAGCACCGTCAGAATCCACGGGGAGACGATGACGCGGAACTCGTCGTCAAGGCCGGGGATCGCGAACTCGGCGGTGTCGATGATGTTGATGTCGGTGTCGCCGGTCACGCCGCGGGTCAGGAAGGCGCGGACGCGCTCGTCGAGCTTGCGGTTCTCGTCCTCGCCCATGAACAGGAAGACGGGGACGCCCGGCTCCACGAGCTCGAGGGTGCCGTGGAAGAAGTCGGCCGAGGTGATGTAGCGGGTGCGCTTCCACTGCATCTCCTCGAGGATGCACATCGAGAACAGGATGGTCTCGCCCCACAGGGCGCCGGAGCCGATGAACATGGTGTAGGGGGCCAGGGCGTACTTCTTGGCGAGCTCCTCGGCGCGCGGCTCGAAGCTCTTGCGGATGTCGACCAGGTGGGTCCAAACATCCTTGGTCTGCTCAATAAACTTGTCGAACTGCGGGAAGCAGCCGCGGCGGTTGAGCAGGCGCAGGCCGAAGCAGTCGGCGAGGTAGTAGCCCATCTCGCAGCCACCGTTACCATGATCGGACGCCATCTTGACGCAGTTCTCGGCGCCGACAGCCTGGCCGATGAGACCCTCGGGCTTGGTCATGGCGTAGACACGAATGCCCTTTTCCTTCATCTTCTTGACGGCCTCGAGGACCTCGGGGGTGGTGCCGGACTCGGAGGCGGTGAGCACGACGGACTTCTCGGTCATGCGCTTGTGGCCCATGGCGTTCCACTCGGCGGCGTGGATCAGGTAGACCTCGAGGTCGCGGTCGCCGAACTTGTTCATGAGGTACTCGAGCTGCATGAGCTCGTCCCAGGTGCCGCCGACGCCCATCAGGAACACGGCGTCGTAGCCCTCGTCGGCGACCTTGTCGGCAAGGGCGGTCATCTTCTTACCGGTCTCGTAGAGCGCCTTGCCGTCCTCGAGGTAGCCCTCCTGGTCGAAATGCATGATCTCGATCTTCTCGGTTTCCTTCATTTGTCTCTCCTTTCTGGGGTTGTCTCCACATCCCCCATGCCAACGGGCATCAAACCCGCTTACATTCCGTAACACTCGGCCGCTTTGGCCTTAAGCGCATTGACTGACTCTTCGTAGCCCTCTGCCTTGACCTCCATTTGCTTGGAGACGGCATCGAGATACGGGTGCACGTCCCATGACTTCAGACGTTCGGCAATCATTGCCGCAATCGTCTGGAAGAACACAAGATTGGGAATTGCGCTGAGCAGCGGAGCCACCTGAGGCACCGCAACCTCGTGAGCCCTACCCTTGGGATGGGCCGTGAGCAGCACCGTTTTTGTTGTAACGTTCGATAGCGCATCGGCGATATTTGCAAGACGCTCCGACCCCTGCGGATCGTCGACGATAAACACCAGATAGCCCGGAACGATCTGCATCTCGGGACCGTGAACGAACTCCTCGCCCTCGTGATGCATGGCAGGAATCTTGATGGTCTCGCTCAGCTTGAGGGCCGCCTCTTCGGCAACGCCATAGTTGGGGCCGTTGCCGACGACCATGGCAGGCGTGTGCTCAGAAAGCTCGAGCACGTGGTCTTGGACATATGCCTCGGCGGTCTTGCACATCACGGCATTGGCATGGATAGCCTCGCGCAGGTCGTCAAGACGCTGGGTGACGCCTTTGGCGTCAACCGTTCCGCGCGCCTGACCGCCGTAAATACCAAAAAGCACCAGATACTCAACGAGAACCTCGACGCCCAGAGTTACAAAGTCCACCGACTCGACGCCCACACCGTAGTCAAGAACGATGTCAGCGTGTTCCTTGATGGGTGCCTCGACGTTTGCCGTGAGCGCAACTGCAGCCATATCGTGCGCGCGCATGTAATCGAGCGCCGCAATCGTATTGGTCGAATAGCCGCTCTGCGAAACGGCAATGTTGAGCGCATGCTGCGGATAGGTGTGTTCAAAATCGACGAAGGCCTCGGGCGTCACAACGGACACCTGCATCTGCAGCGCATCTTGCAGGTAATCGCGGGCGCAATCGGCGGCATGGCGCGACGAACCCGAAGCAACGATGCGCAGCGCGTCAAAAGAACCGGACTGGAAAATATCAACGAGCTGCGCTACCAGCTCAGACGAACGCTCGAGGTTCTCTTCCATACGCACATGGGCAAGCTGAACGTAATCGAGCATCTTCATCGTCTCACCTCGTTACAAATCATTAGTATTTGATACCAATCACAGTTACAGGTTACGGCTTTTTGATACCTCTTTGTCGATTAATTTATCCCCATCGGCGAACGGTCGATTTTGAGCCATGTAAGGTTGTATATGCAGTCTGCTCAACGAATCAAAATTCCGTCAGCTTTTCAGCCCGTTATGCAAAAAACCAGCTAGTACGTATAGGTATATCCACCCGCATCACCGCGGTTAAACGACTTGACGTACTCGATCGCCTGGCCGCTCGCATCGAAGCTCACGCACTCAAGCGTCAAGGCAAGATCGCCCTGCTCCAGTCCAAGCAGGCCGGCATCTCGTGCGCCCAGCGCTTCGATATCGAGCTTTTCCTGTGCCATGACCGGCTTTCGGCCCAACATCTCATAGGTCTCGTACAAACTGAAGACCGACACGTCAATATCTTCGATTGTGGGAAACAGCAGGCACGGGATGAACGCCGTCTCAATCGATACGGGGTCGCCGTTGACGCAGTTCAAACGCCGAATCGAATACAGCAAATCGTCCTCGGCAATGCCAAACAGGTTGGCATAATATGGGCCCGCATAACGCTTGGAACGCGCGAGGATACGGACGGACGGCTCGCCACCCGAAGCACGAACCGATTCGCGAAAGCCTCCTGTTCGCTCGTACGCAACGGGCACTTTCTGTGCCACAAACGCGCCCTTTCCGCGGACGCGTCGAATCTGCCCACGCCGAACCAACTCATCGACAGCGCTTCGGATGGTCAAGCGTGTCGTACCAAATTCCTCGGCGAGGTCTTTTTCGGACGGAATCATGGAACCCGTGGGATATATTCCGCGCTCGATACGCTCCTCGATGCGGCGTCGAATGCGCATATAAACCGGGGTGGCAACTACTGTTTCAGCCATTGTTCACCTGCCACGCTCCTCATGCCGTTCTCTTCGCCGTTATCGGCAAAGCGGAACTTTGTGGGCAAAATCACCGATTTGCAATGCTCCACAAAACGCATGTCCTTATCAAATTCGATCGTGCTCTCATAGAACACCGGCGTTCCCTCTTCTTGCTGGAGCAGCTCGGCCTCTTCGGCGTTCAAACGCGAGATGGAGATATGCTCACGTCCATGCTCAACACGCACGCCACCTTCTTTGAGCAAGACATCGTAAAGGCTCTCACACTCAAAATCGTGATCGGAAAGCGCGGGGCACAGGGACAGGTTAACGTGAGCCGTCTCGATTGACGCCGGCTCGCCCTCAATAAGTCGAACGCGCTGCATGCGGAGCAAAGGAGCGCCTACAGCCACCCCAAGCTTGTCGGCAAGCGTCTTATCCGCCTCGGTGGTCTCGGTGGAAACCAGACGAGAAGAGGGATGCAGGCCGGCAGTCCGCACGGCATCGGAAAAGTTATACGTTTCCTGGAAGATATTCAGCGGCTTAGGAGGACACACATACGTACCCGATCCGCGACGGCTCTCGAGCGTTCCACACGAGATGAGCCGCGTGATACCGGCGCGCAACGCCGTACGCGAAACGCCGATCTCTTCGCACAGCACGCGCTCGGCCGGCAGGCGATCACCGCCGGCAAGCTGATGGTGCTGGATATACCAAAGAATTCCCTCAACAGCACGATCTTTGGGGGGAATTGCATAAGATTCGCCTGCCATTGCACAGACTCCTCATTCAGAAACGTATGCCGCCAAAATTAGGCCAGCCCTCCCATGGCATCAAATTCGGCCTTGATCCTCTCGGCGACATTCCGATACGACTTATATAGACTTGAATCGCGTTTGACTTCGTCGGTCATAACGGGAATCTCTAATTTGGAAACCTCGTCTTTTCCCGTCTGAACCGCCACAACAACGCCCATACCAAGACACATATTACGCTTGGCAGCGTTCATTTTTGCCGCCTTAGCGGGATTTGCCAGGATACGCTGAGCAAATTCCTGTTTAGAGACCGCTTCCTCAGCCTCCGGATCGCCCGCCTCGGCTACTTCGCACTGCAGCACGTCCGCATAGTCAAAAATCTTCGGCTCGCCGCCGCGCTGATGTACAGCCCACTTGCGATGCGTGGCATCCTGGTAGATAGCCGGCAAAAACGTAAACCGTGGCGGGTCCAAAATCGTATCCGTGATGGTAAACACATCGGAATCAAAGGCATCCTGCGGGTTTTTCTTCTTGAACAGCCCCATATCAGCCTCCCGTACTAGCATTAAACAACTCAAGCTGAATATAGCACCAATTTCAAGCCGCTGCCTTACCCTATCGGTGCGCGGCGTCTATGGCTCGCCCAGCGGGGTAATACGGGCGAGGGCCGGGGAGGCATACTTTGTTTTGAGAAGTGGGCTTCGCGAACTTCTCAGAGGAAGGCACCCGCCCGGAGGCGGCCCCAGCGCGAGACCGTCCCGGATGCTATTCGTTGTCGC
>CAJJPN010000021.1:0-21454 GCA_905193635.1 Coriobacteriaceae bacterium
TTCCGGCGCGGCCCGCTTAGATTCGCAAGGTTGCGGCAGCCAGCGGCCTACTTTGCGTCGTAGGCCTCTGCATCCCACCAGTCGAGCTGGGCGATGTTGTCGCGAATGTGCTGGCAGCTCTTGTGGAAGCCCTCGAGCTCGTGCTCGGAAAGGTCGAGCGTGTAGACCTCCTCGACGCCCTCGGCGCCGATCACGCACGGCAGGGAGGTGAAGATGCCTTCCTCGCCATACTGGCCGGTCATAAGCGTAGAGGCCGAAAGCACGGCGTGCTCGTTGTGCAGCACGGCGGCGCAGACGCGCGCGGCGGAGTTGGCGACGGCGTACTCGGTGCATTGCTTGCCGGCGTAGGTCACATAGCCGCCCTTGCGCGCGAGCTCTTCGACCTCCATGTGGTCGAAGGCGTACTTGTCGGGGTTCTCGGCCTGAAGCTCGGTGAGGCTCTTGCCGGCGATGGTTGCGGCCTTAAAGGCGGCAAGCTGGCTAAAGCCGTGCTCGCCGATCATGTAGGCGTCGATGGACTTGGGGCTCACACCGATCTTCTTGGAGATCTCGGTGCGCAGACGGGCGGAGTCCAGGCCGCAGCCCGAGCCGATGATCTTCTTGGGATCGTAGCCGGTCAGGTGCCACAGCTCGGTGCACACGACGTCGCAGGGGTTGGAGATGGAGACGAAGATGCCGTCGAAACCGGCGTCGACGATGCGCTTGGCAAAGGAGCGGGCGGCGTCGGTGGTAAAGAACAGCTCACCGTCACGGTTGCCGGCGGCCAGCGCAACCTTGCCGGCGGCGTTAACGATGACGTCGCAGCAGGCCAGCTCCTCGTAGTGGTCGTAGCAATTGACGATCTTGGTGTTATATGGGACAAACGAAAGGGAGTCGCGCAGGTCCTGGACCTCGGACGTCACCTTGGCCTCGTTGATATCGCACAGGTAGAGCTCGTCGGCAATGCCCTGCATAAGCAGGCTGTTGGCGACATGTGCTCCTACGTGGCCCTGGCCGACCACACCAATCTTACGCGTCTGGTACATATATGTATCCTTCCGGCCGAGTTTTTCGCGTCGAACCATTGTAGCGTCCTGTTGCCACTTTGCTAGACTAAAGTGCAGTAGATTTTTGGACCATGCCCGGAAATCTACCGCTGGGCGATGTGCTCGCGCGGATGGGGCCGCTCGTTGTACCATAGCTGCAACTGACTGTAAGGAGCTTCCATGCCCATTCGCATTCCCGACGCCCTCCCTGCCGCCGCGCAGCTCGAGAGCGAGAACATCTTTGTCATGACCGAGTACCGCGCGCTGCATCAGGACATCCGTCCGCTGCGTGTGCTCATCCTCAACCTCATGCCCACCAAAATCGCCACCGAGACGCAAATTATGCGCAAGCTCTCCAACACGCCGCTGCAGGTGGAGGTGGACCTGCTGCGCACTAAGACGCACGAGGCCACGCACGTAAGCGCCGGCCACCTGGAGACGTTTTACCGCACGTTCGACGACATCCGCGACATCCACTACGACGGCCTGATCATCACGGGCGCGCCGGTGGAGCAGATGCCGTTCGAGGAGGTCGACTACTGGCCCGAGCTCTGCCAGATCATGGATTGGTCCACCACGCACGTGCACTCTACGCTGCACATTTGCTGGGGCGCGCAGGCGGGGCTCTACCATCATTACGGTATTCAGAAGTACGACCTGCCGGCAAAGGCGAGCGGCGTCTTTGAGCATTATCTGGTGAAGCCGCAGAGCCCGCTGGTCCGCGGTTTTGACGACCGTTTCTATGCCGTGCATTCGCGCAACACCGATGTGCGCCGCGAGGACGTGGAAGCTGAGCCGCAGCTCGAGGTCGTGGCGGTGTCCGACGAGGTGGGCCTGTACATCGTCAAGTCGACCGACAGCCGCCGCTTCTTTGTCTTTGGTCATCCCGAGTACGATACCGACACGCTGCGTCTGGAGTACGAGCGCGACGTGAAGCGCGGGCTTGATCCCGAGGTGCCGGCGCATTACTTCCCGGGCGACGACCCCACCGCCGAGCCGCGCAACGTTTGGCGCAGCCAGGCTCAGCTGTTCTATACCAACTGGCTCAACTACTACGTCTACCAGACCACGCCCTACGACCTGGCTCGCGCCGGCGAGGAGCACTAGGCTGCGATGGTACTGCTGTAGCCGTGGTTGATGTGGCGGCGATTAGGCGCTGATGATGTTGGGCAACGGCAGGTCGTGGGCATCGGTGGGGACGTGGTTGATGCGTTGTTCGTCAAAGGCGATGCCGATGATTTGGCATGCGGGTGAGAGCATGGGCAGGTAGCGGTCGTAGCAACCGCCGCCGTAGCCCAGGCGCGCGCCGGTTTGATCGAAGGCCACGAGCGGCACAACAATCATGTCGAGTGCTTCGGCAGGCACGATGGGGAAGCGGTCGCTGTCGATGTCCGTGGCCGCGAAGGCCCGCGCGGGGTGGGCGATAAACGGAGCCGCGAACGCATCGTCGGCGGCAACTGCTCGCATGCACATACGCTGGCCACAAGCTGCGGCATCAATTGCCGAGAGCATGCACGGATAGGCCACGCGCCAGCCGCTCGCGGCGACCGCAGCGGCAAACGCGGCAGGGTCTGCCTCGGAACCCATCGCGGCATAGACGGCAACGGTGTGCGGCGCCGCGGCATCCAGACGATCCAACAGCTCAACAAGCCGCGCACAGATAGTGGCGGACTTCGCCGCCCGCACATCCAAATCAATCGCATCGCGCCGAGCAATCACCGCCCGCCGCAACTCAGCCTTATCCATCCCAGCTCCCTCTCCCAAACCTACCAAAAAGGGACAGGTTTATTTTGGCAGGTTTTATCTGGGCAAATGTCGAAACCACCACGAGGGTGCAGTTCACTGCCTCCTTCGTGGTGGTTTGTGCCTATGCGATAACGCTACAACGCTGCGGCGATTGCTTCGGTCACAAACTTATTGAGTGACTCGCCCTTCTTTGCCGCTGCCAGCGCCGCCTGTTTGTGGAGCTCAGAGCCCGTTCTTACGTTGAACGAGCCCTTAAAAGCCCGCTCGGGCTCTTTGCCCTTCTCGGCGCAAAACTCAAGGTAATCGTCGACGGCGTCGTGGAAGCATTGCTCCACTTCTTCAGCCGTGGAGCCTTCAAATACGATTGCGTCCCTAATGCCGGCGACCATACCTGTTAGTACATGCTGCTCGGCATCGAACTCGACTGGGGCGAAATAGCCCTTGTATGCCAAAACGTTACTCATGACTGCCTCCGACATCCTGCAGAAATCGAACGATGTTTCGAATTGTCCCCGCTGTCAATTCGTCAGATGGATGAGGCGCGTGCATCACGAACATCCTGCCATCTGAGGGCCTGTAGAAGCGAACGCGCGATCCGGATGTCTTGCCTTTGCTGTCCATTTCAAAGCCATATGAGGCCATGACTTTTAAAAAATCGGCATACCGATACGTCGAAGGGCAGCTAAACAGTTGGGCGATGAGTTTATCGGCTCGAGTCATCCCGCCTCACATTCTGCAACTATATTCTAGTTGCAATTTAAATCCGATGCAATCACCCATACTATAGAACATGTGTACGTATAGAACAAGTGTTCGAACCACTACAAAGGGGGCCTGTCCCCTTTGTAGTGGTTTTGCTTGCTGTGGTTAGCCCATCAGGTCGACTACGTTGAAGTTGGCGTTGCTCTTGGCGATGACGTCTCGGCCGCCAAAGACGCAGGTGGGCGACTCGGCTGCGATGCGCGTCACGTCGGCGCCGAGCGAGCGCAGCTCACCGGGCGTGGCGGCGAGCATCTGGGCGCGACGCTCCTCGCGCGCATGCGGATCGAGCCCGGCCAGGTAGGTCGTGTTGCGGCGCTTGGTGAGCGCGTACGGCTTCACCGGCGCGTCCATGCCGCTCACGCAGCTCACGATAAAGCCCTCAAAGGCGGCTTCGTCGGGCTCAAAGCTGCCAAGCCATTCGCCTGCGCGCTCCACGCGCTCAATCGAAGGGTCAATCGCCGGGTCGCGGTAGGTGTAGAACGCCGTCTGGCGCTCGCCGGCTGCGCGGAATCCGCAGCCGTACGCCCCGCCCTTCACGCGGATCTCGTTCCACAGGTAGTCGTAGGAGAGCGCGTTGGCAGCCACGGCCCAAGTGCCTGTCACGTCAATGCCCAGGCGACGCGGGTCGCACGCGCTTGCCGCAAAGCAGATGTCGCTGGGGATCACGAAAGCCTCGTGGCGGTCGCACGGCGCCGGCACCACGAGCGCGTCGCGGCCGGCACCATCGCCCGCACCCAGCCCCAGGTCGCCCGCGGCATCCCAGTACGCGTCAAAGTCCTCGTCGCTGCCGGTAAAGCTCGCCATGCAGCCATCGGCCACAAAGATGCGGCCTGCCAGTTCGGTAAGCTTGGCGCGCAGGTCGTCCAGGCGCTCGTCAAAGTGGTCGAGCAGATCGCGCAGGAACAGGTAGAAGTCCACGCCCGAAAGCTGCTCGCGCACCACGGCCGAAGGCGAGCTGTAGCTCATCGCGCGACCGAGCGCCGCCGAGTGACCGTTGTTGATGAAGCCCTGCTCAAGCCCAATGCGAATCTGCGTGAGCACGTCGCGCACGCGGTCGGCGTCGGCATCTGCCAAAAGCGTGCTCGACCATACCTCGCGCGGCAGACTCGCCAGTGCATCAATCTTCTCGGACAGGGCGCCGGCGCTCACCAGCAGGTAGGGGCGCACGCCGTCCACGTCGGGCTGGGTCATGACTTCGGTCGTAAAGCTCAAAAAGCCCAGCTTGCCAGCGAGCAAGTTGTCGAGTTCCTCGGCCGAGTGCTCGCGCGTGGGCAGCTGCTTAAGCAGGCGGCAGAGCAGCGTCGCATAGGGCAGGTCCTCAAACGCGACGCAGCTCAGGTCGAAATACTGCATGGCGTAGGCCAGGCGGTTGGTAGGGATGTCGTGGCGCAGACAGGGGATGGGCGCGGTCGTGTCCACGACCAGCGGCGGTTCGGGGCGCGCCTCGCCAATGTCGGACACGCGCAGGCGCGGCAGCGTGGCCTTGTCCTCGGGCGTGTCCTCGGCTTCCTGCGCGGCACGCAGCGCGGCCGTGCGCTCGACCACGTCGGCCAGCTCGGAATCGGTCATGGCGTCGCGCTTGGCTGCCAGCTCGATGGCCTCGGCACCCTCCGAACCCTCGGCGGCGTCCACCGGCACCAGCTCGACGAGCGCCATGTGGTCGTTCTCCAGCACCAGCTCGCGCAGCAGGTCTTCAAAGTAGGTGCCGTCCAGCTCGCTACGCAGCTCCTCGTACACCGGGCCGTACTTGAGTGCAAGCGTCGCGGCGTCGTCATCGTAGAGCCAGGTGCTCAGCGCGTCGCACGCAATGGCCACGCCGTCGGCGATGCCGTAGTCGCGCTGGCGCAGATCGTATTCGTTGCTGCTGATGATGGCTTCCAGGCGCTCGCGCGGAACGCCGTGCTCGCACAGGTCGCGGCAGGCGTTCTGGAACATGCGACGCAGCTCGCGCGCCACGCCGGGCTGCGCGTTTTGCAGCATGATGAGCTCGTAGGGCTGCAGGCTCTCGGCCGCGGTGTAGCTCACCACGTTGCCGCTCAGGCCGGCGGCCAGAATGGCCTTCTTAACCGGTGCTTCGTTGGAGCCCAGCAGTGCCTCAAACAGGATATCCGCCGCGATCGTGCGCTTGCGGTCGAGCGCGCTGCCCAACACAAGGCCCAGGCCCACCAGGGCGTTTTCGGGCGTGGTAGCCATCTCGACGCGCTTATACTCGCAGGTCACGGGCGCCTGCACGCCCAGCGGATTGGGCGCCAGCGCGGACGGGTCCTCGCCGGCGGCAACGGCTGCGTCCATGCGGCGGCTTGCGGCACTCGGCTGCGACAGATAGCGCTCGTCCAAAAAGGCCAGTGCGCGGTCCACGTCCAGGTCGCCGTAGAGCGTGATGTAGGAGTTGGAAGGATTGTAGTGGCGCGCATGCGTGTCCAGGAACTGCTCGTAGGTGAGCGCGGGAATCGCGCGCGGGTCGCCGCCGCTTTCGTGCGCATAGGCGGTGTCGGGATAGAGCGCGGCGTTGACGGCGTCGTCCAGCACGCTCATGGGGTCGGACAGCGCGCCCTTCATCTCGTTGAACACCACGCCGTTATAGCGCAGCGTGCCCTCGCGCAGGCTCGCGGAGCTGCTGTCGCCTTCGCCCTCGGCGCTCTCCGGCAGGTCCAGCTCGTAGTGCCAGCCCTCCTGCTCAAAAATGGTGGGCTTGGTATAGATGGCCGGGTTGAACACCGCGTCCAGGTACACGTCCATCAGGTTGTACAGGTCCTGCTCGTTGGTGGTGGCGACAGGGTAGATGGTTTTGTCGGGGTAGGTCATGGCGTTGAGAAACGTCTGCATGGAGCTCTTGATCAGGTCGACAAACGGCTCCTTGACGGGGAACTTAGCCGATCCGCACAACACCGAGTGCTCAAGAATATGGAACACGCCGGTAGAATCGGCCGGCGGCGTCTTAAAGCCAATGGCAAAAGCCTTGTTCTCGTCGTCGCACGCCAGGTACAGCAGGCGCGCGCCCGATGCGGCGTGGCGCAGCACGTAGGCGTCCGAGTCGAGCTCGGGCACGGTCTCGCAGCGCTCGACGGCAAAGCCATGGCAGGTGGTGCCGGGCACCAGCAGTGCGGCGGCAGCGGCGCGCGGGTCGGTTGAGGTGGTGAGCATATGCAGTCTCCTTTGACGCCCCAGCGGGGGCGAATCGAGTCGAATCCTCGAGAGTATACCCATATGGGGCCCTCGACCAATCTGCCGGATGAGCGTGGATTTTCGGACACACGAGCGTGGAAATTCGGACGTCTGCCGCATGAGCGTGGATTTTCGGACGAAATCGGCCGCCAAAAGCCCAAAAACCGTCCAAATATCCACGCTCGCGCGTCAAGTACGTATCTCTCACCTCACATTCATCTCTACGACGAGGGATGAATGTGAGACAGGTAGAAGATAAAAATCAATCGGCTTATCGGATGCATATACCGCCATCAGATTGAAGCTGTATGTGGAAATGGATGGACTCTACACCGCTTACGCAAAATAACCCCTCGTTTGCTAAAACATTATAGGAAATGGCGTGGAGTGCTAAAAAGTTCTAATACAATATAAGTCATTTATCTATAGGCTGCTGATTCCTTGTAAAGGTATGGTTGATATGGTTGAGGCAAATAGCGTTATCCCCCTGTACAAACAGATTGTTCGTGCGCTTTCTGATTCAATCGCCAACGGCACGTACCGCCCGGGAGATAAGCTTCCGACCGAGGCGGAGCTTATCGAGCAATTTGGCGTGAGCCGAATAACGGTTCGCTCCGCAATTAAAGAAATGGAAGATGCTGGGCTTGTTGAGAGGGCCCGCGGCAAGGGCACGTTCGTTTCGTCGGACACGCAGATGTATGCCGCGGACGACCGTGAGAGCTTTACCCATTCGTGCCAGCTTGCGGGCAAACAGGCGTCTACCAGGGTTCTCGAAATGGGCTGGGACTTCCCAAGTCTGCGAGACGCGAAGTTCCTGGGCGTAGACGATACCCAAAAGGTATTGCGTAGCCGTCGTCTGCGCCTTGTGGATGGCAAGCCCACGATGCTGGAAACCAATAGCTATTCCGCTGCGCTTTCTTTTTTGGAGCATGAGTCCCTCGATGATTCGCTGATGGCGGTACTCGATCGCCAGGGGATCAAGATGGGTCCCAACACGCGTACGCTCGAGGTCTGCTATGCGAGCGAGCTCGAGGCGGCATACCTTAACGTGGAGCTGGACTCTTCGCTGCTTCTGTTTGTCGATAGACGTTATGCCCCAAGTGGCGAGCCGCTTTTCATCTCCCGTCAGGTGTACTGCACCGAGCGACTGAAGTTCTATTTGTAAATTAGCGATAGATTGGTCGATTTACCGACCAATTGTTACCGTTCGCGGATTTGGAAAATAGACACACCACGTAGGGTAGATTGCTAATATACTTTGTTATGACAATATAGTACGTCCTATTGGTATTGGAGAACTATGAATAAGATATTGCTAGCGAGTCATGGTTATCTCGCCCAAGGCATGAAAAGCTCTCTGGAGATTCTGATGGGCACCAACGACCGAATCGAGTGCCTGTGCGCCTATGTCGATGACGATTCAAGGGACGTCGCGGCGTTGATTGATGCATGGATGGAGACGAGGGACCCTGCCGACTCTTGGTTTGTCGTGACTGACATCTTTGGCGGCTCTGTAAACAACGAATTCATTCAGAGGCAGACCGACGGATCGTTTACGTTAATCGCTGGAATGAACTTGCCGCTGCTGGTGGAAATGGTTACACAGCTGGACTCCCTGGATGCGGACAAGGCCAAAACCGCGGTCGAGGGATCGCGTTCGTTTATTCAGCTTTGCGAGGCGGCGGACATGCTTGCCGGCGCCGAGGAAGAAGAGTTCTAGTTAGTTCTGGTTCGAGCCCTAGCTAGGGGCCACACCTGTCATTCCCTTTATCACGTGCGGAGATGATAACGATGATTAAGCTTACGAGAGTTGATTACCGACTGATTCACGGCCAAGTTGCCATGTCCTGGACTCACGCTTTGGATGTAGATTGCATCTTGCTTGCCAGCGATGCTGTGGCAAAAGACGACATGAGGAAGGCGGCCTTGAGGCTCGCCCGCCCCAACGGCGTTAAACTCGTCATCAAGGATGTTGACGCTGCTATCGAGGCGCTCAACAGCGGCGTTGCCGACAAGTATTCGCTGTTTATCATCACTGAGACGATTGAAGATGTCTATCGTCTCGCTAAGGGTTGCAAAGACATCAAAGAGATCAATCTGGGCGGAACCCGAAAGACCCCTGAGACCACGCTTCATCCGACCCCTGCGATCTTTGCGACCGAGAAAGATGCCGAGCATATCCAAGAGCTCCTGGGCGATGGCGTGGCCATCGAAATCCGTCAGGTTCCCAATGACGCTAAGGTGTTTGCCAAGGACGTTTTCTAGCCGGAAACACGTTGATGCTCGGCATTTATTGAACCAATGCTCTATGCCTATGCCCGTCGATCATTTGATCGGCGGGCTTTTTACTAAAGAAAAATCAAAAAAATCTGAAATAGTTATTGCATAGTTAGTTATATAAAGTATTATAACGTCATGGGATGAATGAAGGGTTCATCCAAGTGAGTTAGGAGTAAGGGATGTTCAATTTCGATGAGCCTCGTTACGAGAAGGTTGTGAGCGATGCCCTCGCTCTCCGTCCTCAGATTGAGGCTGCCGTGGACGAGGTCTGCGAGCAGGGTTATTCCAACATCTTCTTCATCGGCTGCGGCGGCACCTGGGCCCACACGCTCCCGATGAAGTATTGGGTCGAGACCACCACGGCCGACGTCGATGTCCACTGCGAGATCGCCGCAGAGTTCCTCGCCTGCCCGCCCAAGACCTTCAACAAGGATTCTGTCTGCGTCTTCTCCACCCGTACCGGCACCACCCCCGAGATCATTGAGGCTGCCAAGTTCTGCCAGGAGCAGGGCGCCCGCACGCTGATGTATGTCTCCAACGACAACACCCCGGCCACCGAGTACGCCGATTACAAGTTCTTCAGCTTCGCCGAGGACGACGTTCTGTGCGAGGCCATCTACACCTACCAGATCACGCTGGTCGCCCGCTTCCTCAAGAACGCCGGCGCCTTCCCCAAGTACGACACCTTCATGGAAGAGTTCGGCAACATCGCTCCGTACCTCATCAAGGCCAAGGACGCTCAGGACGAGCGCTGCGCCGCCATGGCCGAGGACTTCAAGGACACCGATTACCACATGGTGATTGGCTCCGGCATGCTCTGGGGTGAGGCCTACGACTACGCCATGTGCATCCTCGAGGAGATGCAGTGGATCAAGACCAAGTCCATCCACGCCGCCGAGTTCTTCCACGGCACCATCGAGCTGTGCGAGGAGGGCACGAGCCTCATCATGCTCTACGGCGAGGACGACACCCGTAAGCTCATGGACCGCGTGGACAACTTCACTCACATGCTCGCCGACGAGAAGGGCGTCAACGTCCGCGTGAACAAGTTTGACACCGCCGAGGTCGAGCTGCCGTTCAGCGACCCCGAGTTCCGCAAGATCGTCTCCCCGATGGTCACCTACACCATCACCGAGCGTCTGAGCTGCCATCTCGAGCACGTCCGTAACCACCCGCTCACCACGCGTCGTTACTATCACCAGATGAACTACTAATCCTCTCAAATTGCTGCGGTTGTCTGCAGGCGAGCTGCGCAGAATGCCTCGCCTGCAGACCTGTTTCTGGGGTTGATCGAAATGGTTGTCCAGTATCTTCTAGTTGCACTGGTCGCATTTATTGCGTCCATGGACGAGCAATTATTTGGCATTACGATGCTTGGTCGTCCGCTGTTTACGAGCCTGTTTGTCGGCTTGATCCTTGGCGATGTCCAGCAGGGCGTTATCGTCGGCGCTGCTTTGGAGTCCATGTTCATGGGCGCCATCATGGTCGGCGCGGCGGTTCCTCCCGAGGTCTATGCCTCCGGCGTGCTTGGCTGCGCGTTTGCCGTCATTACGGGTACGGGCACGGCAACTGCCGTCGCGCTCGCCCTTCCCGTCTCCGTCTTCCTTCAGGTGTGGCGCAACTTCTGCTACGCCGTTCCGGGTGCCTTTGCCTGCAAGAAGATTGAGACCGCTCTGGCAAATCGCGATCTTGCCAAGGCGAATCTGTACCATCTGACCATCGTGCCGCTGTCGATTGGCATTCCGTCTGCACTGCTGGTGTTTGGCTCGCTGTTCTTTGGTGCCGACCTTATCAACAATGCGCTCAACGCGATTCCGCAGTTTGTGATGGACGGCCTCAACGTTGCGTCCGGCGTCATGGTCTGCATCGGCTTCGCTCTTCTTATCAGGACCATGGGCGATAACAAGCTCCTTCCCTGGCTGTTCCTGGGCTTCATTATGGTCATCTACCTCAAGATGGACGTGGTCGGCGTCGCCGCAGCTGCCATTTGCGTCGCGCTGCTCCTGGCCTTCCGCGAGGGCTCGTCCGGTCCGCAGACGGTTGCTGCAGATGAAGAGGAGGACTTCTAATGGCTATCCAGAACACCGACCTCAAAGAGGCCAAGAAGGACGCGATTATGACTCCCGATATGTATCGGAGCATGTTCCTTCGCCAGTTTACGAGCCAGTGCTCGCAGTCGTACGACAAGATGATGGCAATGGGCTTCATGTACACCATTCAGAAGCCCCTGCGAAAGATCTATCCCAACGACGACGATTACTATGCGGCGCTCGATCGCCATACCGAGTTCTTTAACATCACGCCTCATGTGCTTCCGTTTGTAGCCGGCCTAACGGTTTCGATGGAAGAGCAGGCGGCTGCCGATAAGAACTTCGACACGTCCTCGATTAACGCCATGAAGGTCGGCCTTATGGGACCGCTTTCCGGCATCGGCGATTCGTTCTACTGGGGTACGTTCCGCGTGGTTGCCGCCGGCATTGGTATTGGCATCGCTTCGACGGGCAACCCGCTCGGCCCCATCGTGTACGCGCTCATCTACTCCGTGATTAACTTTGCAACGCGTATCGTCGCCGCCCATCTGGGTTACGACTTGGGAACCAAGTTTTTGCAGCAGTCCGAAGAGAGCAACCTTATGTCTCGCATGACGCATGCTGCCGGTGTTCTCGGAATGACCGTTATCGGCGCCATGATTGCGGCACAGGTCTCGCTGTCCACGGCTTTGACCTTTGACGTGGGTGGTTCGGAGATTGTCCTGCAGGATCTGTTCGATTCGATCTTCCCCGGTCTGCTGCCCTTGCTGGCAACGTTCGCTTGCGTTGCCCTCTATAAAAAGGGCGTCAAGACCATTTGGATCATCTTGGGCATCTTCGCAATCTGCATCATCGGAACGGGCTTGGGAGTGTTCGCGGCGGCGTAATGTTGACTGCTATGCTCGCGCGTTGGATAACTAACTGACCGTTTGAAAACGGGGCTCGGCGTAAGGCCGGCCCCGTTTTTTATTTGAGGGATTTTCCGACCGTCCAAAAAATCACACTCGTCCATCACTCACGCATCTCTCGTCTCTCATTTGTCACTAACACGAGAGATAGCTGAAAGATGAGAGATAAATATGAGAGATAGCAATGCTGCAAGATGGCTGAGGGATCGAGGCAAAGTTCCCGTATACATGTGTTTACCTGTGCGAACGTGATTTGATTGAACCGATAACGGCATTTTTGTCTCTCATCTCTCACTCATCTCTAAGCTGAGAGATAAATGAGAGACGAGAGATAATTACGAGAGATAGCTGAGAGATAGACAGACAGACGGTCAGTCGGAAACATGCATCGCTGTCAGATTGATGCCGCGCGCGGAGCAGCTGCACGTTCACCCGCGCCCTGCATCCCGCCATTTCACGCGCTGCACATCGAAACCTCCAGCAAAGCAGGTACAATAGCCCAATGTGCATCGCGCACGACGATGATATCGGCGCCCGCGACTGGGGGAGACAACATGGCAGAGCAACAGATAACGCCGGGGACCAAGCTTCAGGCGGCATTCGACGTGCCCATGGGCCAAAAAACCGACTTCAACATGCTCGCCACGTACAAAGAGAACCTGGACGACGCGTACTTTCTTATGAGCGCGCCCATGCTCGCCGGCAAGCCGCTCATCATGGACGAAAACCAAAAGCTGCTGCTGCAATACAAAGTGGGCGAGGAAACGTTCGTGCTCGCCGGCTACCCCGAGTCAGTCGAGAAAAAGGGCATCCGCACCTACTGGAAAATGCGCAAAGTCGCCGAGCAGCGCACCTTTGTCAAGCGCCGCGACGAGCGTTTTAAGGTCGCCATGCGCCTGACCTACCAGCGCGACAACGAGCCGACCCCCGAGCCCGAGGACGCCATGACCATCGACGTCTCGGCCGGCGGTCTGGCCGTCTATCTCAACGATTATCCCGACGTGGGCGAGGCCCTGGCCGTGCAAATGCCCACGATCCGCCTGCAGGGCGAGCGCCACGAGCTGCCCGAGCAGCTGGGCATCGTGTGCTGGGTGCGCCGCGCGCCCAAGGGCAGCCTGTACCGCAACGTCTGCGGCCTGCAGTTTCGCTACGCCAACGACATGGAGCGCGAGCTCGTCAAAGAATACGTCGGCTACATTCGCACCAAATATAAGATCTGATCGCCATGGCACTGTTCAAGCGTAACGACAACAAAGATCAAACTGCCGAGGATTTGGCCGAGAATCGGGCCGAGGACACGTCGCAGGATGCGCCCGGCGCCAATGCCGAGGATGCGCCCGGCGAGGATTCCGCGCCCGAGCAGGTTCCCACCTCCCGCAAGCGCTTCGGCAAGCTCAAGCCCAAGCCCAAGCGCGACCTGCGCGGCGTGGTGCGCATCGAGGAACTGGAGCAGGCACTGGCCGACCAGGACCTTGACGACATCGATCCCGACGCGGTCGTGTCCATGTATATGCCCAAGCGCCGCATGGAACGCATCGGCGCGGCGCTGCTGCGCATGGACAAGCTGCAAAAGGCCCTCGTGGTGCTGGCGCTTGCCTTTGGCGTGCTGTTCGCCCTGTCGTTTATGCAGGAAAACATGGGCAACTTCACTATCAACCTCAACCGCCTGGAGCTGTTCCGCCGCGGCGTGGCCATTGCCGACAACGGCGACTTTAACAACGCCACCGCGCGCCTGGCCGCCGACGCCTTGGACAACGGCACCAATATCGCTGCCGAGGACCTGCCCGACAACCTGGACGATATCGACGGTAGCCACAACGGCAAGAACTACGTGGCGTACACCTTTTATATCCGCAACGCCGGCAAGACCGATCTGGGCTACAGCGCCAAGCTCAAGGTGGTCAGCGCCAGCAAGGGCGTGGATAAGGCGGCGCGCGTGAGGGTGTATCGCAACGGCGAGCCCACCACCTACGCAGCCGCCGCGGCCGACGGCAACCCCGAGCCCAACACCGAACCGTTTGCGTCCAAAGACGTGGTGACGACCATCAGCCACGCGAACTTTCGCGTGGGCGATGTGGACAAGTACACCGTGGTCATTTGGCTGGACGGCGACGACCCGGAGTGCGTGGACAAGATTATCGGCGGCGCGGTGGAGTTTGGTTTTGACTTTGATTCGTCCGAGACCGACGATTCGAGCCTGTTCGTTAAGTTCGTGCAGGATGTTGCCGACACCCTGACCGGCAACGACCCCATTAGCGCGAGCGGCAACGAGGCACCCGATTACTACAAGGAGCACAACGTGACTTGGAGTAACCGTCGCAACCAAAAGAACTCGCCCGCAGGGGACGGGGACAAGTAGAACGAAGAAGCGCCGGGCCGGGGGGGATTTCCCGACCCGGCGCTTTTGTTATGCGGAGGCGTTGTCGGCGGAGGTAGCGCCGTTGCCAGCGGCGTCGTCCAGCAAGAACAACCGCAACGCGAGCTTGATCGCGTAGCCCGGTTTGACCTGCACCGGATCTCTCATGCGCTCGCCCAGGTCGCCGCAGTAGGCATAGATGTCGCGGATCAGATCCGCGCCCGAGAGCGTGAACATGTAGCCCGCGTCCGAAAGCGCGTTGGGCGCTGCGGGCAGCCCCGCGGCCGCACAAAAGCTCGCGAGGTCGGAGCCCATGACGGCCTTGTAGTCGATCGCGGCGCCACGGTCCCGGGCGGTCTGCTCCTGCTCGCGGGCATATGACAGCGCCGCGGCCAGCACAAAGCTGGGCGTGGGCGCGTTGACGTCGTCGGTGGTGGCGACGAGCTTACCGGCCGCTTGCGTGACCAGCCAGGCGACTTCGCGCTGGCAACGAACGGCCTTGCGCGTCACCGGTTTGATCGATCCGGCGGAAACGCTTCCCTTGGGTTGATTGGCAAAAGCCATGGGGCCCTCCCAACAAATAGCCCGCACAAGCAGGCAGAAATTACACGTGCTACATCAGTATAGCGAGCGGGGAAGGGCTAGGGCGAATCTCGGCGGAGGGCGTATGCGTGCGTTGGCGTGGCGCTGCGGTTGCAAGGCTTAAGAGGAACTTATGACTTCGCCGGAGAGAGTGCTCAAATAAGGTAAACGATGTTCACATAGCACCACATATAAGTCGAGGTAGGCCTATGAATCTGCCGAAATGTAGGCTGCCGAAAACTCATAAGGAAATCGTAAGAATTATGGTATTCTCAATTCCATGTCTAAAGGATGGGCAAGCAACATCCAACACGAAAGCGCGGGCTCCCCTTCCGGGCTTCTCGAGGGTCATCTGGGATGAATGGGGAAAGAAAGGGGTCCGCATGGATACCAAGGCATTAAAGAAGCAGATGGGCGCCGCCATCGCCATGGTCCTCGTGGCAGCCGTAGCCCTCGGCTCCGCCACCTTCGCATGGTTTGTCAGCAACAACAAGGTTACTGCTGAGACGTCTAACATTGCGGCTCAGTCTAACTCTGCATATCTCGTGATTGACAACAGCAACACGACGAAGAACTCTACGAGTGCTGTCAGTTCTAAGGCGACTAGGGCGGATCTCTATCCCGCTAAAATCGTAAAAACTGGGACTAATGCAGAATGGAAGACTGCCTATGCATTGTCGGCCGATAAATCGGACATGAACAAGGATACGGAGTTCACAATCGATGATGGCACGGCAGCAAAAGCCGTGAAAGCAGGCTATGCGGTCGAAAATACTTTCCACGTAGGTACTGGTGGCTACGATGGTGAGTTCACGAATCTGCATATTAAGGAAGTGACTGTTACTACCCCCGCAACGACGGAAAACAAGAACCTCGGCAATGCCCTTCGCGTTCTCGTTGTTCACGGCGATAAGTGGGAGGTCTGGAGTGGTTCCGGCATTAAGCTCAGCTCATCTGTCGATAGTCCTACTGCCGGCGGCGATCTGCTTGCTACTGATGAGGTAATCAAATCCGAGCACGATGCCGAGGTTAAGGTTTACCTGTATTACGACGGCGATGACGCCAATGTCTACTCTAACAATCTTGAGAAGATTAAAACTACGGCTGGCGACAATGGCGTGACCATCACCTTCGAGGCAACGCCCAAGGAGTACAAGAAGGCTTCTAACTAGTTATCGCTGACTTCGTCGTTTTTGAGATTTCAGAATGCCGGGGGCCGAACCGTTGGCTCCTGGCATTTTCACTAGATAGGTCCATCGAATGAGCCAGAGCATAAAACAGCTAAAAAAACAGCTTGTCGGAGCTGCCTGTACGGTACTTATGTCTGCCGTTGCTCTTTCATCGGCCACCTATGCATGGTACGTCGCAAATAGCACGGTGAAGGCAACATCTTCAACCATCAGTGCAACGACTAACGGTTTCATCCTTCAGATTGATGAACTTAAAAACGGTGCCCAACATGGTGGCGAGCAGACATCGCTTGCTGCCGCAATTCAGGGCGGAAAGATAACACCGTCATCTACGGACGATCTTAAGAACTGGTTTGTTTGCCAAGGCTGGGGATCAGACGGCAAAGTATCCTCTTACTCGCAGATTAACCTTAAGCAGGGCGGCAAGTCTGGCGAATACGAGGCTGGTGGTGAGACCCACTACGCCTATCTCAAGAGTGAGTTTATTGTCTATACCATTACTGAGTCCGGTATGGCCGACGTGTATCTTGAAGGATCTGACGGAGAGCCCGTAGTTGTTACCACCCATGGGGCACCAACGACCGATACCATCCCGAATTCTTTGCGAGTCGGTATCACTACGCAGACGATTGATGCTAATGGAAACCTGACCGGTGATGAAACTCTAAAGGTTGTATACGCTCCCGCTGCAGTTTCTCCTACCGAGAGGGGTAACGATAAAAACGCTATTGCTGGATGGTCTTGTGTAAAGGACGCGGCCAGTGGGCCTCAAACGCCTTCCTACCAGCATATTGAAAAAGGCAACTGCACCGGTTGGCTTGCGAACAAGGTCGGAGACGATTATCAGGTTGACGCTGGTACACGCAAGATCGCAAGTCGCGTTGGTTATGATGGCATAGCGGTTCGAATTTACATTTGGATGGAAGGAACCGATGCCGACTGCGTTAACAACGCCGCGGCCGAGGACCTTGCGACATACGATGTGACTGTCAAACTCGCCGGTGTTGCAACATCGTAGTGCCGACGTTCGCTAACATGCAGACGGCCAAGGGCTCACTTCGAAGGAAGTGAGCCTTTTTCGTTTGGCGTCATCATTGCGTAGGCGATAATGTGGGGAACTGTTCTTCCTGGAGGTTCCTTATGGACGGCATCGCTTCTAGTGTTCCGCTGATTGCTCGGCCGAGTTTTGACCGCGCTTGCGGCTTTGTGCCATCCGAATATGTCCAGGCCTGGGAGTGGTTCTTGCGCGAGGAGCAGCGTGGCGGCCTGTGGGACAAGCTTCCGCATCGCACCAATGCCGATAGCCCTCAATATCCCTTCCGTCTGACGATTGATTCCGAACTCTTTCCGGTGTCGCGCGATTCGGGCATCTTTTGGCCTGGTCGCGGGCGCGTTAAGCATCCGCGCGAGAAGACCTTCGCGCTCTCTGTGCACAATTCCAAGCGCGGTGCCTACCCCGATGTTCCGCCGCTCTATCTTGAGGACGGCACGTGGGTACTCAAGTACTCGTCGCAAAGCGCATCGGTCGAAAACTGGCGCGACCAGGATTACAACCAAAAGATGATCAACTGCATGGAGTGTGGCGTTCCCGTTGGCGTGTTCTTTGCAACGGACGCTGGCTACAAGGTGCTGGGCCTGGCGTTCGTCGAGCGCTACGAGCCCGAGAACAGTTGGTTTGTGCTGCATGGCCCCGTCCATAAGGGCGGACCCGACGCGCGCTTCTTCCCTGATATGACCTACATGAAGGACGCTTCGGTCACAGCGGAGTTTTCCGGCGCTCCGGCGAGCGACGATGAAAAGGTTCGCTACGCGCTACGTCGCGAGCGAATCGGCCAGCAGCGTTTTCGCACTGAGCTCTTTGAGGCCTATACCGGTCGATGTGCCGTCTCGGGCTGCAACGTCGACGAAGCACTGGAAGCCGCGCATATCGAGAATTACTCGGGTCCTAAGTCACAAGTTGTCAGCAACGGCATTCTGCTGCGCCGCGACCTGCATTCGCTCTTCGATGCTCATCTAATTTCGTTCGAACTGGTGCGCGGCGATTATCAATTTTGCGGGTCGTATCTTCTGCAGCATACGGACTATGCGATGTTTGCGGGCTCGGTGTTGCGCGAACCGGACGAACATCGCTTACGTCCAAACGCTCGTTTCCTCGAAGCCCATCGCGCCGAGTTCGATTTCTCGGAATCGCGTCGTCATGCGGAAGCCGTTGTTCCGTATTAGTTGGGTGCAGCCTGTCGCTGTCTAATCATGTCGATTGATCGAATCGCGCTGCGCCGCATCGAGAGCTGCACGATCCTGCCATCCTCTCCTCAACGGTTAAAACGGGAAAGGGGAGCCCATGGGATGGCGAAGCGATATCGCGCGAGGCGTGTACGGAAACCTACCGCGAGCGTTAATGGACCGGAGCCTGTTCCCGCTCGTCGAGGCCACCTGCAGCCAAATCTGTCTGCCGTGCCCAAGCTGCGGCGCAGACCTCCCATGCCTAGACATCAGCTTCATCGACACCCGCGACAAGCGCGCCGCCGACTCACGCGCTCGAACAGGCCTGCGCCTTCCAGTCTATCCTCAACAATGTCCAACCTGCGAATGCGCCATTACCTACGACGAGACGGATGCCTAGTTGCCTGCTGACGATCGAGGATTTTTGGACGATTGAAAATTGAGCGTGGATTTTCGGACGATTTTGGGCTGAAAGGCTGTCAAAAACGGGAGATTATCCACGCTCGGGCGAAGACATCGAGTGCTCAAGCAACTCAACTACCTGCGTATACTCGATTTTCGAGGATTTTCGCACTCGATTTCCGAGGAAGTCTGGACTCGATTTTCGAGTTTTGTCCTACAGGTAGATCCCCTCGCACAAAGTTTTGTGGAACTGGGTGTGGTGGTCGCGTGCCCAGGTGAAGAGCGCCTGGTCGTAGTTGTCGTGACTGTCGGGGATGCCATAGACGCCGGCGACTTCAACGCGCACGAACTCCAGCGCGGGTAGCTTGTTGATGGCCGTGAGCGCAAACGGCGACGTGGGCTCCTCGAACAGGTAATGGCTGCCTTGCAGCGCGCCGCAGCCGGTGCAGGTGCTGGCGAGCGATACGGTCTTGGTGGTGCGCGACGTTGTGGGCTTGTAGCCACAGCGCTCGCGCAGGTAGTCGCGGATCTCGGCCGGCACGCAGCCCAGCGCGGGGACGATGGCTACGGCGTTGGCGTGGGCGGTGTCGATCGCGATGTGGCCCGCGTCGTCGATGGTGGGCGCATCGCTGGGTGCAGCCTTGCTGCTTGAGTCCTCGGCCGCCCAATACGGAATGCCAAAGGCCGCGACCGTTGTCTGCTCGTGGCACTTCCAACATTCGCGCTTGCCCAGCACCAGGTAAATATAGGGCGCGCTGGGGTCGGAGCGATCCACGCCGGGCAGCCACGCGGCAAAGGGCTCGGGGTTGACGCCATCGGGCACGTACCAGATCTTCTTGGCCCGGTCCCACTTGGCGCCCAGGGCCTTGGCCTTGTCTTTGTGCGAAAAGGGAACATCGAGCTCGGTGCGCATGGCAGCTCCTTTGTGCGGCTTGCGGTGCATGTGCTCCAAGGATACCCCAGCGGCGGGTGCGTGGTCGCTAAACGAGCACTTCGACCGTCCGAGAAGTCGCGGAGCATTTTGGCGAGGGCGTGCCGTCAAGCAAATGGGCAAGCAAATGGTCAGCTTTTGGTCAGTTGAGCGGCAACCTTGCCAAAAGCTTGACGGATTTGCAGCTAGACGTCGACGAATGAACACTTCGGTTGCGCCGCGGCAGAAAATGGCCGGTTGTTTGCCGAAAACTCGCCAGGGTCGCGAGCCGCCGCCGACGCGCGTGCTATCTTCGCGCCATGGGGTACTTTATCGTTTCACATAACGCTGCGCTGGCGCTCTTGGCGCACATCCCGAACCCTCGCTTTGGGGATTCGGAACCAGAGGTCGTGTCGATTGCGGGCGCTTGCACGCTCTTGGACCAAGAGGCGCAGGAGTTTATCGATCGCTATGACCTGGGGATCCAAACGCTGGATTTGCTGGTGCCGTCGCGCGCCGACCGTCGGCGGAGCAAGCATGTTAAGACGCACCTGTGCACCAACGAGCTCCCGGCGGGTTCGTTTATCTCGCTGGGCCACTGGATGGGCGACCTGGATGCGTACGTGTGCTCTCCCGAGCTGGCGTTTTTGCAGGCCGCGCACGATGGCGATGCGGCGGAGGGCATCTACGCCGGCTATGCCATGACATCGGACTACCGGCTGGATAACCTTGCTCCCGGTGGGGTAACAAGCAGGGATGCGGGCATGCGCGATGGCAGGCTCACGACTAAGGAGCTCATCGCGGCGTACCTTGACCGGGCATCAAAGGTGAGAGGCGCCGCTAAGGCGAGGGCGTTGCTTCCGTACGTGGAAGAGGGCTCACGGTCTCCAAGGGAGTCGGGGCTTTGCATGTTCATGTCGCTGCCTGCATATTACGGCGGGCTTGCGCTGGGCAAGGCCGAGCTGAACAAGAAGTACTTCATTCGCGACGGTTACAACGATGGGCGCAACCGCAAACTGCGCGTGTTGGAGCGCACGCCCGACATCACGCTTACGGCGAAAGCAGAGGTGGGCCTGGATAAAGTAAGGGCTGGCTTGCTGCCCGAAGTACTGACCGCGCTGGTCGATTACGACAGCGACGCCATTCATGATGGAAGCGAGAAAATCCACAAGGATGCCGAGCGCCGCAACGAGCTGCAGATGCTCAATGGGGTCGCGTACTTTACGGTGACGACCGATCAGGCAAGCGACTACGACAAACTCGTTCGCCTGTGCGAGCGCATCCGGCGCAAGCTGCATCGGAATAAGCGACCCATTTTTAACAAGCCCATGAGCGAGGAGCAGCGATATTTTGCCCTCAAGCGCGTCGAAACGAAGCGGTTTAAGCTTTGGCAAACGGTTATCGAGGCGCGTCAACATTGGTAGGGGCGGTTGCTGGCGGTGGGGCCAGGGGCCTTATTTTCAGGTCTAATACTTTTCCGCGAAGTGAACGAGTCAAAATGGACCCCCGAAGCATCGACACTTTTGGCGGCTTATTACCTGCGGTTTTGACATTGGAATCCTGCGGTTTTGGCTTCAAAAAGTGTGCCTGCTTCGGGGGTCCAAATAAGCTCGTTCACTTCGCAGAAAAGTATTAGACCTGACTATAGGAAGGTTGTCCGGACGTGGCATCGAGGCCCATCCAGGCCCGGGCGAGGCACTCGCCGAGACTGTTTGGGCGACTGTGGGCTTGGTTGGGGTGGTTTCTGGCGTTGTTGAGGCGGCTTTGGGCGCCGTGACGCCCTCTTGGCTTGGCGGCGTAAAACAAAACAGCTCAGAGGCGAAGCCTCTGAGCTGCGAACATTTGGTGGGCGTTAGAAGATTTGAACTTCTGACC